>DASUEK010000364.1:0-25362 GCA_036275115.1 Permianibacter sp. | reverse complement strand
TGATCTCGCGCGCGCAAGCAGCGCGCGCAACCGAAATCGCCCGCGCCACCGGCGGTGTGCAGAAGGTGATTCAACTGTTTGAGTACAACGACTAAGCGGCTGCACGGTATCGTCAGGTAACGGCAGCAGCAGGCGTTATCTTGACCCAAACAAAAACGGCGCTCGAACGCGCCGTTTTTGTTTGTTTCACCGCTACTTGACCACTTTGAGATGGGAACGGCCGCCGGGTGCCGGCGGGCTCGGTGGCGGAGGCCGATCATCGGGCGCAGGTGTTTCAGCCGTTGTGAGAGCCGCATCAACTGGGCGGGGCGTTGTTTCGGTATTGGCTTCGGCATTGGCTTCAGTATTGGCTTCGTCCAGCTCGTCATCCGCAGACGACTCGGCCGAGAACGCCATGCCTTCACCGTTCTCGCGCGCGTAGATCGCCAACACCGCTGTCATCGGTATCCACATGCTGCGCGCCACACCGGCAAAGCGCGCCGAAAACTCGATGTGGTCGTTGTCCCAATGAAACTGCCCCACCGCACTCGGGTTGATATTCAGGACGATCTGGCCATCGCGGACATGTTCACGCGGCACTTTGACCCGCGGGTCGCGCGCATCCACCAGCAGGTGTGGTGTGCAGTGGTTATCGATTATCCATTCGTACATCGCCCGCAGCAGATACGGTCGATTGGAGCTCATCTTGAAATCGGTCATCGTGTTCTCCTGGCCGTGCGACGGTCAAAAACAAATGGCGGCCGCTAGGGCCGCCATTTGTTCACCTTGCCGTTGCGGCAACCACCTCAGTGGCCAGCACCGTGCACGTCTTTCCAGTACTCTTTCTTCAGCAAGTAAGCCACGCCGAACAAGACCATCAAGAACAGCACGACGAACACGCCAACAGACTTTCGCTCGGCCTTGGCCGGCTCACCGACGTAGTGCAGGAAGTTGGTCAGATCACGCACTGCGTTATCGTACTCTTCCACGGTCATGCTGCCTTGACTCGCCAGTTCCAGCTTGCCGTCATCCGTTTTCACCTGCAGGCCTTGCAGCCCTTCCAGCACGTGTGGCATGCCGACGCTCGGGAAAACGGTGTTGTTGACGCCATACGGACGTGACGGATCTTTGTAGAACCCTTTCAGGTAGCTGTAGATCCAGTCGGCACCACGCGAACGGGCCACCAGCGTCAAATCCGGTGCCGCGGTGCCGAACCAGACAGCCGCATCTTCCTTGCGCATCGCGATCTTCATTTGATCACCGATTTTTTCGCCAGTAACCATCAGGTTATCAATGACGACATCGGTGTCCAGCTTCAGATCTTTCGCCATGCGTTCATAGCGCTGATACTCCAGCGAATGACAGCCGTAACAATAATTGACGTAAAGCGCCGCACCATTTTGTAGCGACTTCAGGTTGTCGGGCTGAATTGGCGCCTTCTCGGTCGGTGCGCCACCGGCAGCGTAGGCCGCGCCGGTCAGGAAACCAGCGCCAGCGACCACAGCAACAATCAGCTTCGTGATGATTTTCATATCAGCTCACCCGTTCCGGTACCGGCTTGCTTCTTGCGGCATCCAGTTTTGTGTACCACGGCATCAGAATGAAGAAGGCGAAATAGGCGATGGTGCACACCAACGCGATCACCCGCTTGGCGTCTGTCATCTCTTGCGGGGTACCCAAGTAGCCGAGAATTGCAAAGGCAACCACAAACACTGCCAGCGCAACTTTGTAGATCCAGCTGCGATAGCGAATCGATTTGACCGGATTGCGATCCAGCCACGGCAGGACGAACAACACCGCAATTGAACCGCCCATTGCGATGACACCCATCAGCTTGTCCGGGACTGCGCGCAGAATCGTGTAGAACGGGGCGAAATACCAGACCGGGGCAATATGCGCTGGCGTCTTCATGGCGTTGGCCGGCTCAAAGTTTGGCGCTTCGAGGAAGTAGCCGCCGCCGTCCGGGAAGAAGAAAATCACCGTCACGAACAGCATCAGGAAACCGGCAGCGCCCCACAAATCCTTGACCGTGTAATACGGGTGGAAGGGAATGCCATCAACCGGGTTGCCGTTGGCATCTTTCGGACCTTTCTTGATCTCGACGCCATCCGGGTTGTTCGAACCGACATGGTGCAATGCCACCAGGTGCATGAACACCAATGCGCACAGCGCCAGCGGCAATGCGATCACGTGCAGCGCAAAGAAGCGGTTCAGGGTCGCACCGGAGATGACGTAGTCACCCCGGATCCACAGCGTCAGCGCATCACCAATACCGAACGGAATGGCACCGAACAGGTTGATGATGACCTGGGCGCCCCAATACGACATCTGACCCCACGGCAGCAGATAGCCCATGAACGCTTCGGCCATCAGCAGCAGGAAGATCACCATACCGATGATCCAGAGCAGCTCGCGCGGCTTCTTGTAGGACCCGTACATCATGCCACGGAACATATGCAGATAGACGACGATGAAGAAGAACGACGCGCCGGTCGAATGCATGTAGCGAATCAACCAACCCCATTCGACATCGCGCATGATGTACTCGACCGAAGCGAAAGCGCCTTCCGCCGAGTTGTTGTAGAACATGGTCAGCCAGATGCCGGTCAGGATTTGGTTGACCAGCACCAGCAGCGCGAACGAGCCGAAGAAATACCAGAAGTTGAAGTTTTTCGGCGCGTAATATTTGGTGACGTGGTACTCCATCGTTTCCGTCAACGGGAAACGGTTGTCGACCCAGTCCTGCAAATTCTTTTCTGGTTTTTGTTCAGCAGCCATCATGCGGCTCCTTGCTCATCAACGCCGATCACCAGCGTGTTTTCACCGGTGTACATGTGCGGCGGAATGCGGAGATTGGTCGGGGCCGGCACACCTTGATAGACACGGCCTGCCATGTCGAACTTGGAGCCGTGGCACGGGCAGTAAAAACCGCCGGCCCAATCGGCTTCGACTTGTGGCTTGAAGGTCGGCGAGCAACCGAGGTGAGTGCACTGGTTGATGACCACCAGATACTCCGGCTTGATCGAGCGGGTACCGTTCTGGGCATAACTCGGCTGCTGCTCGACCACTTCCGAATTCGGATCACGCAATTCGGTGGCAAGACCGGCCAGGCTGTCGATCGACGCTTGCGAACGGCGCACGACCATCACTGGCTGACCGCGCCACATCACTGTCATGCCCTCGCCTTCCAGCAGCTTGTTGATATTCGGAACCTCGACCGGCGCACCGGCCGCTTGCGCCTTGGCGCTAGGCATCCAGGACTTGATGAACGGCACCGCGACAAAACCGGCTCCGACTGCGCCAACGGCGGCAGTGGCCCAGGTCAGGACGCGGCGACGGCCCAGATCGACACCGTCTTTTTGCTCAGCCATTGCAGCTGGTCTCCCCAATCGAAAAACGAAAGCAGATTGCACCGGCCTCGACCGAGACGCATGCAAACGCCCCGGAAAAGCCCGGCAAAAAAGATGCGCAATGATAGTGGAAAGGCCCCGGTAGCGACAAGGAATAAGGGACAAGAAGTTCCGCGAAAACAGCTGCTTGCGAAGCTTTCGCATTCGTCCCGGCGGTTTCCGGGCAGGATCAGCGAGAAAACGCAAAAAGCCCGTCGAAACGGGCTTTTTGTTGCTGCGTATGCGACCGGGCGGATGCCCGAAGCGGATTAACGCTTCGAGTACTGCGGACGCTTACGGGCTTTACGCAGACCGACTTTCTTACGCTCGACTTCGCGGGCGTCGCGGGTCACGTAGCCGGCAGCGCGCAGGGCGCTACGCAGGGTCGGATCGTATTCCATCAGGGCGCGGGTGATGCCCAGACGAATGGCGCCGGCCTGGCCGGTACCACCACCGCCTTCGACGTTAACCAACACGTCGAACTTGTCGACCATGTCGGTCAGCACCAGCGGCTGGCGAACGATCATCCGCGAGGTTTCGCGGGCGAAGAAGACGTCGAGGCTACGGTCGTTGACCGTGATGTTGCCCTTGCCCGGACGCAGGAAAACACGAGCGGCGGCGCTTTTGCGGCGGCCAGTGCCGTAGTTCTGTTGCAATGCCATGGTCGGTTCCTAACTCTGTATCCGGACTTCAGATATCCAGCACTTTCGGCTGTTGTGCCTCGTGCTTGTGGTTCGCACCGGCATAAACTTTCAGCTTACGGTACATGGCGCGGCCCAGCGGGTTCTTCGGCAGCATGCCTTTGACGGCGCGCTCGATGATCTCTTCCGGGTGACGAACGACCATGTCCTTGTACGCGGTTTCGCGCATACCGCCCGGGTATTCCGAGTGGTCATAGTATTTCTTGTCGGTCCACTTGCGGCCGGTTACAGCCACTTTCTCGGCATTGATCACGATGAGGTAATCGCCGGTATCGACGTGCGGGGTGTACTCGGCCTTGTGCTTGCCACGCAGACGGCGTGCAAGCTCGGTGGCCAGACGGCCCAGCGTCTTGCCACTGGCGTCTACGACGTACCAGTCGCGCTTGACGGTTTCCGGCTTGGCACTGACGGTCTTCATTTAACTAGCTCCACAAGGGGTGCGATCTAAAACAGGCTGTTTCGACAAAACAGGGGCGCGCATTCTACGCGCCGGTTCGAGCCAAGATCAAGGGTGAACCGTCTTTTCCTGGTCCAGAAGGGGGCTTTGGCCGCCAAGGTACGGAAATATCGGACTTTTTTCGTGGCAAATGGCAAAAAAGCCTTTATTTGCCGGATTTTTTTCGCTACAACGGCGTTCAAGATTGCGTGATCACCGGAATTTCCCGGGAAAAACCGCAATTGGTGCTGTCAGGACATAACAAACGAGGCTCACCCATGGCTGCCAAGAAAGCGACCAAAGCAGTGAAGAAGACCCCGGCCAAGAAGGCCGCCCCCAAGAAAGCCCCCGCCAAAAAAGCCGCCGCCAAGCCGGCCCTTGCTAGCAAAGGCCCTATCTCGACCAAGTACGGCAAGAGCCAGATCGTCACCTCGCTGGCTGAATCGACCGAACTGAACCGCAAGCAAGTCAGCGCCGTGCTGGACGGCCTGGCTGACCTGATCGACCGTCACATCGACAAGAAAGGCGCTGGCGAATTCGTCATGCCGGGCCTGTTCAAAATCACCTGCGTGCAGAAGCCGGCCACCAAGGCCCGCAAAGGCATCAACCCGTTCACCGGTGAAGAAGTCATGTTCAAGGCCAAGCCGGCCAAGACCGTGCTGAAAATTCGCCCGCTGAAGAAGATGAAGGAAATGGTGGCCTAATCCCCCCCGTTCCTGTGCAAACGGCGCCGCAAGGCGCCGTTTGTGTTTTCCGACCGCGCGGAGCGCAGGCGACTCAGCCTTCGTAGACAATCCGCCACTGGCCGTTTTCACGCTGCCAGTACTGCCGCTTCTTCATCCGGTTGCTGAGGTTGTTGCTGCGGTAATCCTGCTCGAAGTGGACCACCGCCAAATCGTCCCGGCCCGGGTGCAGGAACGCGCTGACCCCGACCAGATCGACCTCAATCCAGGTCTTGCCTTCGTTGACCTGACGCTTGCGGCTGGCCCACTTGCCGAGATCCTGCTTGCCGTCCGAAAAGCTCTGGCCATAGTGCTGCAGGTAGCGCTCGACATCCCGGCTTTGCCAGTCGCTGCGCCAGCTCTCCACTTGGCCCAGCAGCTCGGCGCGCAATTGCTCGCGACCGACGCTGTCGACCCATTCAACATGCGGCGCGATGATCACAGGCGTCGTCCCGACATCGACAAACTGGCCGAGCGCCTCGAAATCCGGATTGGCCAGCACCACACAGCCATCGCTGGCACGCGGTGCCCGGCTGTAGGTATCGCTCGGGGTGCCGTGCAGCCAGATGCCGTAGCCGTCGCGGTTTTCCCGCTGGTCCCACTCGTTCGGGTAATTGATGGGGTAGGCGCCGGGACCGTAGAAGTCCGGCAGTTTCTGACCCGGCAGGGCCTTGGTGATGTGGTAGACGCCGAGCGGCGTGCGCTTGTCACCTTCCTTCAGTTTGTCGGCGCCGTTCTTGCCGTGGCTGATGTAGAAATCGGTGACGTAGACCGGCACGCCATCGCGGTTCTCAAAGACATAGAGGGTGGCGTGATCGATGTCGATCACAAAGGCATGGCGCTGTTCCGGCGTCAGTTGCAGCAGGTATTTCGGAACCCGGTCATGCGGCCGCTCGGTCTGCTGACGGGTCAGCCGGGCCACCGCTTCGTCGCGCAAATCCTGCAGCGGTTCGGCCCGCGGCGCGCCGGCGCCGATGGCGTCGAGCGGCTGTCGGTGCGCCAACAACAAATCGCCCTTGATGAGATGAGCAAGGCGGAAGTTGGGGTGCCGGGCAATAACGCTGTCGATTTGGGCAATGGCGGAGCCGAGATCGCCGCCCTGCTGCAGGGCCTGCAACGGCGCCAGCAACAGGCTCTCCACTGACGGCGTGTCCGGTTCCGGGCGCACCACCGACAGCGACGCGACGGCCGCATTGTCCAGCGCGCCGCCAGCGGGGGCCGGCGACGGCCGTTCGATCCGGTCCAGCGCGGAAACAGGGATAAACAGACTGCTGCCGAGCAGGAAGCCGGGCAGCCAAGCAAACAGACGGCGCATCAGTTACCAGTACGTTCTTGTTGTATCAGCCAACGGTCCGCGCTTTTTACCAGTATCAGGGTCTTGTTGCCCACTTCTTCGAAGTTGCCGGAACGGTAGTGCTGGCGAAAACTGACCTGCATGCGTCCATCATCCAACGGCCGGACGCTGGGTTGCAGCACTTGAACGGCGATTTTGCGCGGTTTGGCGATGCGGCTGCGGCGCGTGACCTCCCACTCGGCGCGGCTGCTGCCGTCCGAGGGCTGAAAATCGCTGGCGTAGGCGGCAAAGTAGCGCTCCACATCATTGCTGGACCAGGCTGCCGCCCAATCGCTGACCGCCTTCAAGGCCTGCTCGACCGCCGGTTGCAACGGCGCCACCGCATCGGCCGGCGTGCTGGTCGGTTCGGTTGCCGCCGGTTCGGTGGTTTTGCCGGCATCGGCGATACGGACCACCGGTTGCGGCGCCGGTGCCGAGCGCAGCTCGTTCAACAGCTTCAGGTTGGGTTCTTTGGCCGGCTTCTTGTTATCGAGCTGCAGCGCCTTTTCGTAAGCCTGCGACGCCATCCGGGAATAGACATCACCCAGGTTTTCGTACGCCACGGCATAGCTCGGATGGGTGTGCAGTGCCATTTCCAGCACCGCCCGGGCCTTGTCGTACTGGCCCTGCATGCCGTACAGCACGGCGAGGTTGTTGAATGGCTCGGGGTGCTGCGGGAATTCTTCGATCAGATCCTGATAGAGCCGGGTTGCTTCAGTGAGCTTGCCGAGCTGGATCAGGATCACGCCTTGCAGAAAGCGGCCACGCAGCTCCTGCGGTGCCGACTTGAGATAGCTTTCGAGCGGCGCCTGCGCCGCCTTGATCTGGCCCTGCTGGACCAGCTTCAACGCCCGCTGATAGTCCTCTTCGGCGGCAACCACGGCCAACCCCGCCAGCAGGCAAGGCAGCGTGAACAGCAGTCGCACGGCTTTCTTCATGGCGGGTCGGCGCTCCGGAACGCCTGTTTCTGACGATCAACGTCAAAGGATTCTAGCAAGAGCGTTCCGGTCCGGCGAATGCGCCGGCAAAAATCCTTTGCCCCACACAGGCTTAAGGCAGATGCGCCGCACCAAGGTAGGCGGCGGTCTGCATTTCCTGCAACCGCGAGCGGGTCCGCTCGAACGGAAATGCCAGGCGTTCGCCGCGATACAACTCAGCCAGCGGCACAGCGACCGCCAGGGTCAGCTTGACCTTGCGCTCGTAGAACTCGTCGACCAGCGAAATGAACCGACGGGCGGCGTCATCGCGCGAGCCATCCAACTGCGGCACCCCGGACACCAGCACGTTCGGGAAAATCCGGGCCAGTTCGATGTAATCGGCCTGCGCCCGGGCGCTTTCGCAGAGGGCGGCGAAATCGAACCAGGCGACGCCATCGCCCCAGCGGCGAACGTGAATGGCGCGATCATTGACGGTCAGCGGCTCGGTCTGGTGCTCATGGCCACACAGGCTGGCAAAGCGCTGGCTAAGCACCAGCTCGGCGGTGGCATCGTCCGGGCTGAGATAAACCCCGTGCTGCTGCAAATCGCGTAGCCGGTAGTCGGTGCCACCGTCGACATTGAGCACCGTGCAGTGTTGCTCCAGCAAGGCAATCGCCGGCAGGAAATTGTCGCGGGCGAGACCGTTTTCATACAGCTTCTGCGGCGGGATGTTCGAGGTCGCGACCAGGGTCATGCCATTGGCAAACATGGCTTCCAGCAAACCGGCAAGCAGCATTGCGTCACCAATGTCGGTGACGAAGAACTCGTCAAAGCAGAGCACCCGGGTTTTGCCGGCGAGTTCGGCACCAATCGCCGACAGCGGGTTGGCTTCGCCCTTGCGCCGCTTCAGTTCGGCGTGCAGCCAGTGCATGAAGCGGTGGAAATGCAGCCGCTGCTTTTCGGCAAACGGCAGGCTGTCGAAAAACAGATCCATCAAATAGGTTTTGCCACGACCGACACCGCCCCACATGTATAGGCCGCGCACCGGCGCCGACTTGCCGCCAAGCAAGCGGCTCAGCCACGAGCGATCGCGCGTTTGTCCCAGCAGCTCGCGCTGCAGCTGCGACAGCGCCTGCACCGCTTTTTCTTGTGCCGCATCGGGGCGGCGCCGACCGTGTTGGAGATCTTCGCGGTAGCGCTGCAAAACAGGCGTCTGGGCCATGGTACGAAAGGCATCCGTTGTGAAGAAAGATCAGGCCGGCAGCGCAGCTTCCAATTGTTCGCGCAGTTCGACCAGCCGGCCGTGGAAGAAATGGCCGGCGCCGGCCATGCGGATCATCCGGGCATTGCCGGGCAACCCGGCGGCCCAGTCAAACACCGCTTGCGGCGCAACCACTTCGTCAGCGTCGCCCATCACCAACAACCACGGACAGGTCGGCAACGGGTGGTGATCAAAATCGAAACGCTGCACCGGCGGCGCAATGCTGATCAATTGCTCGGCGTGAACTCGGTTGGCACTGATCGCCGAGACAAACGAGCCGAACGAAAAACCCGCCAGCCACAGCGGCAAACCGGCCGCCTGTGGTTGTGCCCGCAACCAGGTCACCACGGCATCCAGATCGGCCTGCTCACCGTTGCCGTGATCGAACACGCCCGCGCTTTTGCCGACCCCGCGAAAATTGAACCGCACCGTCATGGCACCGCGCGCCGCCAGCGTGCGGGTCAAGGTATAGACCACCTTGTTGTCCATCGTACCGCCGTGCAAGGGATGCGGATGGCAGACCACCGCGATCCGACGCGGTTCGCCCTCGGCGGACAGTACGCGCAGTTCCAGCGGCCCGGTCGGGCCATCGATCAGATGCAAAGTCTCGGCAGAAGCGGTCACGGTGGGCGTTTGGCTGACAACAGGGATGGCGATTTTCGCACAGCACAAAGCGCTCGCCCAGCACAGTGATTGACCGGTTTTCGGTCACGAAAAGTTCAGCTTCGTTTTCTATACTGGGAACAGAAGCGTACGGAGTGCGCTGACGTTCAAAGCGAGGTGGATCATGGACCTGCGTCTGTTCTTGGTAATGATGGTTGTCATGGGGATTGCTGGTTTCCTGCTCGGTCGGCGCACTTCACCGAATGGCCGCGCTTTGCACCGACTGCAACGGCAGCTGGATGCCAAGCAGGGCGAGCTCGACCGGCAGCAGCGCGAAACCAGCCGGTTTGTCAGCGATGTCCAGACCGAATTGCGGCAGGTCTCGAACGCGTATGACGAGTTGCAGCGCAAACTGCGCAGCAGCGCCGAGCACCTGCTCAGCCCCGAACCGGTTGTGGCCGGGCTCACCTCAACGGCCGCAAGCGCACCGGCACCACGGCTTGTCACGGTCACGCCAGCGCGCCGCATCACCGATCAAGCACCTGCCGCAGACGCCAACCCGGAATGGTCGGCACGGCTGGTCGGCGGCTGGAGCGGCCGCGGCGGTCCGGCGCTGGCCTCGGCAGCGGCCTGCCCGCTACCGGATTACGGCGTGCTGGAAGCACCGAAGGATTACCCGGCGATCCGGCGCAGCGGCCATTACGACGAGCACTCGTACGCCTGAACCGATCTGTAGCGGTCACAGTCCGGGCGTAGCACAAAGTCCGCCAGCAACCATCAGCTTGCTGCAGCGAATGCCTTCGCGGCTTGAACCTTTGCGCAGCGCCCCCATCTGAGGCGAACGGCACTTCGGTGCCGTTCGCCGTTTTTCTGGCCGGTTCCCGCCCTTTTTGGCTCCGCGCCACGGCCTCGTTTCGACTGCTCAAGGAGATCGCATGCGCGGCACCCGCTTGCTTGCCATCACGTTGGCGGCACTCGCTACCCTGACCATTCCTACCGGCCCGCTGTCGGCCGCCGCTTTGCCCGCCGCTGTCGATGGCCAGGCATTGCCCAGCCTGGCGCCGATGCTGGAAAAAATCAGTCCGGCCGTGGTCAACATCTCGACCAGCGCCACCATTGAAAGCCCGGTGCTACGTGATCCGTTTTTCGGTCGCCTGTACAAGCGGCCGCCACGCAAAGTCAGCAGTCTCGGCTCCGGCGTCATCGTCGACAGCCAGCGCGGTTATGTGCTGACCAATCACCACGTCATCGCCAATGCCGATGAAATCACCGTCACCCTGTTTGATGGCCGCGAATTGAAAGCGACGCTGGTCGGCAGCGACGATGACACCGACGTCGCCGTGCTGAAAGTCGAAGCACGCAATCTGACCGCGGCACCGCTCGCCGATTCCGACAAGCTGCGCGTCGGCGATTTTGTCGTGGCCATCGGCAACCCGTTCAGCCTTGGCCATACCGTCACCAGCGGCATTGTCAGCGGCCTTGGCCGGCAGGGACTTGGCATCGAGCAATACGAAAATTTCATTCAGACCGACGCCGCGATCAACCCCGGCAACTCCGGCGGCGCGCTGGTAAACCTGCGCGGCGAACTGGTCGGCATCAACACCGCCATTGTCTCGCCCGGCGGCAGCGGCAATATCGGCATCGGATTTGCCATTCCGATCAACCTCGCGGCCAGCATTCAACAGCAGCTGGTGCAACACGGCGAAGTGCGCCGCGGCGCGCTCGGTTTCAGCGGCAACGACATGAACCGAGAGTTGGCCGAAGCGCTCGGCATTAACCAGCACCACGGCGTGATCGTCACTGAAGTCAGCGACCGCTCGCCGGCTGATAAAGCCGGTATCAAGCCGTACGACATCATCACCGGGCTCAACGGCAAGCCGGTGCGCAATCGCGCCGATTTGTTCAATCAATTGGGCCTGCTACCGGCCGACAGCAATGTCACGCTGGAACTGCTGCGCGACAACCGCCGCCTGACGGTACAAGCACGGCTGTCGAGTCAGCAAACTGCACGTCTGGATGGCGCCAAGATCCACCCGCTGCTGGATGGTGTGCAGCTGCGCAATCACCTGCAGCGCGGCGAACCGGCTGGCGTCGAGATTCTGGACGTCAACCGGCGCTCGCGCGCGGCCGCATTTGGCCTTGGCGCCGGCGATCGCATCATTGGCATCGGCCGTTATCGCATTGATGATCTGAACACGCTCAAGGAGCTGGCCGAAGGCCAACGGGTGTTGCCGCTGAACATCGTGCGTGACGACACCAGTTACATGGTCATTCTGAAATAGCGACGACGCGGTTCAGATTACCTTGCGTCGCAGCAACGCGGGTCGGCCGTGCTACAGTGCGGCCGACTCCGCTGCCCACACAGGCCATAATTCGCTGACGGGCAACGGCTGACCCGGCAAAGGAACCAAGATGACGGCATGGTGGCGCATGATTCTGACGGCGACAGGCGTCGGCCTGCTGGCGGCGGCGCTGACGCTGCTGCTGCAATGGCAGTGGCAACAGTGGCAGCTGCCGGCAAAGTCTGCCGCTGCCATTTCCGACAGCAAGCCGCTCACCGGCCCGCGCCTGCCGTTCAGTTATGCCGATGCCGTCGCGGCGGCGGCGCCCTCCGTCGTCAGCATCCGCACCGCCATCGCCAGCAAGCCGGCCACTGGCGGTAACCGGGTCTCGGTCGGCCTCGGCTCCGGCGTCATCTGGCGTCAGGACGGCCTCATCATCACCAATTTCCATGTTATCCGGCAGGCCGAAGCCATTGCGGTGGAGTTGCGCGATGGCCGCACCTTGCGCGCGGATGTGATCGGCGCCGATCCGGCCACCGATCTGGCGCTGTTGCGGGTCAAGGCCGACAAGTTGCCGGCCATCGCCAAGCCAGTGCGCGCGGCCCGGGTTGGCGATGTCGTGCTCGCCATCGGCTACCCGTTTTTGCTTGGCCAAACGGTCACCGTCGGCATCGTCAGCGCCACCGAACGACTGGAACGCGGCTTTATCCGCCTGATTCAAACCGATGCGGCGATCAATCGCGGCAACAGCGGCGGTGCGTTGGTCAATGCCCGCGGCGAATGGGTCGGGGTCAATTCGGAAGTGTTGCCGGCCCAGCTTGGCGTGCAAGGCATCGGCTTTGCCATTCCGGCCGAATACGCCGAAACCATCATCGAACAGATTCTCGCCCATGGCCGGGTCATTCGCGGCTCCATTGGCTTTGTCGGCAGTGGCTCGGCCAATGAGATCCGCAGTGACGATCACGACGACAAATTCCTCAACGCCGTTCGCATCGATGAAGTGTCACCCAACGGCCCGGCCGCGGTAGCCGGTCTGCAGCCGGGTGATCGCATCACCCACGTCAATGGCGAATTGATCGGCGGCGTCACCGAGCTCTTGCGGCGCATTGCCGACAGCGCGCCCGGCAGCACCATCACGCTGCGCATCTGGCGCGGCAATGTCAGCCAAGATGTGCCGGTCATTGTCAGCGAACGCGGCGCCGATCCGGCGCGACCACCGGACGGCGAATGACATCAGCCATGAAAAAATAAACGCCCGCGAAAGCGGGCGTTTATTTTCAGACGCGGAACGGAAATCAGCTGACCCGCCGAATCCGGGCACCCAATCCCTGCAACTTCTGTTCGATATGCTCGTAACCGCGATCGATGTGATAAATCCGCTCGATGGTGGTTTCGCCTTTCGCCACCAGCGCTGCCAACACCAGCGAGGCCGAGGCGCGCAGATCAGTCGCCATCACCGCGGCACCGGTCAATTGATTGACGCCGTGCACCACCACGGTATGGCCCTGGACATCAAAATGCGCCCCCATCCGCTGCATCTCCATCACGTGCATGAAGCGATTCTCGAATATCGTTTCGGTGATGGTCGAGGTGCCTTCGGCGATGGCATTCAAGGCGCAGAACTGCGCCTGCATGTCGGTCGGAAAACCGGGATACGGCAACGTGGAAATGTTGACCGCTTTCGGTCGTTTGCCCTGCATATCGAGCGCAATCCAATCCGGCCCGACGTCGATCTTGGCGCCGGTTTCCTTCAGTTTTTGCAATACTGCATCGAGAATATGGGCATCGGTATGGGTGCAGCGCACTTTGCCGCCGGTCATCGCCGCCGCCACCAGATAGGTGCCGGTTTCGATCCGATCCGGTTGCACCGCATAACGACCACCGTGCAGACGTTCGACACCGTGCACGGTAATGGTGGACGTGCCAGCGCCTTCGATCTTGGCGCCCATCGCAATCAGGCAGTTGGCCAGATCGACCACTTCCGGTTCGCGCGCCGCGTTCTCGATAACGGTGGTGCCGTCAGCCAGTGTCGCCGCCATCAAGATGTTTTCGGTAGCGCCGACACTGACCAGATCAAAAAACACGTGCGCGCCTTTCAATCGGCCATTATTGGCTGCCGGGTTACGGGCGCGGATATAACCGCCTTCGACCGTGATCTCGGCACCCATTTGCTGCAGGCCCTGGATATGCAGGTTGACCGGCCGCGCGCCGATGGCGCAACCGCCTGGCAACGACACATCGGCCTGGCCGAACCGCGCCAGCAAGGGGCCGAGACACAGCACCGAGGCCCGCATGGTCTTGACCAGATCATACGGCGCTTCGAAATGATCAATGGAGCGACCATCGACCAGCACCCGCATCTGTTCATCGACCGTGATCTTGAGGCCGAGCCGGCTCAACAAGGCAATGGTAGTGGTGATGTCATTGAGGTGAGGCACATTGCTGAGCTCGACTTCACCGTCGGCCAGAATGGTCGCGAACAGAATCGGCAAGGCCGCATTCTTGGCGCCGGAAATGCGAACGTCCCCATGCAAGGGGACGCCGCCGTCAATCACGAGTTTTTGCATGAAACTTCCACTTGCTGCAATCAGCCAGCTGAACTGGCGGTAACCCATTCCGCTGGTGTGAAGGTGCGCATGCTGAGCGCATGCAATTCACCACTGGCAATCCAATCCTGGACGGCAGCATAAACTTGTTGTTGGCGCTGCACCGCGCGCGAACCGGCAAAACGCTCGCTGATGACAGTCACCTGAAAATGGTAACCATCGCCGCTGACGTCAACCTGTTCGCCGGCAAACGCTTGCTGCAAGCGCGCCTTCAGGGCTTCTACCGTTACTGCCATTCGCTGCTGTCCTGTTTCTGTTTGAAAAAAACCGCCATGCCCGGCACCGGTCAAGCGCCGGTCAGCCGTTGACCGCGACGTCGGCCTGCCAGTGCAACGGTAGCACGGTATCGACCCCGCCGACGCGGGCAAGCTGCAGCAATTGTTCGTTGGCGCCAAGCAGCTCGACGCTGATCTGACGCCGGCGGGCTTCCGCCAGCCAGGCCACCAGCGTTGCCAAACCGGCGCTGTCGACCCGGATGAGGCCAGCCACGTCGAGCTTGACCGCATTGCCCTGCAAGCACGCCAGCAACGGCGACCAGCTGTCCGCGCACGTCGCAAAGGTCAGCTCACCGGTCAGCCGCCATTGGCCACTCGCTACCTCGGCCAGGGTCACTTTAGTCAGGGTCACTTTGGCGACCCCGGCTGGGCGCTGGCATTGGCGTTGACGCTGGCCAGATCAGCAATCACCTTGTCGATGCCTTTGCCGGTGATCAGCGGGCCGAATTCGTCACGCTTGCTTTGTACCAGGCTGATGCCTTCGATGACGACATCGTACATTTTCCAGCTGTCACCAACCTGCGACATCCGGTAATCCACCGGAATCGGTTGGCCGTTCTTGCGCAGGATTTCGGTTTTCACCGTGGCGTTGCCGCGGGCATCGACTTCCGGGTTGCCGATCACATTGATCTGCTCGCCGTCGTAATTGGCAAACGCTTTGGCGTAGAAGCGAATCAGGTAGGCCTGAAACTCACTGGTAAAGCGCTGCTGCTGATCCGGGTTGGTGGTTTTCCAGTGTTTGGCGAGCACCCGGCGCGCGACCGCATCGGTATCGACATGCGGCAACACCAGTTCGCGGACAATGGTTTCGACATGGGCCGGCGACGCGACGATCTTGGCCTTGTCAGCCGTCAGCCTTGTGGTCATCGCATCGGTCGCCGAGCGGATAACCGCATCCGGTGTCTGGCCAGCAAACACAGCACTGCACAGCAAAGACGCCGCCAGCAAAATGGGTTTCAACATACGCGCACCTCGTTTCCGTTGGGGTGGTAGGTTTTCAATCTGCAGTGACTTTTCAATCTGCAGTTATTCGGGTTTCTTGTCGGCAAACAGGTATTTGCCGATCAGCTCTTCCAGCACCAGCGCGGACTGGGTTTCGGCCACGCTGTCGCCATCGCGCAGCACGTCTTCCTCGCCGCCGACCGACAGCGCGATGTACTGCTCACCAAGCAGGCCGGCGGTATTGATCTTGGCCGAGGTGTCGATCGGGAACGACTTGAATTCCTCGCTGATCGCCATTTCCACCATCGGCGTCAGGCTTTGCGCGTCCAGGCTGATGTTGGCGACGCGACCGACCACCACGCCGCCGACCTTGATCGGCGAGCGCACTTTCAGGCCACCGATATTTTCAAACTTGGCATACACCCGATAGGTGCTGTCACCGGTCAGCCGGTTGATGCTGCTGACTTTCAGCGCCAGCGCGATCATTGCCGCAATGCCGGCGACCACAAAGACACCGACCAGAATTTCCACTCGACGCATATCCATCAACCGATCTCTCCAAACATCAAAGCTGTCAAAACAAAATCCAGACCCAGCACCGCCAGCGACGAGTGCACGACGGTGCGCGTGGTCGCGTTGGCAATGCCTTCCGAAGTCGGCACGCAATCGTAACCGCGGAACACGGCGATCCAGGTCACGACGAAAGCAAACACCACGCTCTTGATGGCACCGTTCAGGATGTCATCGTGAAAATCCACCGCGGCCTGCATCGCTGACCAGAAGCCACCGGAATCGGCGCCCAACCATTCGACACCGATCAGATAACCGCCATAAACGCCGACCACGTTGAAAATCGCGGTCAGCAGCGGCAGTGCAATCAATCCGGCCCAGAGCCGCGGCGCGACAATGCGGTGCAGCGGATCAACCGCCATCATCTCCATGCTGGAGAGTTGCTCGGTCGCTTTCATCAAACCGATTTCGGCGGTCAGTGCCGAACCGGCGCGACCGGCGAACAGCAAGGCTGCAACCACGGGACCGAGTTCACGAACCAGACTCAGCGCCACCATAGGGCCAAGGCTCGCCTCGGCGCCGTAGTCGACCAGGATGGTGTAACCCTGCAAGCCGAGCACCATGCCAATGAACAGGCCCGATACCACGATGATCGCCAGACTGAGCACGCCGACCTGATACAGCTGCTTGAGCAGCAGACTGCCGCCACGACGAATACTGAACGTACCGGCCAGCGCCCGGCCGAGCACCATGCCGGCGCGACCACTGGTGGCAAACATGTCGAGGGTATTGGCCCCCAACTGCCGCAAACGATTGCTGATCACGCCGCCACCTCCAGCAAATCGTCGCTGTAGGCCCGGGCCGGGTAATGGAACGGCACCGGCCCGTCCGGCAGGCCCTGCATGAACTGGCTGACGCGCGGGTTGTTGCTGCGACCGAGCTCCTGCGGGGTGCCGTGGGCGACGATTTGGCCGTTGGAAATAATGTAGGCGTAATCGGCGATCGAGCAGACTTCGTCGACGTCGTGCGAGACGATCACCGACGTCAGGCCAAGCGCATCATTGAGCAGCCGTATTAGCTGGATCAGCACGCCCATCGAGATCGGGTCCTGGCCGGTGAACGGCTCGTCATACATGATCATGGCCGGGTCCATGACGATGGCGCGCGCCAACGCGACCCGGCGTGCCATGCCGCCGGACAGTTCCGATGGCATCAGATCACGGGCGCCGCGCAGGCCAACGGCCTCGAGCTTCATCAGTACCAGTGCCCGCAGCACCGATTCCGGCAATTTCAGGTGCTCACGGACCGGGAACGCGACGTTCTCGAACACGTTCATGTCGGTGAACAGGGCGCCACTCTGGAACAGCATCCCCATGCGCCGACGCAGCGCAAACAGCTCGTTGCGGCCCAGCGTTGGCACCTCCACACCATCAAAGCGGATGCTGCCGGCGCTGGGCTTGAGCTGGCCGCCGATCAGCCGCAGCAGGGTGGTCTTGCCGGTGCCGGACGGCCCCATGATGGCAGTGACCTTGCCGCGCTTGATGTCCAAATCGATGCCGTCATAAATCACCCGCTCGCCGCGGGCGAAGTGCAGACCGCGCACTTCCACCAGATTGTCACTCGTCATTGTTGTCATGCTGTGTCGGGGGCTGACGCCGGTATCGGAGCCGCCCGGGGCGGCAAAGCGGCGTATTTTACCCGTTTTATGGTCAGAGCTCTTGGCCACTGTTGAACCGGTTGCTGTCAAAGGGTGCGGTCAGTGTGCCGGCTGGCGCTGAATCACACCTGAATCGACGCCGGCCCGGATGCCGCTGATATACTGACGGCCCTGCTTTTGCATAACGCCCCGACGGGCCTGGGATGCCGACTGCCGACATGCCGCATCAGACCGATTTTCTGGCCTTGGGCCGCGCCGTACTGGACATCGAAGCTGACGCCATCGCCAAGCTACGGGCGAGGCTGGACGACCATTTCGCCGCTGCCTGCCGGCTACTGCTCGCCTGCAAAGGCCGTACGGTGGTGCTCGGCATGGGCAAATCCGGCCATGTCGGCGGCAAAATCGCTGCGACGCTGGCGTCGACCGGCACCCCGGCTTTCTTTGTCCATCCGGGCGAAGCGAGCCACGGCGATCTGGGCATGATCACCAGCCAGGACGTGGTGCTGGCGCTGTCCAATTCGGGCGAGACCGACGAGCTCCTGATGTTGCTGCCGGTCATCAAGCGGCGTGGCGTGCCCTTGGTAGCGCTGACCGGGCGGCCCGGTTCGACGCTGGCGAAAGCGGCCGATGTCCATCTGCATGTCGGTGTCGACAAGGAAGCCTGCCCGCTTGGCTTGGCCCCGACCGCCTCCACCACCGCCGCCCTGGCGATGGGCGACGCGCTCGCGGTGGCGCTGCTGGAAGCACGCGGCTTCACCGCCGAAGACTTTGCCTTGTCGCATCCGGCCGGAGCGCTCGGTCGCCGCCTGCTGCTGCACGTCGAACAGCTGATGCACACCGGTGACGACATTCCGAAGGTTGGCCCGGACGCCACGGTCAGCGAGGCGCTGCTGGAGATGTCGCGCAAGCGGCTTGGCATGACCACGATCGTCGATGCCGACAACCGCCTGCTCGGTATTTTCACTGACGGCGATTTGCGCCGTACCCTGGCCAAACCGATCGATTTCCACCAAACCCGCATCGCGGCCGTGATGACCCAAGGCGGCCGCTCGACCCGCGCCAATGTGCTCGCCGCCGAAGCGATGCGGTTGATGGAGCAGCACGCCATCAGCCAACTGGTCGTGCTCGATGAGCAACAGAAAGTGGTTGGCGCACTGAACATGCACGATCTGCTGAAAGCCGGCGTGGTCTGAGGAATCGTCTGATGGATGCCAACCTGCTCAACCGCGCCCAAGCCATCAAACTGCTGATCTGTGACGTCGACGGCGTATTGACCGACGGCAGCGTGTTTCTTGGCAATGAGCACGAAGAGCTGAAAGCCTTCAACATCAAGGACGGCTTCGGTCTGCGAGCAATCCAGAAATTCGGCATCAACGTCGCGCTGATCACCGGTCGACACTCGCGCCTGGTCGAGCGGCGCGCGGCCGAACTCGACATCCGTCACGTGTACCAAGGCAACGCCAACAAGCGCGGCGCCTTCGCCGATTTGCTCAGCAAATTGCAACTGACGCCGGCGCAAGTCGCCCACTTCGGCGACGATCTGCCGGATCTGCCACTGCTCAAACAAGTGGGCCTCGCCGCAGCGCCAGCCGATGCACACCCGGTTGTGCGCGAGCACGCACATTTTCTCAGCCAGTCGGCTGGTGGCCGCGGCGCCGTGCGCGAGCTTTGCGATCTGCTGTTGCAGGCGCAAGGCCACTGGCCGGCGCTGCTGGCGGAGTATCAGCCATGAACGTACGCGGACTGGTCATTGGCGCTGGCACCCTGCTGGTGGCGGTGGTGGTGCTGGTGCTGCTCAGCCGCGAACAATCCGGCAAGAACCAGACAGCATTGCAGCAACAAGAGCCGGAAATCGCACAAAGCGACTACTACATGGAAGGCGTGGTCAGTCGCCATTTCGACGCCAATGGCAAGCTGTCGCATGTCTTGCAAGCGCCGCGCATCGATTATTTTCTGGCGGAGCAGCGCTCGCTGATGCAACAGCCACACATCCAGCTGCTCGCCAGCGACGGCACCCCGTGGGATGTCCGCGCCCGCGAAGCGGTTGCCGAACACCGGCAGGATGCCGTGACCTTGCGTGAGCAGGTATTGCTGGAACGCATTGCACCTGCCGGTGCCGCAACGCTGCGTATGGAAACCGGGCAGCTGACGGTCAACCTGAGTGAGCGGCGCGCCCACACCGACGCACCGGTCCGCTTTCGCAGCAATCAGGGCGAAGTCAACGCCGTCGGTTTGACCGCCGATTTCGCCAACGAAAAATTGCACCTGCTGGCGCAGGTCAAAGGACACTATGAAGACGCTCGTTAAGCTGCTGGCCCTGCTGCCACTGGCGACCCAGGCCGCCGGCGGCACCGACTTGCAAGCCGACAGCGCGACGCTGGATGGCAAGACTGGCGAATACCTTTATCGCGGCAATGCCCTGTTGCGCGACAACAATGTGCAAATCAACGCCGACGAAATGCAAGCCACCCAGGATGCCGACGGCAATCTGCAAAGCGGCCGCTTTCGCGGCAGTCCGGCAGTACTGGTACACATTGACCCGGCAACCGGCACCCGTTCGGAAACCCGCGCCAATGAAATTCTGTACGACAGCCGCGCCGGCCGCATCGAGCTGCTTGGCAACGCCATTCTGGTGCAGACAGAAGCCGATCAGAATCGCCAAATGCGGCTGCAAGCGGAGCGGATTGAACTCATCGAACGTTCGGAAAAAATCAGTGATCTGACGGCGACCGGCGCGCCGGTCATGTTCAGTCGCCAGCAAACCGATGCGCTGCCGCTGGAAGGCCGCGCCAACAGCTTGCGCTACCAGGGCGAGCGCGAGTTTCTGGTGCTGGAAGGTGACGCGGTTTTGCAGCAGGGTCCGACCCAGTTCGAACATGTGGTGATCGAATACGACGGTCGCAGCAAGCGCATCACGGCGCCGAAACGCGACGGCAAACAAGTGAAGATCACCCGTG
Source organism: Permianibacter sp. (assembly GCA_036275115.1). Classification (GTDB taxonomy): domain Bacteria; phylum Pseudomonadota; class Gammaproteobacteria; order Enterobacterales; family Permianibacteraceae; genus Permianibacter. Next base: position 4,792 of record DASUEK010000364.1, on the reverse strand, counting down.
TTCAGAGTAGCGAAGGTGGCGCCGGCAACAGCCCGCAACCCGGTCAGACCGAACCGGCGACCACCGAAAAACCGGCGACGGACATCACACCGGAAACCAAAAAAAATCCGGATACAAACACCCGTCCTGATGCGGAAACCCGCAAGGAGCCGTCGTGAGCAGCGTTTTGTTGGTGCAGCACCTTGCCAAATCGTACAAAGGCCGCCAGGTCGTCAAGGACGTTTCGCTGACGGTGCGCCAGGGCGAAATTGTCGGCCTGCTCGGGCCCAATGGGGCGGGCAAGACCACCTCGTTCTACATGACCATCGGCCTGGTCAACGCCGATGCCGGCACGATCCAGATCGATGACGAGGATCTGTCTGGCGAGCCGATGCATGTCCGAGCCCGCAAGGGCATTGGCTATCTGCCGCAAGAGGCGTCGGTGTTTCGCAAGCTGAGTGTCGCCGACAACATTCTCGGCATTCTCGAGCTGAATCCGGCGCTCAGCGAGGCCGAGCGCCAGCAAAAACTGGAAGCCTTGCTGGATGAGTTCCACATCGGCCATTTGCGCAACAGCCTCGGCATGGCGCTATCCGGTGGCGAACGCCGACGCGTCGAGATCGCCCGCGCACTGGCCGCCGAACCGCGCTTCATTCTGCTGGACGAGCCATTTGCCGGCGTCGACCCGATTTCGGTACTGGAAATCAAGCGCATCATCCAGCATTTGCGCGACCGCGGCTTGGGCATTCTGATCACCGACCACAATGTCCGTGAAACCTTGACGGTTTGCGAACGCGCGTACATCGTTAGTGAAGGCCGGCTGATCGCCGACGGCGCGCCCGAAGCGATTCTGGCCAACCAGCAGGTCCGGCAGGTTTACCTCGGCGAACATTTCACGCTGTGAGTCTGGCAGCTGGCTGCTTTTGGTTTATAGTGCAATAAAGTGGCAAGGCAACTGCACTGCCCCGACAAGGCCGTCCGATAGCAAGAATGAAACCCTCACTCCAACTTCGCATCAGTCAGCAACTTACAATGACGCCGCAATTGCAGCAGGCGATCAAGTTGTTGCAGCTGTCGAGTCTGGAGTTGCAGACCGAAATCCAGCAAGCACTCGATTCCAATCCGATGCTGGAAGTTACCGAACCCGGTGATGACAGCGACGACAGTTTTGAAACCCAGGAACACGAGCACGCCGCGACACGCGATCAAAACGCCTCGGAAGTCGAGCGCACGCAAAGTCTCGGCGAGGAGTTCGGTCACAGCGAACCGGATCGCGGTGAGGCGGATCGAACGGAGGCGGAGCTTGGCGACTACAACGGTAATGGCACCGACAGTGAAGCCGAGTTCAGCGCAGAAGAATACACCCCTGACACCAGCGAAGCACTGCAGCAGCAGGATCTGAATGCCGAATTGCCGGTCGATGCCCAATGGGAAGACTGGGACTTCAGCAGCGCCGTCAGCGGTGGCGGTCAGCGCGAAGGCGATGACGAATTCGAGTACCAAGGCGAGACACGCGAAAACCTGCACGATCACTTGCGTTGGCAGCTGAATTTGACGCCATTCAGCGACACCGACCGCGCCGTTGCCGAAGCCATCATTGATGCCATCGACGATGACGGCTACCTGCGGACCAGCTGTCAGGAACTGCACGAAAGCCTGGATGAAGACGGCAGTCTGGATCTGGACGAAGTCGAAGCGGTGTTGCGCCGCATCCAGCAGTTTGAGCCCGCTGGCGTCGGCGCTCGCGACCTGCGCGAATGCCTGCTGTTGCAGCTGCGCCAGGCCCGCGCCGGCCAAGGGGTTGCCAGCCATGCCGAACTGATTGTCCGCGACCATTTGCCGCTGCTGGCGGCGCGCGATTTCAAGACCCTGCAGCGGAAAACCAAACTCAGCGATGACGAGCTGCGCGCCGCGATTGCCGCCATTCAGCGACTGAACCCGCGTCCTGGCAGCGCCATGACGCAGAATGCCGCAGAGTACGTGACACCGGATGTGATCGTCAGCAAGAAGCGCAACCGCTGGACCGTGGAACTGAACCCGGAAATCGCACCGCGCCTGCGCATCAATTCGAGCTATGCCAGCCTGATCCAGCGGACGCGCACTGCCGCGGACAACAGCTTCCTGCGTAACCATCTGCAGGAAGCCAAGTGGTTCATCAAAAGCCTGCAAAGCCGCAACGAAACTTTGCTGAAAGTGGCCACGGCCATCGTGGAGCAGCAGATCGGCTTTTTCGAGCACGGCGAAGAGGCGATGAAGCCGATGGTGCTGGCCAATATCGCCGAACTGCTCGGCATGCACGAATCGACCATTTCGCGCGTCACCACCCAGAAATACATGCACACGCCGCGTGGCATTTTCGAGCTGAAGTTCTTCTTCTCCAGCCATGTCGCGACGGCCGCCGGCGGCGAAGCCTCCAGTACCGCGATCCGGGCCCGGATCCGCAAGCTGATCGACTCGGAAGAGGCCAACAAGCCGCTCAGTGACAGCCAGATCGCCGACATGCTGACCAAGGAAGGCATCATGGTCGCCCGCCGCACGGTGGCGAAATACCGCGAGGCCATGAACATACCGCCGTCCAGCGAGCGCAAGTCCTTGGTCTGAATTCAACGGACCTTTGACGGCCGTCGAAGTTCCGTGCAATTCCTCCGATTTGGCGCTTGAAAAGCCCGCCGATTTGCACCATGTTGTAAGTGCAGCCATGACGACGGACCGCATCGCTTGCTGCGACGGCCATTGGTCTGGCGCTGAAAGAGGAAGCCACTATGCAAATCAACCTGACCGGTCATCATGTCGAGATCACCGATGCCTTGCGCAGCTTCGTAAACGAAAAATTCGAAAAACTCACCCGTCACTTCGACCACATCAATAACGTCCACGTCATCCTCAGTGTCGAAAAACTGCGCCAGAAAGCCGAGGCCAAGCTGAACGTCAACGGCGGTGAGCTATTTGCCGACTGCGAAGACGGTGACATGTATGCCGCCATTGACATGTTGATCGACAAGCTCGACCGGCAGGTGAAGAAGCACAAGGAAATGATGCGCGGTCATTGATCGCCACGGTTTTTCCAGCAATAACGCAAGGCTTAACCACAACATTCGTGATTTACCGGCAAAAGGGGCGACAGGCCCCTTTTGTTTTGCCCGCTCAGTCGACGCCGACGAGGGTCATTCGCAACCCAACCCATCATGCCGTTGACCGCCAGCGCAGGGTGTTTTTTCACCAATCTGTCAGCACTGGCGTGCTACACTTTGACCCCATTGGAAAGCGTTGGCGTCACCGCCTCATGTCTCTGGTTCTGCTCAGTGGTCGCTCCGGTTCCGGCAAATCCGTCGCCTTACGGGCGCTGGAGGATCAGGGCTTTTACTGCGTCGACAATATCCCGGTCAGCCTGCTGCCAAGTCTGGTGCAGAAAGTCAGCCACGATCACGCCGAACTCGCGTTCTCAATCGACGCCCGCAACCAGCTCGACGAGCTGGCACAATTCGAACAGGTCTATGAGCAACTGGCCACACAAGGGCCACGTCCGCTGGTCATCTTCACCGATGCGGAAGAAAGCACGTTGCTGAAACGCTTCAGCGAAACCCGGCGCCGGCACCCACTGACCCATGCCGGCCTGTCGCTTAACGAAGCCATTGCCCGCGAGCGGGAATTGCTCAGCCCGATTGCCAGTCGCGCAGACTTGCTGATCGACACCACCACGCTGTCGAGCAACAAACTGCGCGAACTGGTGCTGGACCGTGTGCTGGGCCGCGAAGGTGCCCGACTCGATATCCTGTTCGAATCATTTGGCTACAAGAACGGCGTGCCCATCGATGCCGACTATGTGTTCGATGCCCGTTGCCTTGCCAACCCACACTGGGACCCGGTGCTGCGACCGCACTCCGGCCGTGACGAGCCAGTGATTCACTTTTTTGAGCAGCAGCCGCGGGTCGCCGAGTTCATCTGGCAGGTGCGGATTTTTCTGGAAACCTGGCTGCCGCGTTTTGAGCAGGAAAACCGCTCCTATCTGACCGTCGCCATCGGCTGTACCGGCGGCCAGCACCGCTCGGTGTACGTCGCTGAACAACTGGCGGCGCACTTCCGGCAAAAGCGACCGCATACCCAGGTCCGCCATCGCGATATCAAGTGAGTAATGCCATGAGCATCGGCTTGTTGATCCTGAGTCACGACGGTTGCGCCAGCCAGTTGCTGCGCCAACTCGACCACCAGCAGGACGAGCTCGCGCTCAATTGCATGGCGTTGATGATCAATCAGGAAATGACTGCCGAGGTCTTGCTGCCGCATCTTGAGCAGCGGCTGGAGCAACTGGATACTGGCAGTGGCGTATTGTTGCTGGTCGATACAGCCGGCCCAGCGCTGGCCGAGGCCATCAACGGCCTGGCCCAGCGCTATTTGCTGAAAGTCCTGACCGGGTTGAATCTGCCGATGTTGCAACAGGTCCTGGCACATCCAGATGCCGATCTCGACAGCCTGGCGGGCTTTGCCCTGCAAGGTGGTCGGCAGGGCATTCAACTGATGGCGACACCACTGCCCGACTGATTGGATTCTCACTTTGGTGCCGCGCACATTCCACACAATGAATCGCGGCGTTTCCGCTCAACCGCATTTCAGCTACTCTATGCGCGCCTGCGCACTGCGCAGCCTCTCCTCGCTCAATCTGTTCGGGAGCCACCGTGGCCGAAGCGCTCGCACAAGAAAACATGCAAAGCACGCTGGCCCGGCTCAACGCCGCACTGCAGCGTGGCATGTATGTGCACGTGCGCCGACTGCTGAACGAGATCCCCGCGGCTGACGTCGCCCACCTGATGGCGTC
>DASUEK010000363.1:0-3206 GCA_036275115.1 Permianibacter sp. | reverse complement strand
GCATCCGCCCAGCATTCGGGCCCACTCAAAAAAGACGCAAAACACCGTGACCAAGCAACGTCCTGTCTTTCTGCCGCTCGCACCGGCCGATGTGATGGGGATGCCGGTGATGGCCATCACCTCCATCCTGCACCGCATCTCCGGCATCGTCTTGTTCCTGGGTCTGCCGGCCCTGTTGTATATGCTGCAAAAGTCGCTCGGGTCGGAAGCCGGCTTTACCGAGCTGAAAACCTGCCTCGCGGCAGGCTGGGCCAAGTTCGGCCTGTGGCTGCTGCTGTCGGCTGTGGCCTACCACGTGATCGCCGGTGTCCGGCACCTGATCATGGATCTGGGTCACCTCGAAACCAAGGAAGGCGGCCGCAAGGCGGCATCGACCGTCTTGGTGTTGTTTGTCATTGCTGCTGCCTTGCTGGGGGTGTTCGTATGGTAAGAGCCGCTACCTCCCTGGGCCGCAGCGGTCTGCACGACTGGCTGATCCAGCGCCTGTCGGCCGTGGTCATGCTGGCTTATGTGCTGTACCTGATGGGCTACCTGATCGGTGCCTACATGGTCCAGCCGGAACTGAGCTACAGCCTCTGGCACGGTTTCTTCAGCCGTCCGTTCGTGAAAATTGCCACCCTGGTGACCCTGCTGGCCGTTGTGGCCCACGCCTGGATCGGCATCTGGACGGTCTTTACCGATTACGTCAAACCGGTCGCGGTCCGCGTCGTGCTGCAAAGCCTGCTGATCGTCACCTGTCTGGGCCTGCTGTTCTGGGGCTTCATCATTCTGTGGGGTGTGTAAATGGCGCATGCCGTTCAAACCTTTGACGCCGTCATCATTGGCGCCGGCGGCGCCGGCATGCGGGCGTCCTTGCAGCTGGCCCAGGCCGGCCTGAAGACCGCGCTGGTCTCGAAAGTCTTCCCGACCCGTTCCCACACCGTGGCCGCCCAGGGCGGTATCACCGTCGCACTCGGCAACACCCATGAGGACGACTGGCGCTGGCATATGTATGACACCGTCAAGGGCTCCGACTACATCGGTGACCAGGACGCCATCGAATACATGTGCCAGACCGGCCCGCAGGCCATTTATGAGCTCGAGCACATGGGCCTGCCGTTCTCCCGTAACAAGGAAGGCCGGATTTACCAGCGTCCGTTCGGCGGCCAGTCGAAGAACTTCGGCGGCGAGCAAGCCGCGCGTACTGCTGCTGCTGCCGACCGTACGGGGCACGCGCTGCTGCACACGCTGTATCAGCAGAACGTCAAGGCCAAGGCCGCGGTGTATTCCGAGTGGTTCGCCCTCGATCTGGTCATGAACGCCAAGGGCCAGTGCTGTGGCGTCACGGTCATGAACATCGAAACCGGCGAAATCGTCGTGTTCAAGGCCCGCGCGGTGATTTTCGCCACCGGCGGCGCCGGCCGTATCTATGCCTCGACCACCAATGCCTTCATCAACACCGGTGACGGTGTCGGCATGGCGCTGCGCGCCGGCCTGCAGGTGCAGGACATGGAGTTCTGGCAGTTCCACCCGACCGGCATCGCCGGTGCCGGCGTGCTGGTGACTGAAGGTTGCCGTGGTGAAGGCGGTTACCTGGTCAACAAGGACGGCGAGCGCTTCATGGAGCGTTATGCGCCGAACGCCAAAGATCTGGCCGGTCGTGACGTGGTCGCCCGTTCGATGATCAAAGAAATCATTGCCGGTCGTGGCATGAAACTGCCGGACGGCAGCGATTACGTGTACCTGAAGCTCGATCACCTCGGCGAGAAAACGCTGAACGAGCGCTTGCCGGGCATCTGCGAACTGGCCAAGACCTTCGCCCACGTCGACCCGGTCAAGGCGCCGATTCCGGTCGTGCCGACCTGCCATTACATGATGGGCGGTATTCCGACCAACGTGCACGGTCAGGCGCTGATCAACCGCAATGGCAAAGACGAAATCGTCGAAGGCCTGTACGCGGTCGGCGAAATTGCCTGCGTGTCGGTGCACGGTGCCAACCGTCTGGGCGGCAACTCGCTGCTGGATTTGGTGGTGTTCGGCCGCGCCGCCGGTTTGCACGTCACCGAAGCACTGCAGAAAGACGAGCTCGGTTTCAACGACTTCAGCGATAGCGACACCGAGAAATCGATGGCCCGCTACAACCGCTGGGAAAACAGCAAGGACGGTGAAGATCCGGCCGTGCTGCGCAAGGCGATGCAGACTTGCATGCAGAACTACTTCGGCGTGTTCCGCTCTGGCGAGTCGATGGCGAAAGGGTTCACCGAACTCAAGGCGCTGCGTGAACGGCTCAAGCATGGTGTGCTGAAGGACAAGAGCAAGACCTTCAACACCCAGCGGGTCGAGTGCATGGAGCTCGACAACCTGATGGAAACCGCGTTCGCCACCGCGATGTCGGCCAACTACCGCACCGAAAGTCGCGGCGCGCACGCCCGCGAAGATTTCGAGAATCGCGATGATGAAAACTGGCTCTGCCACTCGGTTTACGATCCGACCACCGAGTCGATGAGCAAGCGCGGCGTCAACATGCAACCGAAAACGGTTGAAGCGTTCGCACCGAAAGTTCGCACTTATTGATCGGAGCTGTCCGTCATGCGTTTTCAGATTTACCGTTACAACCCGGAAACCGACAACGAACCGAGCATGCAGGAGTTCGATCTGGAGGTGCCGGAAGGCCGCGACATGATGCTGCTCGAAGCGCTGCATCTGTTGAAGGAAAAAGATCCGACCCTGACCTTCCGCCGCTCCTGCCGCGAAGGTGTCTGCGGATCCGACGGTATGAACATCAACGGCAAGAACGGCTTGGCCTGTACCACGCCGGTCAAGTCGCTGAAGCAGCCGGTCGTCGTGCGGCCGCTGCCGGGTCTGCCGGTGGTGCGTGATCTCATCGTCGACATGTCGATGTTCTACAAGCAATACGAACGGATCAAACCGTACCTGCAGAACAATTCGCCGGCGCCGGCGAAAGAACGGCTGCAGACCCCGGAAGATCGGGAAAAGATGGAAGGCTTGTGGGAGTGCATCCTGTGCGCCTGCTGCTCGACCTCGTGCCCGTCGTTCTGGTGGAACCCGGACAAGTTCGTCGGTCCGGCCGGTTTGCTGCAGGCCTACCGCTTCCTCGCTGACAGCCGCGACACCGCGACCGATCAGCGTCTGAGCGACCTGGATGACGCCTACAGCGTGTTCCGTTGCCGCGGCATCATGAACTGCGTCAACGTCTGTCCGAAGGG
>DASUEK010000362.1:0-9401 GCA_036275115.1 Permianibacter sp. | reverse complement strand
GTGCTTTACCGTGCGCACCAAACAAAAGCCCGGCATTGCCGGGCTTTTGTTTTCATCGTTGCATCAGTTGGGCGATGACCGTTTCGTTCCCCTCCTTGTCAAGGGCGAAGCGGGGGGCAAAGCAAAGTGCCAATGCACTTTGCGCCCGCGTAGCGCCACACGCTCTGCCGTGTGGCTGGGCGGGGCTAGGGGGGTTAAACTCCGCCCGAGACGCAGTCAGACACGTACATCGCAGAGGCGGCGATGTCGACTCGCATTTTTCCCCCCACAACGCCCCGCATCCGGATCGACAACATGACGCCGTTCAAACGAGTTGCCTTGCTTGCCATGTTCGCCGCTGTTGGCTATTTGCTTGCCATCGGCAAGCCGGCGCCAACGCTGTCGGAAACGGAAGAGACGACCATTGCGCGCCAAGCAGACAGCATTACCGCGCAGGATGCTGAAGCGACATCCAACAGCGATGCCCGATTGCAGCAGGCTTTCGAGAACCGCGAATCGAATTTGCAGATCGAAGGGGTTGGTGTGGTGGCCAAAGTGTTGAAAGACGACACCAAAGGCAGTCCACACCAACGCTTCCTGCTGCGCACCCGCACAGGTCAGACGCTGCTGGTCGCGCACAACATTGAACTGGCACCGCGCATCGTTGATATCGCCGAAGGCGACACCGTTCGCTTCTACGGCGAGTACGAATGGAACGAGAAGGGCGGCGTCATCCACTGGACCCATCACGATCCGCGCGGCAAGCATCCGGACGGTTGGCTGGAACATCGCGGCCAGCGCTATCAATGAGCGGGGTGCCAGCCGGCCTCAGGGCAGGCGGGTGAACAGCAGCCCGATATACAGCATGATGGTCAGCACCGTGCTGTAGGCGAGCAGCTGATGAACGCGCTCGTGGTTGATGGCAATGCCGAGCACGGCCGCCAGCGCGGCACCGGCATGAAACAGCAGGTTGGATCGTTCCGGCAACGCGCCGGTGATCAGCAGATCTTTCAGCAGGCTGACCACCAACAAACCAATCAGCAAGGCAAAGAACCAGCGCCGGTTGCTGTGAAAAGCCTGTTGCAGATCCGGATGGGTAGCCGCCTTTGGCATCGCCAGCGCGGCGAGCAAGTACAGCAGGATGGGCTGCAACAGCAACACGAAGAATTGCAGAAATTGCCACTGCTCAACGTGGCGCAAGCCGAACAAGGTCCACCATGTCTGGATATGCAGCAACAGCAGGGTGCCGGCCCACGCCAGCGACGGGCCGTGCGGTTTGACCGCGTGCCGATGCTCCAGCCAGTCCGCAAACCCGGACAACAGCTGCGTCACACCCAGACCGAGAATGATCGACACAAACACCGACAGGTAATTGAAGGTATCCACAACGCATCCTGAGCTTTGTGACGCGACGGTCGTCACCGGTCAGAGCACTATAGTGTGGTACCAGGCCCCGTGCGACGTTTTTGCGCAGGGCGGTGTCCATATCTGGCGGGTCGACCGCACGGGCGCCGCTTTTGAGGCGCGTACCTGCCAGACGCCAATCCAGACAAGCCACACGATCGGCGTCAAGCCGAACACCGCCTTCATATGGTGAGCGACCGGATGATGGAGAACACGCTGGCGGCGCCGACGATGCCCCCAAGCGCTGCCAGTGCGCGAGTGTGGTTGTTAATGCCAAGCTGCACAACGCCGATGGGCACACATGGAGCCGTACTGGCACCAGCAATCGTCGATAGCGCTGGAGACGGCTGCGTTCGTTTCTCCCAGGAACACAAGTGGAGCGGGATGGGCGGCGTCATCCAATGGCCTATTGCGATCCGTATGCTAGGGCGTTTCGGCCTGAGGCGAGATTTCCGGCTACCTTAGTGGCATCTGGAATGAGATTGTCGTGTGTAATGCACAAAAGCAATTGGGCTGTCTTCTCTCGATGCCGAACTCGCGCTCCAGGGCTCATTCATTGACGGCGTTATATTGATTTAACGCAAGCGTTTGCGCTGCAACGCGCGTACAGTCGAGCTATTCCCGGGCAGGTCGGGATGGCAAGCAGATGACTAGGCCGTACTTCGGAAGCAATCGATTGCAACGCCGCACATGGTGGTTGCTGCTCCTGTGGGCGTGCATCGCCATTTTCACGTATGTGGTCATCATCGAGCATCGCAACCACGCGCTGAATTTTCTTCCCTATGTGCTGCTATTGGTGTGCCCATTGATGCACGTTTTCATGCATGGACGTCATGGTCATCACCGCTCGCACCATCATGAGCGCCCGTGCGGCAGCGAGTCTGTCGCGAAGCAGGATACGTCCAGCTCCAGTCGGCAAGATGTGAGCAAATAATCCAGCGCTGATGCTTGCTGCATCGGCGGCTGACGGTCGCCGCATTTGCTGACTCCGTGAAGCAAGCGGCGATGTTGATGACAACGGGTTGCGCACCGTATCGAAAGGAAACTGTCGTTGCCTTTTCAGTGACAGTCTTTTATGGCGTTTGCCTGCCGCATTATGTGTAGTGGCCACAAGCCGGTATCCGGTCGTCGAGTATGCTGTTTCACGGTCTCGATTTGAGTCAGTTGACGGCAACGCTATTCATCATGTCGCTGACACACTGTCCGATTGGGAATTTCTGGCGGGCGGGTTGTTTTCCTGGATACATCAGTGTCTGCGCGGTAACGCCTGAAAACGGCAAGCAGGTTCGGCAATGAGGACTGCTGGATCATGAAAGACATGCCGAGTCATCATCAGCACCAAAGCCATCACCACGACGCTCAGCTGATATCGCAAACGCCAGCGCCGACGGCAGCGGCATCGTCGTCAGCACCGGTGGTCGATGAGACAGCCGAATACACCTGCCCGATGCATCCAGAGGTGCGCCAGCGCAAACCGGGCCTTTGCCCCAAATGCGGCATGACCCTGGAACCGGTACTGATTTCGCTGGCTCAGGAAGACAACAGCGAACTTCTGGATTTCAGTCGGCGGTTCTGGTGGACGTTGCCGCTAACCGTTGTGGTGACGATGCTGGCCATGTTTGGTCATTTACTCGGTTGGTTCACCAGCCAGATCCAATCCTGGCTGGAGCTTGTCCTGTCACTGCCGATTGTGCTCTGGGCCGGTTGGCCGTTTTTTGTCCGTGGCGCCCTGTCGGTTCGACAACGAGCGCCAAACATGTGGACCCTGATCGGCCTTGGCACCGGTGCAGCATTTGTTTACAGCGTGGTTGCCACCGTGATGCCGCAATGGTTTCCGTCATCATTCATGTCGATGGGCCGGGTGGCGGTGTATTTCGAGGCGGCAGCAGTCATTATCTCATTGACGTTGTTCGGTCAGATGCTGGAGTTGAAGGCGCGATCACAGACATCGGCAGCAATCAAGTTGTTGCTTGGCCTTGCGCCCAAAACAGCGCGTCGTTTGCGCGACGACGGTGGTGAAGAAGACGTCCCGCTTGGTCATGTTCATGTAGGAGATCGCCTGCGCATCCGCCCCGGCGAAAAAGTGCCGGTTGATGGTGTGGTGTTGGAAGGCAGCAGCGCTGTCGACGAATCCATGCTCACCGGTGAGCCGATGCCCGTCACCAAACGCGCTGGCGACGCGGTGATCGGTGCTACCTTGAACACCACCGGTGCACTGCTCATGCGTTCGGAAAAAGTGGGTTCCCAAACCATGCTGGCGCAGATCGTGCAGATGGTTGCCAATGCCCAGCGGTCGCGTGCGCCCATGCAACGCCTGGCTGATGTTGTCGCCGGATACTTTGTCACCGCCGTGGTGGTGATCGCCGTGCTGACTTTGCTGGTCTGGGGTCTGTTCGGTCCGGAACCGCGGTGGGTATACGGTTTGGCCAATGCCGTTGCGGTACTCATCATCGCGTGCCCCTGTGCGTTGGGGTTGGCAACGCCGATGTCGATCATGGTCGCAACAGGGCATGGTGCAACGCACGGCATTTTGTTCCGCGATGCCGCAGCGATAGAAAACCTGCGCAAGATCACGACATTGATCGTCGATAAAACCGGCACCCTGACAGAAGGGCGGCCTGCATTTGAACGTGTACTGGCCTGTCCCGGTGTTGAACCGGATCGTATCCTGACGCTTGCTGCCAGCCTGGATCAGGGCAGCGAACATCCGTTGGCTGATGCCATCGTCAAAGCAGCCCGTGAGCGTCAGTTGCCACTCCTGCCGGTTACTCACTTTGAATCGCTAACCGGAATGGGCGTTTGTGGCATGGTTGACGGTCAGGATTTGTTGCTGGGCAATACCCATTTGATGGCAGAGCGTGGCATCTCCGTGCAAACGATGATTTCCGCGGCAGAGCAATTGCGCAGTAGCGGTGCCAGCGTCATGTATCTTGCCAGTGGCAAGCAATTACTCGGCGTCCTGGCGGTATCCGATCCGATCAAATCGACTACGGCGGAGGCGCTTGATCAGCTTCGAGCGGCGCGAGTTCGTGTGGTGATGGCAACTGGCGACGGTGTAACTACGGCGCAGTCGGTTGGCAAACGTCTGAGCATTGATGAAGTGCACGGCGAAGTGACGCCGGCGGACAAGTTGGCGCTGGTGACGGCACTTCAGCAGCGTGGCGAAGTCGTTGCGATGGCGGGCGATGGTATCAATGACGCGCCCGCGCTCGCCAAGGCCGATGTTGGTATTGCCATGGGGACCGGTACCGATGTCGCAATGAACAGCGCCCAGCTGACGTTGGTGAAAGGGGATCTGCGCGGCATCGCTTTGGCGCGCGGATTGTCCGAGAAAACCGTCGTCAACATGCGGCAGAACCTGTTGTTCGCCTTGCTTTATAACGCTTTGGGTGTGCCGATTGCGGCTGGCCTGCTCTATCCCATCACCGGGTGGCTGCTGTCGCCGTTGATTGCGGCCGCGGCGATGAGCTTGAGTTCGGTGTCAGTCGTGGTCAACGCATTGCGGTTGGATCGTTCCTGAGCCTGTGCTCATGGAGACGGTCAGTGTGCTAGCACTGTGATGTCCTCACCGGAGCGCGATGCCGGTGCAGTGGTCGTGCAGTGCAGCTTGGCATCGCACTACTGAAACAGGGAGAGCGAGCGATGAACAAGCATGTGGGATGGTGGATCGGGTTGATGTTGGTCGCGGTAGCGTTGCCGCAGTCTGTAGCCGCCGACAAGGGAGGCTTTGATGCCGCCCGTCACAAGGCCGTGCTGGCGCAGCGCAAGCTGGCGGAGGCCGAACGCGCATCAGCCGATCAGAAACGCACGCTGCTGGATGAGCACATGCTCATGATGCAGGACGCGATGACGCATATGAAAGGTATGCAGCCGGGCAAGGAAATGTCTCGCGACGAGCATGCAAGATGGATGGCGGAGCATCAGGCGCTGATGGACGACTTGCTTACCCAGATGATGGCCGATCACAAAATGATGATGGGAATGAATGGCTGCAAATGATGATTGATAGAGGCATGACGTAGGCAAAAGCTCGAGTTCATCGAGCTTTTGCCGTTCTTGGTAATGAGGGTATGGCGCCAGACGAACGGCCACCTGTTCTTGTCCAAGCAGGCGCAACGCCAAACGTGGCAAGCGTGCTGCATGCATTCACTGGGGGCCAGTACGTTTCAGCCAGACGCCAATCCAGACAAACCACACGATCTGACTGAGCCCGAACACGGCTTTCATCAAGCCAAGTTGCGGAATAACCGTCAGCACGCCGGCCAGACCGACGATGATGCCCAGGATGGCCAATAGGCGACTGAAGCGGAGTATCGCGATACTGAGCAACAACACCCAGACGCCGCCCAGCAATTCAACGCCACCACCGAAAGCATCCTGCACGACGCTGACGGTGGTCCAGACGCTCAGCGCCTGGTCGGCGCTTTCGCCATGCAGGCGGGCAACGCTGGCGAATCCGAGTTGACTGACCATGCCGCTCGCCATCAGAAAACCGGCCCAGATGTAGCCAAACGGCGTCGTGAGCGGCATCAGCACCGGTGCGCTGCTCTGCAAGCGCTGGTGCAACCCTGCGGTCAGAACGACCAGCGCGATGCCTGAGGCGTAGTAAAGCAGCGCCCAGAAATGGGCTAAGCCACCGTGCTCCAGTGTGTAGCTAAGCTTTTGCGCCGCTGTCCAGCTGGCGGTATCGCCGGGCTGAAAGGCCGCGAGCACGGCAAAGCTGATGAGGTAGAGCAGCGCTTGTGCCAGCGCGGCGTAGCCGCCGGCTTTTACCAGTCTTTCCATGATGGTCTTTCCTTTTTGTTGCTGTCAGTTGTGTTGCTATCGGTTGTGTTGACGTTAATCGAGTCGAACATGCCACCTGCTTACGACGCAGGCTTCAGTGCCGTCACAATTGCCTGCAGTGCCGGATCAATGCCACGTTGGTAATCCTGATAACGCAGTGGTGCACGAATATCCGGCGCCAGGGATTGCACCCGAATCGGGTGTTTGCGGATCGATCCGTGGCAGTCCGCCTCCTGACAGCCGGTGACATAATTGTGCCGTTCGGTGGCGATCAGGATTTCCGCTTTCGATACCGGTAATTCCACCAGACTGCCTTCTGCCCAGTATTCGAGCATGTCGCCCACCGGTTCACCGACGATTACGACGCGATCGCCACCGGCTTGTTTCAGATAACCGAGGCTGGCGATACCGGCAGAGAAGGTGCGACCGGACGTGATGGCGAAAATTTTACCGTTTGCCGGCAGCAGCGTCGGCAAGGTTTGCATCAGGGCGCGGGTGTTGTTCAGATCACCGCCGCTGTTGAGCCGCAGATCGACGATGATGTGTTGCGGCTTCTGTGCGGCAATGGCGGCCAGTGCGGCGTCGATGAAGGCGCTGTCGAGGCGTTGGCCTGCCGCATGGGTGTTGTAGCGCAATTGCAGGTAAAACGCGTTCAGCTCCGGCAGTGCGGCGTGGCGGAACAGCTTGTCCGGTTCGGCCAAATAAAGCGGCGTTGGTGCGCGTGCCGCCAGATTGGCCGGCAGCAGTTCGACCAACCGCGAATGACTGAAAAAGGCATAGCGGCCGTGCGCCGGTAGTTGCACACTCGCGGGCAGGGTGACTTCACTGATTTTGCCTTTGCTGTTCTGCACTTGCAGGGTCAGTGCATCCGGCTTTTCGGCGAGGCCGGCGGCGTGTAGCAGCTCGGCGGATTCCAGCCAATAGCCGAGCCAGTCATCGCATTTGTTCGGTAGCGCGCCCCAGTATTCCGTGAAGCGTTGCCGCAGCTGCTCGGCCGGCTGGCCGTCAATTGCCAGCAGCTTTTGGCCGATCAGCGTGCGGTCATCCGCATCCAGCACAAAGATGCCGTCGGCGAACACCTGCGTGCGCACCGCAATGCGGTTGAACTGACTCGGCCACAAACCGGTCAGCAGCATGGTGTGGCCGTTCTGCGCCAAGGCAAACAACTTGGCCACGCCGAGTTGAAATGCTGGCGCGCTCAGCGATGGCGCATCGCGTCGCAGGGCAGTGAGCATGGCTTCGGCGTGTTGCCGTTCACTGGCATTGAACGCGGTGTCCTGGGCAAGCAATTGCTGCACTTTATCCAAGTCAGCTTGGTAGTCGGTAGCGAACACGGTAGTGCTCAGCAACGCCAGCAAAGGCGTCAGCATACGCAGCGACATGAATACCTCCTGATCTGCAAAAGCGGAACGGCCGGCGACCAGAATCAATCCAGCAAGCACGGTGTCCACGATAGACGGGCGTGCCGTGTCCAAGGCTGGGTTTGTGTTGCCAAATATGTCTCGGGCTACATTGGCGTGAATAGTTTGCAGCCCAAGCGCCGTTGCTACCGCTAGCCTTGACCATAATGGGAAGCCGACGCAGGAGTGCGCGCATGATTCCGAATCCCTCTCGCAGCGTGGCCAAGCTTGTAATGATGGTCGTGTTATTGGTCGCCGCCGCCGCCGCCGCCGCGGCTGCCGGAAACTTCACCGTCCACCAGCTGGGCGACGGTCTTTATGTCACGCAACGGCAGGAACCCGCTGGACTGATGTTCGATGCCAACAATGCCTTCATCATCCGCGAGCGCGATGTGGTGGTGATCGACAGCAACATCAGCCCGGCCTCGACCCGCGAGGTGCTGGCAGCGCTGCGCCAACTCACCGACAAACCGGTGCGCTATGTCATCAACACGCATTGGCATGAAGACCATATCCTCGGCAACAGCGTCTGGCGCGAGGCCTATCCGGCGGTGCAATTCATCGGCCACAGTAAAACCCACGAGGATCTCGCCAGCGTCGGCGCCGCCAATCGCAAGAGCTTGCTGGAGAACGGAGCGGGTGGTGTCGCGAGTCTCAAGAACGCCATTGCCACCGGCAAAGGGCTGGCCGGCAATCCGTTGACCGATGAAGAGCGGCGCAGTCATGAGAGCGACATTTTTCTGGTCGAGCGTTATCTGGCCGAGGCGGGCAGCCTGCCGATTGTCTATCCCGATATCGAAGTGAGCAGCACGCTGGCGCTGCCGGATAGCAAGTATCCGATCGAGATCCGTTACCTCGGCGCGGCCCACACCCGTTCTGATCTGGTGGTCTGGTTGCCGCAGCAGAAATTGCTGATAGCCGGTGATTTGGTGGTCTGGCCGATACCGCTGATCGGCTCCACCAGTTACCCGGGCGCTTACGCCGAGAGTCTGGGGCAGCTGCTCGCGCTGCAACCCAAGATCATTGTGCCCGGGCACGGCCCGGTGTTTCGCGATACCGCTTATGTCCAGCAGATTCAGGCCTTGCTGGTTGATTTGGTGGCGCAGGTGAAGGCCGGCAAAGCGCGTGGGGAAACGCTGGAGCAAGTGCAGAAGTCGGTGGATTTGTCGGTGCACAAGCAGCGCTTTGCCGGCGAGTCGGCGCTGCTAAAGCTCGTGTTCGGCATGTATGTGCAGGGTTCGGGTGTGCCGGCGGCGTATAAGGAGCTTGAGGCGGAGAGCAAGCAGTGAATTACTGAAAGATCAGATGTTCGGTGCAGTTGGACTAGCCGAGTGCGGTAAAGCATTCGAGGCGACATTCGGCGGAAAACCCTGCGGGTGTTCCGCCCTACAGAGCTATGGAGCTTACGAAAATAAGGGTTCATTTTCCAAAAAAAGTCCCATTAAACCGTCTCATTTTTCCATTTCTATATTTTCTTTTGAAGTTCGATAAGGCGTCGGCTCCAATGGGTATTCTATGATTATTCGTATAATCAGTCACCTTCGTTTCCCTTTCTTCAATATCTTTTACGAGGAGGAAAAGGTTCTCTGCTTGCTCTCCAGGAAGCCATTTTGTTGAGATTATTTTTATATCCCAAGGCTCTATCCTTATTGGCATATTTCCTCCGGGAGACATGCCGTCGATATCCAGTAAGATGTCGCCACGGCTATTAGTTGCAACTATTTCAATTATAGCTGTTGGTCTGCTACTCAAGTTTCTTATCATTAGTTGTGTGACTGGAGGAAGCTCTTCAACAACAATTTGCGCAATTTCACTTGATTCCTTAACTGGCGT
>DASUEK010000361.1:0-7746 GCA_036275115.1 Permianibacter sp. | reverse complement strand
GGGCAGCCCCAGTAACGCTGGCGCGACACGCCCCAGTCGCGCAGACGGAAATTCACTTTCTTCTCGCCCGCGCCTTTGGCTTTCAGGAAGGTTTCAATCGCGGCGAACGCGCCGGCAAAATCGAGTCCGTTGAACTCGCCGGAGTTGATCAGGCGACCTTTTTCGGTGAACGCCGCTTTGCTCAAATCGCAGACTTCGCCGTTTGCCGGCTTGATGACTTGATCGATCGGCAAGCCGTACTTGGTTGCAAACTCCCAGTCACGCTGATCGTGACCCGGCACCGCCATGACCGCGCCGGTGCCGTATTCCATCAACACAAAATTGGCCGCCCAGACCGGCACCTTGCGGCCGCTGATCGGGTGAATCGCGTAGAGGCCGGTGGCGACACCTTTTTTCTCCATGGTCGCCATGTCGGCTTCCATGGTCGTCTGGGTTTTGCAGGCGTCGATGAACGCGGCGAGTTCGGCATTGCTGCCGGCCATCGCCAGCGCCAGCGGATGCTGCGCCGCGACTGCAACATAGGTGACGCCGAGCAGCGTGTCTGGCCGGGTGGTATAGATTTCCAGCGTTTCGCTGCGGCCTTCAATACCAAAGCGGATGGTCATGCCTTCCGATTTGCCAATCCAGTTGCGCTGCATGGTCTTGACCTGATCCGGCCAACCGGCCAGCAGATCCAGATCGCTCAACAGCTCATCGGCGTAATCGGTGATTTTCAGGAACCACTGCGGGATTTCACGGCGCTCAACCAGTGCGCCCGAACGCCAGCCACGACCGTCAATCACCTGCTCGTTGGCGAGCACGGTTTGATCGACCGGATCCCAGTTGACCACTGCCATTTTTTTGTAGGCGATACCTTTCTTCATCAAGCGGGTGAAGAACCACTGTTCCCAGCGGTAGTACTCCGGTTTGCAGGTGGCGAGTTCGCGATCCCAGTCGTAACCAAAACCGAGCCGCTTCAACTGACCTTTCATGTAGGCCATGTTGTCGTCGGTCCACGCCGCCGGGGCGACCTGATGCTGGATGGCGGCGTTTTCCGCCGGCAAACCAAACGCGTCGAAGCCCATCGGCTGCAGCACGCTCTTGCCCAGCATGCGCTGCACTCGCGAAATGACATCGCCGATGGTGTAGTTGCGGACATGGCCCATGTGCAGCCGACCGCTCGGGTACGGGAACATCGACAGGCAGTAGAACTTGTCCTTGTCGCTGTCCTCGACGGCGGCAAAGGCGTTGGCCTCGGCCCACTGGGCCTGCACGCGGGGTTCGATGGCCTCGGGGCTGTAATGTTCTTCCATAATGGTCATGGCGGGGGCTAACTCGTCGGAAAATCAGGGCGTTACATCAAAGTGTGAAGCTTACCGTACCACCCCCTGCCCTTGCCATTGTAGGGTTGCGCCCCCTACTCTGGCCGACCCAATCGGCCCTTCTCCGGAACCGGACATGAACTGGGACATAGTGTTGGTTTACGCCGGCAAGGCGTTGTTGTTACCACCGGGCATCAACCTGCTGCTGATTGCGCTGGCCTGGCTGTTGGGCCGGAAATGGCGATTGGTCGGCATCAGCCTGTTCGGGCTGTCACTGCTGTCGCTGCTGGCGCTCAGCCTGCCGATCACCGCCCAAGGTCTGATGGCCGGTTTGCAACCGACCGCTGCACAGCGGCTCAGCCTGTTGCCGGCCGACATGCAGCAAGCAGCCATCGTCGTGCTCGGTGGTGGCCGGCGCAGCAACGCCCCGGAATTCGAGGGCAGTGACACGGTCAACGCCCGCACGCTGGAGCGGCTGCGCTATGCCGCCCGCCTGCAACGGCAAACCCGACTGCCGGTGCTGTTGTCCGGCGGCAAGACCTTTGGTGAGGCGACCGCGGAAGCGGTGCTGATGAACGACAGCTTTATCAGCGATTTTCGCGGCGCGCCGAACTGGCTGGAAGCTGACAGCCGCAACACCGCCGAAAATGCCGAGTTCAGCGCCCGGGTACTGAAAGCCAATGGCATCACCACCATCTTCCTGGTCACCCACGCGGCCCACATGAGCCGCGCCGAGGCCGAGTTTCGCAAGCATGGCCTGACCGTGTTGCCGGCGCCGCTCGGGTTCAGCCAGCCGAGCAGCGGCAAAACCGGCCCGCTGGCCTACCTGCCGAATGCCGAAGCCTTGGCCCGTTCGTCGGAAGCCTTGCACGAACATCTGGGCCAGTTCTGGTATCGCTTGACGGACTGAGCGCAACGCGTTGCCGACACAACAAAAAACGGACCCCATGGTCCGCTTTTTTGTTTCCACCTAACCGAGCCCGGCGACGCGGTTGCGCGTCGCGCTGGCCTGATGCGTCTTACCAGTGCCGCTTCAGCACATCGGCAATTTCCGCCGGCGGTAGCGGCCTTGCCAGCCAGTAGCCTTGCATTTCCTCGCAGCCTTCGTCGCGCAGGAATTGCAGTTGATCATTCGTTTCAACGCCTTCGGCAACCACGTTCAGTTTCAGCGAGTGCGCCATTGCGATGATGGTGCGAGTAATGGTCGCGTCGTCCGGATCGACCGTGATATCGCGGACAAACGCCTTGTCGATCTTGATGGTGTCGATCGGCAAGCGCTTGAGATAGGACAACGAGGAATAGCCGGTTCCGAAATCGTCCACCGCCAGACGCAAACCGAGCTGGCGCAGCGCGTTCAGTCGACCAATGGCCTGGGCGGCGTTGGCCATCACCAACGATTCGGTGATTTCAAGCTGCAACCATTCCGGTGCCAGCGCAAACTCCTGCAGAATTTCCTGCACCCGCAGCGCCAGATCACCGGCCATCAATTGCCTAATGGAAATGTTGACTGCGATCGGCACCACCGGCAACGCTTCCGCGCGCCACTGGACCAGTTGCCGACAGGCTTCGCGCAGCACCCAGTCCCCGATTGGTACGATGAGGCCGGTGTCTTCGGCGAGCGGAATGAATTCGTCCGGCATGATCCGGCCAAGCTCGGCGCTGTTCCAGCGCAGCAAGGCTTCCAGCCCGGTCAGCGCGCCGGTACGGATATCCATTTTCGGCTGGTAATGCAGCGAGAATTCGTTGTGCTCCAGCCCACGGCGCAAGGCCGTTTCCAGCGCCAGCCGGCGGCGCATGGTTTCGTTCATGGCGCCGACATAGAACTGGTAATTGTTCCGGCCCTGATCTTTCGCGTGGTACATCGCCAAGTCAGCGTTCTTCAGCAGCGTCGCACTGTCATCGCCATCGTCCGGGAACACGCTGATGCCCACCGACGGCGACACCACCACTTCGGTGCCGTTGAGCACAAACGGTTCGGCAAACGCTTTCAGGACTTTTTCACCGACCACACCAATCGCTTCCAGTGACGCCACGCCTTCGAGGATGACGGTGAATTCGTCGCCGCCCAGCCGCGACACCGAATCGTCTTCGCGCACGCTGCGCGACAACCGGCGCGCGACTTGTTTGAGCAGACTGTCACCGGCGGCATGACCGAGCGAATCGTTGATTTGCTTGAACCGATCCAGATCGAGGAACAGCAACGCCACCCGCTGGTTGTGCCGGCGCGCATGGGACAAGGCGTGCCGCAAGCGTTCATGGAACAGCGTGCGGTTCGGCAGACCGGTCAAGGTGTCGTAGTTGGCGAGCTGGCGCAGTTCGTCTTCGTAGCGCTTGCGGTCGGTGACATCTTTCATCGTGCCGGCCATGCGCAGCGGCTTGCCGATGGCATCGCGCTCGACCACACGGCCGCGATCATGGATCCAGACCCATTGTCCGTCCGCGCCTTTCATCCGGTATTCGGCTTCAAAACTTTCGGCTTCGCCGTCGAGGTGACGCTGCAGCGCCGCCGGCATGGTTTGCGCATCGTCCGGGTGGATCAGGCTGTCACGCCATTGCTCACTCGGCTGCACCTGATGCGGCGGATACCCGAGCAGCCGATCCATGCCGGAACGGACGATGGTGCCGGTGCGCAAATCCCAATCCCAAAGCGCATCACCGGAGCCCCACAAGGACCATTTCAGGCGCGCTTCACTGTCGCGCAATTGCCGCTCCGACAGCTGCCGTTCTTGCTCGCGCTGCCGGCGCGTCCAGCCCCACCAGCCGAGCAGCAACAAGATGGCCAGCACATAGCTGAGCTTGGCCCAGTTGGACCACCAGAGCGGCGGCACGACTTCGATTGGCACCCGCAGCGGTCGCGAGGTCCAGACGCCATCATGATTGGTCGCGGTGATTTCGAGCGTGTACCGGCCGGCATCGAGGTTGGTGTACAGCGCTTCGCGCTGATTGCCGGCGTCGACCCAGTCCTGATCAAACCCTTGCAGACGGTAACGATAGCGCAGCCGATGCGGCGCAATGTAATCCAGCGCGGCGAATTGCACCGCCAGCACCCGATCTTCGTAATCGAGTTGTATGGAGCCGTTCAATTCGCCAATCAGGTTGCGCGGCGCTTGCCGGCCAATCTGCACCGCCGTCACATGCAAAGGCACCGGCCGCTGATCGATGCTGATGCGCTCGGGCACAAAGGCATTGAAACCGCGGGTGCCGCCAAAATAAAAGCGGCCGTCGCGGCCCTTGAAGGCGGCGCCGCCGTTGAACTCGGCACCTTGCAGGCCATCGTAACGGTCGTACGCGATCACTTGGCCGCTGGCCGGCTGATACCGGATGAGTCCGCGGTTGGAGCTCAACCAGAGCTGACCTTCCGAATCTTCCAGAACGGCGTAGATCGTCGAATCGGGCAGGCCATCTTGCTGATCGATTGTCTCGAACACCGGCAACTCGGCGCTCGGGTCGCCGAGCTTGCACAAACCGCCGTGCGTGGCGATCCACAGCACACCGTCCCGGCCTTCATGAAAATGGCGAATGGTGTTGCCACACAAACTGCCGGCGCGATCGCGCTCATGGAAAAAATTCTGCACCCGACCATCCGGCCAGATGCGGTTCAGCCCGTTCAGAGTGCCGACCCACATCGCTCCGAAGCGATCACGATGCAAGGCCAGCACGACATTGCTGGTCAGCCGCAGACCCGGCAGGGCATTGTCGTGAAATTGCCGACCCAGCGTCCGCCACTTCGGCATTTCCAGCAGGCCGGCGAACTGAGTGCCGAACCAGAGCGTGCCGTCCGGGTCGCGCCACAGACTGCGAACATTCGCCGGCGAGGCTGCCATTGGCCACTCGGCAAAAAGCTCGGCGTTGCCAGTGCCGGGATGGTAGCGAAACAGCCCTTCCGAACTCGCCAGATACAAGCGCTCATGATCAGCCGGCGCGATCGCCTGTATGCGAAAAACCCGCTGCCGTGCCGCCGCCGGTAAGGCCGCGAGCAAAGGTTCGGTGTGGTAGACATAGCGCTCACTGCCCGGCGCTAGGCTTTTCAGGCCACCGCCATCGAGGCCGAGCCAGAGTATGCCGTCACCGCCTTGCCAGAGGGTTCGGATGTGGTTACGCAGGCTGATGTCGTCATTGCGATTGCCGTCACCGTAATCGCGATGCAATTCGAACCGATCACCGGCCGCATACGCGCGGCCGACGCCCTGCAGCGACGTGCCCACCCAGAGCAGGCCGGACCGATCGACCAGCAAGCTCAGGATGTTCATGTCCGGCAGGCTCATCGGATCGTTCGGTTGCCGGACAAAATGCTGCAGCTCGTTGCTCTCTTGCCGATAGCGCAACAAACCGTTGTTGACCACCGACAGCCACAGGTTGCCGCGGCCATCGCCGACCACGGCCTTGATACCACGCTGCAGCAAGGCAACCGGGCCATGCGCCGGCTGCAGCAGACGCGGCCGGCTGGCCCCTGGCTCCAGCACCGCCAAGCCATTGTCGCCACCGAGCCACAGGCGATTGTCACTGTCACGCCACAGCGACAACTGGTTCACACCGAGCGGTTCAACCGCCTGCCACACCAAAGCGCCGGTTGTTGACGCATGAAACAGACCCTGGCCCGGCAAGCCGAGCCAGACACCGCCAGCGCCATCGGTCACCAGACTCTGGACGGTCAAGCCACGCCGGGTCACTACATCGCTGTCGATCCGGCGCAGCTGCTGCAAGGCAAAATCGAAGCGCAGCAGCCCGTCATCGGTGGCGAGCCAGAGCGCATTTTCGTCGACCGCCAGCGCCTTGATTGCCGCTTGATCGTTGGCAAGCGTGGCCAACACCTCCGGCAGCGGCAGCGGCTCACCGCGCACCGTGTCATACAAGCCAAGGCCGCCGGTATTGGTGCCGATCCAGAGCCGCGCGTTGCTGTCTTCCACCAGAGAGGTGATGAAATTGGTGCGCAGTTGTTGCGCCATCGGCACTTCGGCGTAGACATTGACCAGACGGTAACCGTCGTAGCGTTGCAAGCCGCCTTGCGTGCCGATCCAGACAAACCCGCGGCTGTCTTGCACCAGTGTATTGACGGTGTTCTGGATCAGGCCGCGTTCGCTGTCGATGACATCGAAAACGAGGCTGTTGCCGGCCACGACCGGACCGACCCAAGCGGCGACAACTATCCAGCAGAGCAACAGGCAACGCTTCACGCCAGCAAGAATCCTCAGAAACAGTCGTACAAGGATAGTCGCTGGCACGCAAATCACCTCAGCGCGGTTCGTTCACGGACGAGAACGGCACCCGCGGCGTTACCGCGCAGAGCAGGTCGTAGGCAATGGTGCCGGCAGCCTCGGCGACCCGCTCGATCGGCAGTTCCGGGCCCCACAATACCGCCCGGTCGCCAATGGCGATGTCGGCATCGGGGCCGAGATCGACGGTCAGCATGTCCATCGAGACCCGGCCAACCAAGGGGCAAATGCGATCCCGGACAAAAACCGGGGTGCCGGTGGGCGCATGGCGCGGATAACCGTCGCCATAGCCCATCGCGACCACGCCGATGGTGGTATCACGATCGGCCGTCCAGGCACCGCCATAGCCGACCCGATCGCCTTTTTTCAGCTGGCGCAGCGCAAACACCTGCGACTCCAGCGTCATCACCGGCTGCAGACCGTGCTCGGTGCCGGTCAAACCGCTCATCGGTGAGCAACCGAACAACAGCAAGCCCGGCCGCACCCAATCAAAATGCGTTTCCGGCCACGCCAGCACCGCCGCCGAATTGCTCAGGCTGCGTTCACCGGCCCAGCCACGCGTCAGCTCCTTGAAGCATTTCAATTGGGCCGTCGTCGCCGGATTGGTCACTTCATCGGCGCTGGCCAGATGCGACAGCAAACCGACCGGTTGCTGCACCCAGGCGATCCGCGACAGCCTGGCGTGGGCATCAGCCACCTGCTCCGGCGGAAAGCCGAGCCGGTGCATGCCGGTATCGATCTTCAACCAGACTTTCAGCGCGGTTTCGGTCGGCGTTTCTTCCAGCGCGGCGAGCTGCTTTTCGTGATGGACCACGGTGGTGAAGCCGCGTTTGGCCATCAACGGAATTTCGCGCGAGGCAAAAAAACCTTCCAGCACGACGATTTCGTTTTCGATGCCGGCATCGCGCAGTTCCAGCGCCTCTTCCACACAGGCGACACCGAGCGCATCAGCGGCTTTCAGCGCATGACCGACCCGGACCAGACCGTGGCCGTAACCATTGGCTTTCAGCATCGTCATGATCTTGCGACCGGGCGCGAGCTGGCGAATATGCTGCAGATTGTGTTGCAGGGCGCTGATATCGATCAGCGCGCGGGCGGCACGCATCAGGAAATCCTGTCAAAAGAAAGATCGTTGTGGGAGCGGGCTTGCCCCCGATTGCGCCAACACGCGACATCCTCGCGGGCAAGCCCGCTCCCATCAAAAATTAATAGAAATCACCGGTGTCCGGCGC
>DASUEK010000360.1:0-8084 GCA_036275115.1 Permianibacter sp. | reverse complement strand
GCGCATCCGAGACGCCACGCGGTTCGGTGCAACATGAGACCCATGCCACCCAAAAATCGGTGCACTCAGCGCCGCCCTTCGCGATGGCGCGCTGTCGCGGTGGGCGGCAAAAGCGGGCGTCCGCACGCACAGGCATGTGATGCCAGTCGATCCGCATCCACGATTTCGAGACTGCCGCGGCTGTAGCGGATGCAGCCAAGGTTTTGCAGTTTGCCGGCAGCATCGGTGACACCTTCGCGGCGCACACCGAGCGCGCGCGCCATCACATCGTGGGTGACGGCGAGTACCGGTTGGCCAGTGTGCTGCATGAGTTGCAGTAACCAGCGCGCGACTTGCTGCTCGATATGATGGTGCCGGTTGCACAGTGCGGTGCGGCCCGCTTGTGCCAACAGCCCCTGCAAGTGTCGACAGACGATGGCCTGCATGGCCGGTGACTGCTGGAGCTGCTGCTGCAAGCTCGCCAGCGGGGTGCGATACACTTGCCCGGCCACCAACACCTGCGCCGTGTAGAGGCAACTGTCGGCACCCAACACGCTGGTGGCATCGAGCACCGCTTCGGCACCGACCATTGCCACTTCGGCACTGAAGCCATCTGCCAGCGCATGTTGCAGTGAGAGTACGCAACCATCCGGGAAATAGGCATACAGACTTTTGCTGCCGGCAACAGTCAAGGAGATGCCGGCCGCCACCCGTTGCCATTCACCGGCGACCGGCATGGCGCGCATCATCTGCGCCAATACGGCATTGTTACCTGCAGAAAGGGCCACACGCGCTCCTGGAACCTGAAGGGACCGTTGCCAATGGCACGGTGAAGGGGCTTACGTTCGCTACCGCACCGACAAACCACTCAGCCACGGTGCAGGCTCTGACAAGGAAATTCTGTTTCGCATCCCTTCAGACCGTCAGACCGTGCGCGGTCAGCGTATTGCACCGTTCACGGCTCACCAATCACCAGACGCCACACAAGGCATCTGCCCGCGTGAGCGCACAATGGGTGCTCACTCTTTCGCGCCGTTTGGCGATCGCGGACCGCTGTTGCTCGACGGCCGGCTCGCTGCGCTCCTGCAAGGAACGACACCATGTCAATCAACACTACTGCCGTTTTACCCGTCACACGCCATCCGCTGAGCGACAAAGAACAACGTGAACAGTGGCGCCCGGCAGAAGAGTGCCGTTGCCCGCGTTGCCGCGGCAGCGCCTGCCGTGTGACCCGGCAGCCACTCGACCGGCTGATCAGCATCGTGTATCCGGTTTACCGCTTCCGGTGTCGCACGTTTGGCTGCGAATGGCAAGGATTGATTGCAAGCCGACGAACCTCTTCACAACAGGGCCCGGTCGGCTGGGTATAAACGAGCGGGCCGTCAGACCAATTCACGATCGGGATGCTTCACCAATGTGCTATGTCATACCTGAAGAGAAAGACGAATCCGCCATGAAAATCACCTTCACCAATCGGCCGAACGGTCAAGCCGGCGCGCTGCAAAAAGCCCTGAAAGACGCGCGTGCGCAAACCGCTTGCGAACACCGCAAAGTGGTGGAACTGGCCCGAATCAACAATGCCCTGTTTGACGAAATGCGCGAACAGGAGCTGCTGTTTCGACAGCTGCAGGAAATGGCCTACCACGATGAGTTGACCGGCTTGCCGAACCGCCACCTGCTGCAGGACCGCTACCGCTCCGCGGTGGCTTACGCCGAACGTCGCGGCAACCAGATCGCGGTGTTGTTCATCGACATCAACCGGTTCAAGTCCTTCAATGATGAATTTGGTCATGCAGCCGGCGACCGGCTGTTGCGCGTGTTGTCGGAGCGGCTGGTGGGCGCGCTGCGCTCCATTGATACCGTCTGCCGCTATGGCGGCGATGAATTTGTCGTGCTGTCGCCGGAAGTCGACGGCCTCGAAAGCGCGATCACCATTGCCCAGAAAATCAATATGGCGCTGACCCAACCCTGCAAATTTGGCGAGGAAGCGAGCGCCACTATCTCGGTCAGCATTGGCATCAGCCTGTATCCCATCGATGGCACAACGCTGTCACAACTGCTGCTGAAAGCCGATGATTTGATGTATGCCAGCAAGCAAGGCCTCGCCACGCCGACCGCGTCACGGCGAACGGAGCATTGAAAAGCTGCCCCCGCCCGACACGGCGCCGGGATGCTTGGTACCAAGCAAGCGTAGCGCTACCTTCCGCAGCATGAGTCCGTCGCCCCGAATGAGAGCGGCGCAGACCAACGGCCCCCATTTCTCCTCTTGCCATCCCGACCAACGGGTTAATGGCTGTCGTCGTGTCAACATCCTCACTCGCCGGGACTTGCACCCCCTGATGCGCTACAGGTTTAATGCGCTGCTTCGACAGCGTGCGGATGACCGGCAGCGCCCAGCGGGAATGCCGACGGCAGCCGCCGCGAGCGTTCCGCATGTTGACCGCAACCTTGCCCGTCGCGGTGCGCCACCAAGGATGTAGCCGATGAAGCCTGTTTTTCTGGTCGCCATATTGGTTAGCAGCGTAGCCGCAACAGCACAAGCAACATCACCAGCTAGCACGCCGAACTGGCCGTTGCTGGCAGAAAAGACCTTGCCGGCAGTCGTCAAGATCGAAACATTTGTCGAGAAGAACAGCGCCACATTCAGCGATCCCCTTTTCAGTCGCTATCAGCCCAAGACCCGGTCGGTTTCTGCATCGGGCAGCGGGTTCATTCTCGACTCCGATGGTTACGTGTTGACCGCCGCTTCCATTTCCCATGAAGCAGAAGAGTTCACGGTGACCTTGCAGGGTGGCCGACGCCACCTTGCCCGGCTGGTGGGGCGTGACGAGCTTCTCGACATCGCGTTACTCAAGATCGATGGTGTAAGTGGGCTGCCGACGTTGACATGGCAATCGGCTGCCGCCTTGCGAATGGGGGATCCCGTCGGCACGATTGGCTATCCGTTTGATCTGGACGCCGCACTGACCATAGGGATTGTCAGCGCCGTCCAGCAACACGCATCGACTCAAAGCGGGTTGCCGCATGTGCAAACCAGTGTACCGATCGAACGCGGCCACGCCGGCAGCCCCTTGCTCGATGCACAAGGCAATGTGGTGGGTATGTTCAGCGCAGTTTACAGCGCGGATGGCCAATTCTCGGGTATATCACTGGCCATCCCGGCCCAATGGATCCTGCAAGCGCTACCGCAACTGAAGGCAACTGGCGCAGTACAGCGACCGCAAATCGGAGCCGCCATCCGGGATAACTGGATGCCTGCAGAAGTGCCACGTCATCAGCAGCAACAAGTTGCCATGGTTGAGGACGTGGCGCCGGAATCGCCGGCAGAGGCTGCCGGCCTGCGACCCGGCGACATAATCACGGCCTTTGCGGGTTCACCCGTCAACCGATTCGCCGACCTGGCTGTGTTGCTCAATCAATCCAAAATCGGCACTCCCTATGCCCTCTCCATCCTCCGCGATGGCAAGCCACTTTCTGTTTCGGTCACACCGAGAGGGGATATCACTGACCGGAAAATCATGCGGAAGCAAGACGAGTAAGCTGACGGGGCGCAGGCAAGCACGTTGGCGTTGGTGGCAAGCAAACTCCCCTCACTCGCCCTTTACAGAGCGAGTCGGGACGGAAATCAGAACGTGCTGACAATTTTTTTGGCTTGATGGATAGCAAAGCGCTTCCCGCGTGACGCTCAATATGGCCGAAAATCTTAAACGCAGTGACTTAATGGACCACGCCGACACTGTTCCGGCTGCTCCCGTCATGGCAAGCGCAATCCTTCATGGTGAAAACATGGCCTCACACCTTGCGCAAGCAGCAGGCTGTTGTTTATCCGGGCCATGTGCCGTGACGACGTAGCAGTCCGGCACCCAAAATGCGGCCTTTTCCTCGTGCGGAAGCGTTGACTGTCTCCAGGGAACTTCATGGAGGGTGGCAGGGGCGATGGCGAAGCCATCGCTTTGCAGCCGCACAAACTGAATGACGGACGTCGTCAATGCTCCGCCGTTCAGTTGGCTTACACTTGGTTTCCCGGGTACATGCACCCGGCTTGCCGCAATTACCCCGACTTGCCAGATCAGGTATCGATACGCCGCACTCTGGCCCTCTCTCTAACCACGCAAACTTTTTCCCGCCGCTTTACGTCAAGCAGAATCCGGGCAGGACGTATCCTTGTCTTGAAGCAAAACCAGTGCCGCACAGCCGCGGAATGGAATCCCCCAAAAAAGGAGAATGGCATGCGATGCAGAACCATGACGTTGTTGTGTGGGATCATGGCGTCGGTGCTGTTGGCCGGCACGACCGCAACGGCAGCGACAACACAATCCGACAGCTTGGAAACGAGCATCCGTCAGCACATGGCAGAAGCGGGCATCATGGGCATTGGCGCAGCGATTATCGTCGATAACAGACTGGCATGGAGCAAAGGCTATGGCTGGGCCGACAAGGCACGGCAGCGCCCTTTCACGCCGGACACGGTGATGAACATCGGCTCCATCAGCAAAACCGTTACTGGTATGGCGATGATGCGGGCCGTGCAAGACGGCAAGCTGTCACTGGATGCCGATATTAATGCCTATCTGCCGTTTAAAATCCGCAACCAGTTTTACCCTAATGCCTCAATCACGCTGCGGCAGCTGGCTACCCACACCGCCAGCCTGACCGACCGCTGGGCGGTTTATCAGAACACGTACTACTACAATGGCGATGAGCCGGAAGCGCTGGCGGATTTTCTGCGCGGCTATTTCACCCCGGGAGGCGCTCATTATGCGATAGAAAACTTCCTGAATCACATGCCCGGCACGCACCGCGAGTACTCCAACATCGGCGCTGCCCTCGCCGGCTATATCGTTGAACGTGCCGTCGGTGAGCCACTGAACAGCTACACCCGTCGACACTTTTTCGAACCTCTGCTGATGCAGAACAGCAGCTGGTCCTTGAGCGAGATTGGCGAAAATCGTCATGCCACGCTATACATCGCACAGAATGAGCTGACGACGCCGATTCCGCTGTATCGTTCAACCACTTATCCGGATGGTGGCCTTCGCACCTCGGTTTCCGATCTCTCCAAGCTGTTCATCGCCCTGCTGAACGGTGGCAGCTACAATGGCACCCGGATTCTCGATGAGGCGATGGTCGCCGAGATGCTGCGCTTCCAGTACACCGATGGCAACAAACCTGCCAACGTGGATCTCAAGGAAGACAATGCCGGCCTGTTTTGGTCTACCAAGTTCAATGTCACCCGGATTGGTCACGGTGGCACCGACCCAGGCTTGAAAACCGAAATGCTGGCCAGCCTCGACAAGGATGTCGGCCTGGTACTGTTCAGCAACACCTCGCTTTCCGGCGAAGCGATGCGCCACTATATCGCAATCTTCCGCGAGCTCTGGCAGTACGCCGAATCACTGAAAGCAAACCGTGATAGCAGTGCACCGTAGCGCAGGTAGTTGTTCGGCCGGCACGGATGGCGTGGAGCGTGGACACGCGATACCCGAACTGAACAGGCAAATCAGATCTTGGCGTCCAATATTATTATGCCCCGTCCGCGCAACCCATCACGGGCTCCATGGCGCTTAAGATCATTGTCACAGCGGCTGCGGTGGTCGTATGCCAGCCTTACGGAGATTCAAACATCCAGCACAAATCCCTCTTCGACCTGCTTCTTGCCATGGCCAACCCGGGCATGTATGGGATAATGCGGGGCACGTGATGCCCCGACAAGATGACATGGCGGGCAAACATGGCCATCCTGGAGGCGACGCTTCAGCTCGCCGGCAACCCGCCAACACCGGGAACAACCCTGTCGCCGCAAGTTCGTTGAACGAACAAAAGCGACGATGTAAACCGCTCGGGGCTGCCCAGCTTCGGCGTAAACCGCAGTCCATTTGAGTAAAATTGAAACCCCTGAGTCCCTCACATGATCTCCATTATCCGCATCGCCCTCTTCAGCCTGCTCGCCTGCATCCCCGAGCCGGCTCTGGCTGACAGCCAGCAGGATCTGAACCGCTACATCTATAACTCGCTGCTGCTTTCCGATCAGCCAGAAGAAATTCGCATGGCGGCACGCGCCGCCGGTCGCGCATCATTGGATGATGTCGCCATCCTAGATACGATGGCAGCCAACTTGTGGCGCTATCGCTACCTGCATCAAGACAAGCTGGTTGTCGACACGCTCAGTTGGCTGGCGAAAGACTTGGGACTGAGTGGGAATCCGCGTTACCGCGCGTTTCTCCTGCAATGCCGCAATGAGTTCAGCGGTAACGAAAAACTGCTGAACTATATTAATGAAGCACTGGAGAAGCTGCCGGCGCATGACATACCAGGCGAGCAGTCTTTTGATATCGAAAAGTTCGACTTTGTCAAAGTGGCGGAATCCCTGAAAGCACTGCAGGCACAGTATCCCGCGACAGGCACGCCGGTGACCGACATCCCGGCAACGACCAGCTTGCATGAAGCGCTCAGCAAACTCGGACTGCCAGCGGCCATTGACGCCTCAATCCGGCGTGAAAGCGCCATGCATTTTGCGAGCTGGGATGCCTCTTATCTTCGCATCTGGTATCCCGACTCCGGCGGCATTCGTTTCACTTATGAAAAAGACGACGGTGCCGGCTGGCAGGCGTTGGATCATTGGCCCATTCTGACGTCACACCCTATTCGCTATACCGGCAAGGATTGGGGACTGGCTTACGCCTTGTGGACCACGGACCGCGTGCTGCTGCGCGAAACCGCGCAACGCCTCTACAGATCACGTGTCAGCAACACCGAAGTGTTGGATGTCATTGCTGATCGACTTTGGTTGTCAATGGAAATGCCGGACCCGGCCTTTTCGGATGCCTATGCGTGGCTCATCAAAGTACTCGAACTGAGCCAGAAATTTCGCTACAAGCCGCTGATCCGTGAGTTGATTGCAAAAAGCCCGGATAAAAAGGTTGTTCGCTACGCCGAAGATGCCGTAAACAAGATCAACTCCGGAGCGAATGATCCAGTGCATGAACGCTATAGTCCGGAGCCAATCCAACAAGCGCAATGACCAAGCGACACCATCACTTTGCTTGCCGAGGTCAAAATCGGACAGAATCTTGCGGCGCGGACAGGGCAGCTCATTTAGCGTCGCGGGGTATGTGATCTTGGCAAGCGTCACCGGTGTGTTTCAAAAAATGCTTCGGGATATCACACATTTTTCATAGGATCTAGCGCGTGGTGCCGGTCGGCTATTGGGAACTGAGCCAGGACCGGACCGCGTCACCAATCGGGACAAAGTGATGTAGCCGAAGCATCAGGTAACCTGCGTTTGAACGAGTTGCCGCCGGCAATGCCTTGAATCCTCTCCCATCGTCGCCATCTTGCTTTGCGATGACGGCAAGAGGAAAGGCACGAATGGCAACATGGCTGAACTGGCTTGTATTGCTCTCGCCGTGGGTAATGGTGGCCATTGTCTGTTTTGGTTTTTATCGCTTGGTGATGAAGGCCAAGGCCGGCAGGGCTACGGCATTCGTGATTGGTGCGTTCCTGCAGATGATGCTGCCTGATCCATACGCCGAACGAACTATCGAAATCGTGCAGGACCGCAAGAAGGAAGTCATCAAACAGCAGGGGGAGAACAGCGCGCCACCAGAAGACGAGGAAGCGTCCGAGTCGCGGCGCGATTAGCCGCTTCATTGGTGGGAAGCTCATGGCGCTGGAACAGGACCGCTCCGCCATTCACCCAACTCGGCAAAAGTCGTCCGATGAATTGATGCAATAGCGAACCATTCGAGTGTTCTCGCGGATTTTCGCTGGTAGCTTGTCAACGACGTGCGTCGTCGCGCGTTTGGAGCCTCTGTCCGGCATGGTGTCCGCCAAGTAGACTGCGCCGACGCCGCCAATTCGAGGCGTAGGGAATCCATGGAAGAAAGGAGTGAAAGGATGCGTGCAACATCGTTTTTTTGTTTGATCGCAAAAGCATTTTGCGCCGGCTTGTTGCTTACCGGCAATGCGCAGGGCTTGGAGTGGGACGCCACGGATGTGGCCGGCAGCAAGGACCACCCGCTCATTCAACGCTTTACCGGCTCGTGGCTGGTCGGTTATCAACAAATCGGGTTTGACGCAACAAGCGTTCCCTCGCAGTTCGGCCT
>DASUEK010000359.1:0-3758 GCA_036275115.1 Permianibacter sp. | reverse complement strand
CGACAGCGCGTGGGTCATGTCGGTTTCAATGAAGCCCGGGGCGACCACGTTGACCGTGATACCGCGCGAGCCCACTTCACGGGCCAGCGCTTTCGAGAACCCAATGACACCCGCTTTGGCGGCCGCGTAGTTGCTTTGGCCGGCGTTGCCCATGGTGCCAACCACCGAACCGATGCTGATGATGCGGCCCCAACGAGCTTTCATCATGCTGCGCAGGCAGGCTTTGCTCAGCCGGTAGATCGAAGACAGGTTGGTGTCAATGATGGCATCCCACTCATCGTCCTTCATCCGCATCAGCAGGTTGTCGCGGGTGATGCCGGCGTTGTTGACCAGCACGTCCGGCGCCTTGCCGAATTCTTTTTCGATGCTGGCCATCAGCGCTTCGGTCGACGCGGCATCCGCGACGTTGACCATCAGGCCCTTGCCCTTGATGCCATGCTCAGCGAAATACTTGCTGATGCTCTCGGCACCGCTTTCCGACGTGGCCGTACCGACCACGGTGGCACCCTGACTGCCGAGTTGCAGCGCAATCGCCTTGCCGATACCACGGCTGGCGCCAGTGACCAGCGCCAGTTTGCCGTTCAGATCCAGATTCATTGTGATGTGTCCTTGCTGTTCCGAATTCAGTCGTTTGACAGCGCGGCGGATTAACCGGCCAGCGCCGCGTCAAACGCCGCTTTGTCCTGCACGCTGACCGCTGCCAATTCCTTGTTGATGCGCTTGGCCAGACCGGCCAGTACCGCACCCGAACCGCATTCGATCAAGCGGGTCACGCCTTTGCCGGCCAGCGCCTGCACGCTCTCGGTCCAGCGCACCGGGCAATACAGCTGACGCACCAGCGCCTCGCGAATGCGGGCCGGATCGGTTTCGATCGCGACATCGACGTTGTTGACCACCGGAACCGCCGGCACGTTAAAGGTGATTTGTTGCAGCAGCGTGGCAAGCCGTTCGGCCGCCGGCTTCATCAACGCGCAGTGCGACGGCGCCGACACGTTCAGCGGCAGCGCGCGCTTGGCACCTTTCGCTTTGCACGCTTCCATCGCCCGCTCGACTGCCGCGGCATTGCCAGCGATCACCACCTGTCCCGGCGAGTTGAAATTGACCGGCGCGACCACTTCGCCTTGCGCGCTTTCGTTGCACGCGGCCTGAATATCGGCATCATCAAGGCCGAGAATCGCCGCCATTTTGCCCTGCCCTTCCGGCACGGCTTCCTGCATGAATTTGCCGCGCGCCTCGACCAGCTTGATGCCGTCGGCAAACGCCAGCGCGCCGCTGCACACCAGCGCCGAATATTCACCGAGGCTGTGACCCGCCATGAACGCCGGCACCGCACCGTCACGCGACAGCCACAACCGGTACAGCGCCACACTCGCAGCCAGCAAGGCCGGCTGGGTACGCCAAGTGACATTCAGATCGGCTTCCGGGCCGTTTTGGCACAGCGCCCAAAGATCGTAACCGAGCGCATCGCGGGCTTCGGCAAAGGTTTCTTTCACCACGGTTTCGTCGGCAAAGCTTTGCAGCATGCCAACGCTTTGCGAACCCTGTCCCGGGAAGACAAATGCAGTCGTCATTTCACACGTATCCGAATGAAAAGGAAAAAATCAGAACCGGACCAGCGCCGAGCCCCAGGTGAAGCCGCCGCCGAACGCTTCCATCAGCAGCGTTTGACCACGCTTGACCCGGCCATCGCGCACTGCGGCGTCGAGCGCAAGCGGAATCGAGGCACTGGAGGTGTTGCCATGATCACCGATGGTGACCACGACCCGCTCCATCGGCATGTCGAGTTTGTTGGCGATGGCCTGAATGATGCGCATATTGGCCTGATGCGGAATCAGCCAGTCGATATCCGCTTTGGTCATGCCGTTGTGCGCCAAGGTTTCATCAACGATATTGCTGAGCGTGCGCACCGCGACTTTGAACACTTCGTTGCCGCGCATGACAATGAAACGCTCGTTGTCTTTCGGATCCTCTTTCGGCGGATCGTTCGGCAGCGGATTCGGGCAGTACAGCAACTCTTCGTACGAGCCGTCGGCGTGAATGTGTGCCGACAGGATGCCCGGCTCTTCGCTCGCGCCCAGCACCACCGCGCCGGCACCATCACCGAACAGGATGCAGGTCGTGCGATCCTGCCAGTTGATGATGCGGGTCAGGCATTCGGCACCGATCACCAGTGCGTACTTGGCGGCACCGGTCTTGATGAATTTGTCGGCGATGCTGAGGCCGTAAACAAAACCGGAACAGGCCGCCGTGACATCAAACGCAGCGATGCCACCGAGACCGAGGTTGCGCTGGACCAGCGCCGCCGTGCTCGGGAACACCCGATCCGGTGTTGCTGTGCCGACCACGATAAGCCCGATGTCTTCGGTGCGGATGCCAGCCATTTCGATGGCGCGCTTGGCCGCTTCGGTGCCCATGGTCGACGCCGACTCGTTGTCACCGGCGACATGACGCTTGCGGATCCCGGTCCGCTCGACAATCCAGGCATCGCTGGTTTCGACCAGCTTTTCGAGATCAAAATTGGTCATGGCTTTCTCAGGGAGAAAGCTGCCCGTGCCGAGAATCTTGCTATAGACCGGTTTGCTGTTAGTCACGCTGTTCATACACCGCTAGTTGACACGATCGCTGCCGCAGCAGCGCATGACGGTTGTCGTCATCGGAATAGAAACAGGGCCGTTCAATTACGAAACGGCCCGGCTCACCAACAATGCCTCGATCTCGCTGCGGATCTTCGCCGGCACGTTGTAGTGGACTTCCTTGATGGCTTCTTCAATGGCGCAGACCGTTGCGGCCTCATTGGCACCGCCGTGGCTCTTGATGACGATGCCATCCAAGCCTACCAGACTGGCCCCATTGTACTGGTCGGGGTTGATGCGGTTGCGGAACGCTTTCAGCACCGGCATCGCAATGGCAGCACGCAGCTTGTTGAACCAGTTCATGGTGAACTCGTCCTTCAGCTTGGCCATCACCAGCTTGACGATACCTTCGCTGGCTTTCAGCACCGCATTGCCGACAAAGCCGTCGCACACGACGACATCGGCCTCACCGGCATAAATATCATTGCCTTCGATGAAACCGATGTAACGCACCGCCGGTGTCGCGGTCAGCAATTGCGCCGCTTTCTTGACCTGCTCGTTACCTTTGATTTCTTCTTCACCGACGTTCAGCAAACCGACCGACGGCGAGGCAAGGCCATCGACCGCACTCGCGACCACCGAGCCCATCACGGCGAACTGGAACAACGCTTCGGCATCGCAATCGACGTTGGCGCCGAGATCCAGCATGTGGCAGTGGCCCTTGGCGGTCGGCAGCTTGGTGCAAATCGCCGGCCGATCAACGCCCGGCAACATCTTGACCACAAACCGGGCCAGCGCCATCAAGGCGCCGGTGTTGCCGGCCGAAACGCAGGCCTGTGCTTCGCCGTCGCGGACCAATTGCAGGGCCACGCGCAGCGAGGAATCTTTTTTCGAACGCAATGCGACCGACGGCTTGTCATCCATCAGCACCACTTCAGTCGTATGACGTATACGCAAACGTGGGTGCTGTTCCGCTTTTCGCTGACGCAACAAAGCCCGAATCGCGGTCTCATCCCCAACGAGGACAAGTTGCAGATCCGGGTGTTTGTCGAGCGCAGTCAGCGCGGCGGGGATAGTAACAGGGGGGCCATAATCGCCCCCCATGCAGTCGATCGCCAGAGTGACTTGGGTCACGATGGCTAATCTCTGTTGTTGTTTTACTAAGCGCCGAACTTAGATGACTTT
>DASUEK010000358.1:0-2898 GCA_036275115.1 Permianibacter sp. | reverse complement strand
GCCAGTCGCTGCAAGGCGCCTTGCCAGCCCTCGCGGTAACCGTGTGCCAGCGCCGCTTGCTGCATCGCCACCGATTCAAAGCGGGTGTGCAGGGTCAGCTCGGTTTTGCCGTGATAATCGATCAGTGTCACGGTGACGCGTGCGCGCGGCGGCAAGCCGGCACCGCAGGGATGACCGTCATCGGCTTCGCCGACAAACACCAGGCGTTCCGGCGGCACAATTTCTTCGTAGTAACCGGTGCAGGGATAGCTCGTGCCATCCGGGCCGGTCATCTGCAATGCAAAGCGACCGCCGGGGCGCAGATCGAGCTCGCAGGCGGTATTGTGAAAGCCTTGTGGGCCCCACCACTGCATGACGTGGCGCGGGTCGGTCCAAACTTTAAATACCAGCTCACGCGGGGCGTTCAACAAGCGGGTGATGCTCAGTTCCTGATCGGAGACCACGCTTGATGCGCGATGCTCGTCATGGTTGGCACGCATGCGAAATTCCTGTGGCACGGTGGGATACGCCACTGTGCCACAGGCGAGCGCAGCACGACCAGCCGTGCGCGAACTGATCCGATTGCTGGCCATCAATGCTCGGCGGGTCATGCATTCGCCGGCATGGCATTCGGGTCCATGTGCATCAGTTCCCAGATATGGCCGTCAAGATCTTCGAATGCCTGGCTGTACATGAAGCCGAGATCCTGCGCGTCGCGCGCCAATTTGCCACCGGCGCTGAGCGCCTTGTCGGTCAGCGCATCGACTTCCTGACGACTGCTGCAGGACAGGCAGAGCAGCACTTCCGTGCTGTGTTTGGCGTTGCTGATCTCTTTCTTGATAAAACGCTTGAAGAACGGCTCAGCCAGTAGCATCACATAAATGTCGTCGGCGATGATCATGCAGATGGCGTCATCGTTGGAGAATTTTGGCTCGAAGTGGAAGCCGAGTGACGAGAAAAACGTCTTGGTCTTCTGGACATTGCTGACCGGCAGGTTGACGTAAAGCTGGCGCCCCATGGTGTGCTCCTTTTTCCTTTCTATTCTTTGCTGCGCTGCCGTGCAGCCGGAACGTTTCGTACAGTGCCATGCGGTGCAGGCATCACTGCGCTTTCATGTGCTCGACCAGCTGATCCAGCGCCGCGCTCCAGCCGTGCTCAAAGCCCATGGCATCGTGTTGCTGGCGGCTTTCTTCGTCGGCGTGCAGCACCGTGGCGGTGTACCGGGTACCGCGTCCGCTGGCTGTCGTCACCGGCTCCAGTTCAATGATGGCGGTGAACAGGAAATCACCGCAGGACCCGGAACCTTGTTTCGGTGTCACCGGCCGGTAACCCGGTTCCAGTGCGCAGGTCCAGACCAGCTTGCGGTTCG
The DNA here is from genome assembly GCA_036275115.1 of Permianibacter sp. Classification (GTDB taxonomy): domain Bacteria; phylum Pseudomonadota; class Gammaproteobacteria; order Enterobacterales; family Permianibacteraceae; genus Permianibacter. Next base: position 1,550 of record DASUEK010000358.1, on the reverse strand, counting down.
GCACAATCTCGATGTAGCAGCTCGCACCGGCAATGCGTTCGCCGTCCGGTGATTGCATGACGGTGTAGAACCGGCCGCCCGGTCGCAGATCAATTTCGCATTCCGGTGTTTGCCACGGCTTCGGGGTGAACCAGTGGACGATGTGCTGCGGTTCCGTCCACGCGCGCCAGACCAGCTCCGGCGCGATGTCGACCACGCGTTCAAACCGCAGATCCAGTTTCGGGTTGAATGGCATTGATGCGGACATGGGTTTTCTCCTTGGGTCGGTGCGGATCACTGTCGCGTGATGGGCGAGGTGATCCGCCAGTTGTCAGTCGAGCACCGGCGCGACCGCGTCGGGTTTGGTTTGTTGCAGCGAGTTGTCATTGCTGCTGGCAGCGCGGCTGCGCAGCAACAACCCGCCGAGCAGCGCCGCCAACACGGCAAAGCCGGCACCGATCAAAAACGCGGTTTGGTAACCGGCATTCAAGGCACTCACATCGTCAGCACCGCCGGCGCTGACGCCATGTGTCTGCGCAGCGGCCAGGCTCGCCAGCACGGCGAGACCCAGCGCGCCACCCATCATGAACGAGGTGTTGACGATGCCGGACGCGAGCCCGGAATCGCTCTGCTCGACTTCGCTCATCGCGGCCAGCAAGACCGGATTGAGTGCAATGCCGGCTCCGATGCCGGACAGCACCATGCCCGGCAGCAAATCAAGCCAGAAATTGCCGTTCACCGGTGCCCGGGCAAACAGCAACAGGCCAATCGCCGCAATGAGCAAACCGACTGCGAGCGGCGCCCGGATGCCAAAGCGCATGACAATTTTTGCCGACAAGCCGAGCGAGAACGCCGCCATGATCAGGTTGGCCGGCAGGAACGCGAGCCCGACCTGCATCGGCGTGTACTGCAACACCAGCTGCATGTACAAGGCCGAGATGAAGAACCAGGCAAACATCGCCGCGGCCCACAACACCCCGACCACATTCGCCACCGCGACGCTGCGCAAGCGGAACAGCGCCAGCGGCATCAACGGCTGCTTCACCGTCGCTTCAACCCACAGGAAGGTCAGCATCAACAGCAGCGACACGCCGAGCAGGCCAAGCGTCTGCAGCGAATCCCAACCGGCTTCGTTGCCATCGACCACGGCATACACCGCCAGCATCAGCGATGCGGTGACCGACAAGGCGCCGCCGACATCCAGTTTGCTGTTGCCGCTTGGATCGGATTCGATTTGGCCCGGCAGCGACGGGATCAGGCGCAGGCACAGCCAGTACACCACCAGCCCGATCGGCAGATTGACCAGAAAGATCCAGTGCCAGCTCAAACCATCGGTCAGCAGGCCGCCGAGCAATACACCGACGCTGCCGCCACCGGCGCAAACAAAACCGTACACGCCCATGGCTTTGGCGCTCTCTCCGTCTTCGGTGTAGAGATTCATGATCAGCGACAGCGCCACCGCCGACACCACGGCGCCGCCGAGGCCCTGAATGGCGCGCGCGGCAATCAGCACCGATTGGCTGCCAGCGAGTCCGCAGGCCAGCGAGGCCAGCGTGAACAGCACGAGCCCA
>DASUEK010000357.1:0-5794 GCA_036275115.1 Permianibacter sp. | reverse complement strand
ATGCAGTGGCTGTTCTTCGAGCAGTACAGCCACGAGCCGTATATCGCCACGGTGCGGTTCTGGCAGAAATTCACCGCGAATCCGGCCGCGTACGCTGCCGACATCGCCCGTTGCCGGCCGAAAGGCGAGAAAGCGCTGCAGGTGATGGACGATCATCTGGCGAATAATGTCTTCTTTGTCGACAACCAATACAGCATTGCCGATATCGCGCTCTATGCTTACACCCATGTCGCTGAAGACGGCGGCTATCAACTCAATCGCTATCCGGCCGTGCAGGCCTGGCTGCGCCGGGTCGAACAAACCCCGCGTTTCATTCCGATCACGGCCTGAGTGTTGAGGCGGAGGAACATCCTGTGCTGCGCACTGTCATCAAAACGGTTCAGTTGCTGAACTCGGAAACCGGGCCGTGGCAACTCGCGTTCGGCGCCAGCTTCGGCATGGTGCTGGGGCTGACGCCACTGCTCAATCTGCACAACCTGATCGTGCTGTTGCTGATCTGTCTGTTGCGGGTCAACATCAGCTTCGTCCTGTTGTTCATGGGCCTCGCGGCCGGGTTTGCCTATCTGCTCGATGGGTATTTCCATCAGCTCGGTTACCAGCTGCTGAACAGCGAGTCGCTGATCCCGTTGTGGACCGATTGGTACAACCATCCGCTGCTGCGCTGGAGCCAGTTCAACAATACGGTGGTGCTCGGCAGTCTGGTCGGTGCGCTGATCGCGTTCCTGCCGCTGGCATTGCTGGTACGGCTGCTGGTGGCGCAGTACCGGCAGCGCTTGCAGCAAAAGCTGGAGAAAACCCGATTCATGCAATTGTTGAAAGCCTCGCGGTGGACTGAGGCCGTCACCAAACTGGGAGAATAACGATGACCGACACCACGACGGCAACGCCGCCGGTTGCGGCCGCGACTCCCGCGCCGGCCTCACCGCCGCCGCCGGAAAAAAAAGCGGGCGGTGCGCTCGCCTGGTTCCGCTGGCAGGGCTTGCTGGTGTTTCTGGCGCTGGTCGCTTTGATCGGCGCGCTGTATTGGTTCTTTGCTGATTGGCTGATCAAGCGCAGCATCGAGCAAGTGGGCAGTGCATTTGTCGGTGCCAAGGTCGAGCTGGATCGGGCCGAACTGAAATTGTTCGACGGCGAGATCACGCTGACCCGGTTGCAGGTGACCAATGCCCGGGCGCCGATGCGCAACCTGATCGAGCTGGCCGAGATCCACGCCGGCATCGATCTGCATCAGCTGTTTTGGCAACGCATTCATTTGAACGATGTCCGCGTCAACGGCATCCAGTTCGATACCGCCCGTAGCCGCAGCGGTGCGATTGCGGGTAGCGAGCCGGCCGGCGTGATGAAGCTGTTGCCGGACATGGCGAATGTCGATTGGGCTTCACTCGGCAGCAAGGAAGGTGGCATGGCCTTCCTCGACTCGCTGGAGTTGGAATCCCTGCAATCGGTTGAGCAATTGCGTGTCGAACTCGATGCCGCCAAACAGCGCTTCGAAGAGAAGCGGGCGGCGTTGCCGGACAGCAAAAAACTCGATGACTACAAGGCGCGCGCCAAGGCGCTGAAAATCGATCGCGACGCCAGCAAAACCGAGCAGGCATTGGCGCTGATCAAGAGCGCCAAAGAGATTGATGCGCTGCGCAAGGACATCAAGCGCGACACCGACGCGGTGAAAGCGCTGCGGGACGAGCTGAAGCAAAGCCGCGAGCGCCTGAAGGCCCAGTACGAGACCGTCAAGGCGGCGCCGAAAAAAGACATGGAAAAGGCGCTGGCCCAGCTCAGCGTCAACATTCCCGGCACCGACAAACTGGTCTCCGGCATGTTGGGGCCGGAGCTGGAAAACCGGCTGAATCAGGGCCTGAACTTGTACCAGACCGCCGAGCCATGGATCAGCAAGGCGCGGGTGCTCGCCGGCCAGAATCCGAACGCACCGCCGCCGCCGGCACGGTTTGCCGGCATCACCGTGCATTTCCCGGAACGTGATCCGCAGCCGGCGTTCTGGCTGAAAAAAGCCGCACTTGATGGTCAGCTCGATGTGCTCGGTTGGCAGGGCCGTTTTGCCGGCGAATTGACTGACGTCAGCGACAGCCCGGCGCTGGTGCCGGCACCGACCCGGCTGACGCTGGATGGCAGCGGCAAGCAGGGCGGCACGCTTGCCTTGCAGGCCAGCCTCGACCGCCGGCAAACCGCACCGATTGCCGATGCCGAACTGCGCTTCGAGCAGTTGGCGTTTCAGCCGCAGGTGCTGAGCGAACAACCGTCGTTGCGTCTGTCGGCGGAAAAAGGCCTGCTGGCCGGCACCGTCACGGTGGCCAGCAAGGCCGATTGGTTGAAGCTCATGACCAGCCTGAATTTCTCGGCACTGCAGTTGAAGGTGGCGAGTGATCAGGACAACGAAATCGTCCAGGCCATTTTGGCCGAGCTGGCGCAGACCGATGCCTTGCAGCTGTCGCTGTGGTTCGAGAAAGACGCCAGTGGCAGCCGGCAGGAACTCAAGAGTTCGCTCGACGATATCGTCAAGCAGGCGGTACGGCGGGTGCTCAAGCGTGAACTCGACAAGAAGAAGGACGAGCTGCGTGCCAAAGCCGAAGCGAAAGTGCAGGCCGAACTCGCCAAGCTCGATGGTGCATGGCAGCAATTGTTGGCGCTGGACGGACCGCTCGCCGATCAGTTGAAACAGTTGGAAGCGGTCTTGCCCAGGAAATAGTGGCAAGGTGAGCAAATGACGCCAGCCGGGACCTCACCGAAGACGGTCCCGGCCGGCAAAAGTACCTGCCGGAATGGCCGGCTGGTCGGTCATGTTATGATGCCGTTCCGGAATCCCCCAGAAGCTGAGGAATGGAGCGGCCATGCCGTCGTTTGATGTGGTGTCGGAAATTGACCGGCACGAATTGACCAACGCCATCGACCAAGCCAAACGTGAGTTGGAAACCCGGTTTGATTTTCGCGGCACCGCGGCCGCCATCGAGCCGAAAGAGCTGGTGATCAAACTGGTCGCCGATTCGGAATTCCAGCTGCAGCAACTCGGCGACATCGTCACCCAGAAACTGACCAAGCGTGGCATCAGCCTCGGCTGCGTCGAATTTTCCGAGCCGGAACCGTCCGGCAAAATCGTCCAGCGGAACCTTACCCTGAAAGAAGGGATCGAACAGGCATTGGCGAAGCAGATCAGCAACCTGATCAAGGACGCCAAGCTGAAAGTCCAGACCCAAATCAACGGTGACAAACTGCGGGTCACCGGCAAGAAGCGTGACGATCTCCAGGAAGTGATCGCCCTGCTGCGCAGCTCGGAAATCGAGCAGCCCTTGCAATACAACAATTTTCGGGATTGATGTTGTCGCAGCGTGACGGCCGCCACCCCCGAGCGCAACACCGGCGCCACCGGCATGCTGTTGTTTCAGGTACCGAGTCAGGGAACATGCACATGAAAGACAAACACCAGAAAAGCATGCAGCAGAAATTTGTCCGTGGGTTGCTTGTGTTGCCGCTGTTGTCGTGGGCGGCCAGCAGTTTTGCGGCCGCACCTTACTGTGTTGACGACATCTGCCTCGGTGCCACCGTCGATCAACTCAGCGTCAAATGGAAGCCGCTGCCGCCGACCACGCAGGAACGGCTGGACGCCGAGGCGATGTTGCGCGGTCAGGATGTCAAAACCATTTACCGCGAACGCAACGAATTGCTGCTGGCTGCCGAAACCACGCTGCGCGATCTGTACCCGTATGTCATTCGCCGGCAGGTGTTTGACAGCCACGTGCTGGAGAAGCTGCGCGAAGTCAAAGCCTACTGCTCGTCGACCACGTTGACCGGTGAGGTGGTGGTGGAAGGCAAAGACCGCTTGTTTGTGACCTTGCGGGCAGTGCCGGACAACGGCGGTGTCGGCAAGCTGCGCGTGGTCGGCATTGAAAAGCAGTTTGACATCATGGCCTCGTCGCTGCGGCCGCAGGACAAGCCCAAGGACAAGGCGATACGTCAGGAACTGAAAGCGCTGTACCCGGACATGGTGGAAGTGCGCGATCTGGATTCGACCCGGCAGTCGTCGGTCGAAGTCAGCATGGCCGGTGCCCAGATCGGTTATCGCTTTCACTCCGAAGTATCGATTCCGCTGACGCTGCGCTTGCGCGACACTGCTGAGATCGAAATGCTGGAAGAGTCGGCCAACGCCAGTCCGCAGTGCAAGAAAGCGTTTGCCAGCGAATGAGCGCGTTCAATCTGGCCGGCAAAACGGTCTGGCTGACCGGCGCTTCGTCCGGCATCGGTGAGGCGCTGGCCATCGCACTGTCCGCGGCCGGTTGCCGCTTGCTGCTGACCGCGCGCTCGCTCGACAAGCTGGCAGCGGTGCGGGCGCGTTGCACTGAGCCGCAGCGGCATCACCTGGTGCCGATGGATTTGGCGGCCGTGGACGACATCGCCGGGCGCGCCGCAGCGGTGCTCGCCGAGCATGGGCCGGTTGATATCCTGATCAACAACGCCGGCATCGGCCAGCGCGCCAGCGTGCTCGAAACCTCGCTGGCGGTTGAACGCCAGATCATGACGCTGAATTATCTCGCCGTCGCCGAATTGACCCGCGCCGTGTTGCCGCAGTTGCTGCAACGGCCGCAGGCAATGGTGGTGTCGATTGCCAGCGTCATGGGCAAGTTCGCGACACCGCGCCGTTCGGCCTACTGTGCCTCCAAACATGCCGTGGTGGCGTTCATGGATTCACTGCGTGCCGAGTTGCACGGTAGTGCGGTGACGGTATTGACGGTGTGTCCGGGCTACATCAACACGCCATTCTCATTGGCCGCACTGAAAGGTGATGGCACACCGCAAGGTCACATGGATCCGGGTCAGCTGCGCGGCATGGCGCCAGCGCGCTGCGCCGAGGCCATCGTCAAGGCCATGCACAAGCAGCAGGCCGAACTCTGGGTTGGCGGAAAGGAAATTTTTGGGGTTTACTTGAAACAGTTATGCCCGCCCTTGCTGCGGCAACTGGTCAGTCGTGTCCGGGTCACCTGAACACGTCATTTCGCCGTACCGCGCCGGTCTGGCATCATGTCGTCCATGGCGATGGTTTTCTGAAGAACAAATGGGGTTTGCGTGCACAGTCTGATTGCCACCCGCTTTCCGCGGGACAAATTGCAGCCGGTCTTGCTGGGCTTGCCGTTCTTCCGCGAGTTGGCGGAAGACGCGCCGGCGGAACTGGAGCGCTTGTTGCCGCACACTCGTTTGCTGCTGGCAGATCCGGGCGAACTCATCATGCGCAAAGGCGAGTTCGATTCCTGGTGCTATTTCCTGCTCAAAGGCCAGCTGGCGGTGCAGGCGGATGATGGCGGTAAAGTTGTCGGCTACATCCAGCCGGGCGAAATGTTCGGTGCGCTGGCGATCATGCGCGATAGCGAGCGCAGCGCCAGCATTGCCGTCCGTGGCAGCGACAAGGAAAAAGATCGGGCGATTTTGTTTGGTCTGGATTTCTCGCCGTTTGGCGAGCTCGATGATTTTTCCCAGGTCAGTCTGGCGACCAAACTGAAATTCTTCCAGCTGGTTGTCGAGCGCACCGAAGCGCGCTTGCACGCCTATGAGCGTGAGATGCCCGGCACGGATCTCGGCGTCCGGTTGGCGACCTTGCCGGCGTTTCATGACGCTGACGGCAGTCTGGCGCAGCTGCAGTATCTGCATCAGCGCGCGGACGCCTTGGCGGATCTGTTGTCGGAGTGGAACCTGACGCTGGAAAACCTCGACAATTATCAGCCGATCCGCGAGCTGCCGCGTGCCGACGTGTTGGCGGATATCGAACGGTTGTATTTCGGCTGAGTGCCGTGAT
>DASUEK010000356.1:0-27448 GCA_036275115.1 Permianibacter sp. | reverse complement strand
CGGGCGCCGTTGGCGCCACCGCGCGCATCAGTGCCACGGAACGATGCCGCCGAGGCCCATGCGGTGCGCACCAGCTCCGGCACCGTCAAACCCGAACCCAGGATCTTGCCTTTCAGGTTGGCGATGTCGTTGCTGTCGATCAGTGCGTGATCAACCGTCGGCAGCGGGTCTTGCCAGACGAGCAATTCCTGCGGCACATCTTTGCCGATGTAGCGATGACGCGGGCCCATGTCACGGTGGGTCAGCTTGAACCAGGCTTTGGCAAACGCCAGCTCAAACTCTTTCGGGTTGGCACGGAAGCGCTCGGAGATCTTGCGGTATTCCGGGTCCATTTTCAGCGCGAGATCGGTGGTGAACATGATCGGCGCGTGACGTTTGGTTTTGTCGTGCGCATCCGGCACCAGATTTGCCGCTTGATTGTTGGCCGGAATCCACTGAATGGCGCCAGCCGGGCTCTTGGTTTGCACCCAGTCGAACATGAACAGGTTGTCGAGGTACTGCGTGGTCCAGGCAATCGGGTTCACCGACCAGGCGCCTTCAAGGCCGCTGGTGATGGTGTCTTCGGCATTGCCTTTGCCGCATTTGTTGGTCCAGCCGAGGCCCTGCTCTTCGACACTGGCACCGGCTGGATCGGCGCCCAGGCAACCTTCCGGTTTGCGGGCACCGTGGGCTTTGCCAAAGGTGTGGCCACCGGCGATCAGCGCGACGGTTTCTTCATCGTTCATCGCCATGCGACCGAACGTGTCGCGAATGTCTTTGGCGGCGAGCAGCGGATCCGGCACGCCGTTCGGGCCTTCCGGATTCACGTAGATGAGGCCCATCTGCACCGCGGCGAGCGGTTTTTCCAGCTTGCGCTCACCCTGATAACGCTTGTCTTCGAGCCACTTTTTCTCCGGGCCCCAGTAGGTGTTGTCGGCTTCCCAATCGTCGGCGCGGCCGCCGGCAAAACCGAAAGTCTTGAAGCCCATGGATTCGAGCGCGACGTTGCCGGTGAGCACCATCAGATCGGCCCACGACAGGCTGGCGCCGTACTTCTGTTTGATCGGCCACAGCAGACGACGGGCGCGATCGAGGTTGACGTTATCTGGCCAGCTGTTCAGCGGCTCAAAGCGCTGCTGACCGCCACCGGCGCCACCGCGGCCATCGAAAATGCGATAGGTGCCGGCGCTATGCCAGGCCATACGAATGAAAAACGGCCCGTAATGACCGTAGTCGGCCGGCCACCAATCCTGCGAGGTGGTCATCAGATCCTTGATGTCTTTTTTAACGGCATCGAGGTCGAGTTTGGCGAATGCTTCGGCGTAGTTGAAGTTGGCACCAAGCGGATTGGACGCCGGATCATGCAGGCGCAACGGCGACAGGTCGAGACGATTGGGCCACCAATCCTGATTGGTGTTCGGTTTCGGGTAATCCATTTGCACTGGGCTGGTCGCAAACGCCGGCGACGCGGCAACAACGAGTGCCACAACAAGAGGAAGTGCTTTGACTCGCATGGCTTTTTCTCCGTCAAAGGGGATGATGACAACAGCGCCCGAAATACTGCGCCTGTGACGGGGTCAGGGGTATTTCTTATGGCCTATGAGTCCGATTGACGGACTCAATGCTGCGCCGCAGCGAAAACATCGGCTCGGCGGGTGGCGCAACGTCAAGACCGGTCAAATTCTGACCGGCGACTTGTCCGATAGCGCCACCGGTTTGCGCGATGATGACAACGGACATTTTCCTTGCAAATCAACGAGTAATCCGCTGAAAAAGAAGTCGCGCCAACGGCTGGAATTGTCATGAATTTACGGTATGTTCGCCGCTCAGGCGCGGACAACCACAACAGGCGCCGCTGTTTAATCAGGAGGATTACATGCCGCAATTTACCCGTCGCAAGTTTCTGGAAGTGCTGGTGGTCAGCGCCAGCGCCACCGCCCTGGCCGGTTGCCCGTTCGACGATGATGACGACAAAAAAGAAAATCGTGTGGCACCGGAATACTTTCCGCAGTCGGTCGCTTCGGGCGACCCGACCGCGACCAGTGTGGTGCTGTGGACGCGGGTCAACGGCGGCAGCGGCAATGCCAGCGTCAAACTGCAAGTGGCCAGCGACAGCGGCTTCTCCACGCTGCTGGTGGACGAAGTATTCACCGCCAAAGCCAGCAACGATCACTGCCTGAAAATCCGTGTGGTCGATCTGAGCCCGGACACCACGTACTACTACCGCTTCATTTACCTGCGTGACGACGACCAACTGCGTTCACGCGATGGTCGCACCAAGACCGCACCGGCTGCCAACAGCACCCGCACCGTAAAATTCGCCTTTGTCAGCTGCCAGGATTACATCGGTCGCTACTACAACCCGTATCTGAAACTGCTCGATCAGGATCTCGACTTTGTCGTGCACCTCGGCGACTACGTCTACGAAACCACGGGCGATCCGGCGTTCCAGCAAAGCAACAGCCCGCGCAAAGTGGTGTTCAGCGATGCTGCCGGTGCGCTCACCATCGGCAGTGGCGACGAGGCCTATCAGTCGGCCAACAGCTTGAGCAACTACCGCGATCTGTACAAAACCTATCGCAGCGATCCCATCCTGCAGCAACTCCACGAACGCTTCCCGTTTGTCTGCATCTGGGATGATCACGAATTTTCCGACGACAGCTGGGGCGCCACCGCCACCTCGTTCAACGGCCGCCGTGATGAACAATCGGAAACCCGCAAGCGCAACGCCGAGCAAGCCTGGTTTGAATTCATGCCGGTCGATCGCCAAGGCGGCAATGCCGCCGGTGAGGTGGAAGTGGATACCGCCGCGCTGTATCCGAACATCCAGATGTATCGCGATTTCCGTTTCGGTGCCAACGTCCATCTGGTGATGACCGACTTCCGCAGCTACCGCCCGGATCACTTGATCCCGGAAGAGGCGTTCCCGGGTGAAGTGGTGCTGGATCGCGCCACCTTGACCGCGTTTCTCGCCGGCCAGGGAATCAACTACGACGATGTCAAATCGCGGTTCTCGCCGTATGTGGACCTTAATGAAGAACCGTGGACCGGCTATCGCCCCGCCCTGATCGCCGCACTCACGTCGGCCTACACCGCCGAAGGCATGCTGCCGTATGAAGCCGGTGCCAAGGCGCGGGAAGTGACGCAAGGCAACGTCGCGGTAATGGTGATCAACAATGTCTTGTCCGGTTTCAATGACGCCGTGCCGGCGGAACTGCGTGTGCCGCTGATCGACGACGCCACCGCCGCCACGCTCGACACCGGTCTCGCCTATGTCACGATGGGCAAGACTGCGCTTTATGGCGAGCTCGGCTCCCGCTACTTCGTGGTCAAGGACAGCTTTGATCTGTATGCCGCCTACCGTTACCTGATGGAGTCGTCGCAGACCCAGAATGCGTACGGCAATGCGCAGACACTGTGGCTGCAAAACACCCTGCTCGGCTCGACGGCGCGCTGGAAAGTGCTCGGCAGCTCGGTGTCCTACACCTCGCTGGTGCTGGACCTGACCAACCCGGCACTCGGTGTGCCGGCGCCGTTCAACCAACGTTTCTATCTGAACGTCGATCACTGGGACGGCTTCCCGCAGCAGCAGCAAGGTTTGCTGCAGATGATGCGCAACAATCCGGGCACCGTGATCATCGCGGGTGACATCCACTCGTCGTATGCGGCTGATCATGGTGGTGGTGTGGTGGGTTTCACCGGCACTTCGGTATCGTCCGGCAGCTTCCGCGAGCTGCTGCGCCGCTCCGCCGCCAACGACCCGACCTTGTCGCAGGTGCCCGGCATCCAGCAGCTGATCGAAAGTGTCGATGTGCTGATGCGTGCTGCCAATGCCCAGATCCAATACGCCCGCAGCAATAGCCACGGCGTATCGATTGTTGAGGCCAGCAGCGACGAAATGCTGGTGAGCTATTTCGAGCTGGACGAAGACACCGCAACGGTGAACAACTACACCAATGCTGCAAGCGTGCTGGCGGATATGGTCGAGACCCGCTTCCGGGTCAACAGCAGCAATCAGCTGGAAGTGTTGTAAACCAACCCACGACACAAGCTCCGGGCGGCACCCATGGCCGGAGCTTGTGTCGTATCCTCATCACTCCATCCTTTCCCCTCTCACGATCGGACCGTGCATCGCAGCCGTGCTTTCACCAGCACAGTTCGTTCGTGTCGCTGTATTGGCGCTTAGTTGTTCCCGTAATTACCCCAGCACAGCTTATCGCCAGTTTCTCTGCCCTCAGCGCCTTCACTGCCGGCCGTCGAAGTTTCATTGAACCGTAACGGTATCAAGGCTATACAGGTAGCGCTGAATCCACATTGATTCGGCCGTTGTGTCTCTCGCCCGCGAAGCCCGCAATCAGCGCTGGTGTTTGTCGCGGAGTCGTTATGCCGATGTCAGCCGTCGCCACGCGAACCGACGCAGGATGCCGTCGCAAGCGTGACAGATGACAGATGCATCTGTTGTTCCACGGAAGTCCGGTGAGTTGCCAGCTGTTGCCAGTCATGGCTGGTGGCCGCTGATCTGCATGGGTTTCGCCTCTCGCAAAAGGAGTCGAAACCATGGACGTGACCAAACTGCAAAGCCGCCCGGATGCCGCCCAAAAGAACGGCGTCATCAATCCGTACGCACTCGCCGAGCTGGTCGCCGGCCGTCGCATTGCCTGGCATGAAGTGGATGCACCACGCATGCTGGAGGATCTGCTGCAAACGCCGTATGAAGAATTGTTTGACCCGAAATACGACAGCCCCATCTACATGGGCTTGCGCCTGAACAAGAACAAGCGGCTGGAACCGTTCCGCTCGCCGCTGCTGGATGTGCAGGTCAAGCTCGACACCAGTGATCTGGACGTGCCGATTGAACAAGTGATGACCGAGGTCAAGGTGCTCGGTGATCTGAGCCGCCGTTTCGAAGTCAGCAATGTCGCCAATCTGGCCATTCACCACATCCGCTTCTGCAATCCGTTCCAGATTGAACTGACCCTGAAGTTGCCGGCCAAAGATCGCTTGCAACAATTGGCGCGCGCCTTTCCGAAAGAGCTGGTGCAAACCGTGGCCTTTGATCCGGAAGCGAAAGGCAACAGCAATCAGGATTGGACGCCGCCGAATGCTGCGTGGGTGGACAAGGGCACCTTCTTCAATGAAGCCGCCGAGTTCTTCGACCCGGTGCAAGGCGCAGTGGCCAACTGCTACTACATCGCCGCGTTGTCAGCGGTGGCCTGGGCCTCACCGTATCGTATCGCCCACCTCACTCGCGCCACCGGCCAGAGTCAGCAGAGCTTCACCAATCAGATCACGTTCTTCAAACCGGACAGCAACGGCCAGATCGACAAAACCATCGAAGTGACCGACAGCGTGCCGGCGCACAATGCCACCGGCAACTTCCTGTATTGCCGCTCCAGCGAAACCGGCGAAACCTGGCCGGCGATCATGGAAAAAGCCTTTGCCAAATTTGTCACCGGCACCACCACCGATCATCCGGACATACTCGCGACCGGTTGGGGTGACTGCGTGTTGGCAACGGCGCAATTGACCGGCAAACAGCGCCACTACTACGGCAACAGTGAGCTGACCGGCAACCAGCTGTGGGATCTGGTGCGCGCCAACAGCCTGAGCCGGCGCACCATCAACCCGATGACTTGCTGGACCTATGGCACCGCGCCGGAAGGGCTCAGTTATTCCGACGCCAATATCGTCGGTTCACACTGCTACACCGTGCTCGGTTGGGATTATCACTGCGGCAAGAAATACCTGGTGCTGCGCAATCCCTGGGGCCAGACCGAAGCGACGGTCAGCACGCTCAACAGCACGGTCTGGATGCACGACATCAGCTGGTGGCGACCGATCAACCTCGCCAATCCGGACGGCACATTCGCCATTGAAGCCGATGCCTTCCAGCAGTATTTCGCTGGAATCGGCGTCGTCAAATAAGTGCGCATCCGTGCGTGGGCAGCGGCACCGCTGCCCACGCACACTGTTTGCTGGAGGGTTGGCGTGTATCACCTGCCGCTTTGCGCCAGTGCTACCGCCGCGCCGCAGCCGACCACCACAGCAACACCATCCCCAGACCATGCGTGTCGCCACCATCGGCGCGACACGGCTGCCCGATTGCACCAGTTTTTACTACACTGAGGCCTGACCTGACCGGCGGCAGCAAATGCCGCGTCCCCCTGACCCCGATTCCAGCGCCGAGGCGCTGTCGCAGGAGCCCTCGCATGACGTCATCGCAACGTGCCTACCGTTTGCTGTCGCTGCCACAACGGTTGCGGCGCTTGCTGGTCTCCGCGGTGGCGGTGTCGCTATTGGCCGCCTGCAACGGCCCGACCACGCAGGAAGGCGTGCAGCTGTACAGCGACGGAAAATTTCAGGAAGCCCGCGACGTCCTGCAGCAACGCATCACGCGCAATGATCCGGTCGCCAATTATTTTCTCGCCCAGATGTACGAACGCGGTGATGGCGTCAAAGCCGATCTCGATCGCGCGCTGAACCTGTACATGTCGGCCGCCAGCCGCGGTTTACCACAGGGCCAGGCAGCACTGGCCGCGCTGCAAGTCACTGCGGCACAGGGCGAACAGCTGGCGCTGCGCTTGCAAACCCTGAAAGACGTTGCCAGCCGTCATCCGGAGGCCGGTCTGCCGCGCCTGTGTGAAGCCCTGCTCTATCTCGGCATCAAGGATCAGGAAACCGATTACGGCAGCGACTTTCTCACCTGCGCCGAGCAACTGAAGGGCTACGACGCGGTCAGCGCCGCGCGCTTGCTGGCATCCGCGCATGTATCCGGTGCGCTGGCCCAAAAAGACTTCGCCAAGGGCGCCGAATTTGCCAGCCAGGCCGCCGCCGCGGGTGATGCCGGCGGCCATGCAATGCTGGCAGCGGCCTATGCGCAGGGGCTTGGCAAACCGCAGGATTTCAGCCGCGCCTATATCCACGCCGGCACGGCGCTCGCCGTTGGCACCCGCCAGATGAGCGAGAACCGGCGCAAGGAGCTGGAACAGCTGCAAAAGCGGGCCGAGCGCAACCTGTCGCCGACTGCGCTGCAGCAAGCCAACAAGGAAATCGAGCGGCTGAAAACCGAAGCCGCCGCGCAGCTGCACGGCTGGGAGATGGAGCATCGCTTCGGCTGGGCGCTGCAGCCCGCGCAATAGCGGCGCCGCCAGCAAATAACCAACGGCAGTTAGCCAAGCTGGCGCTGAAGCGCGACACTCCGGTGCAATCACCGGAGTCGCGTCACCATGATTCGCCGTACTGAAAACCTCAATGTGGTCGGACTGGACCACATGCCCTCACCGCAGGAGATCAAACTGCGGGTGCCATTAACGGAAAAAAGCGCTGCCACCGTCATTCAGGGCCGGCAGACGCTGACCCGCATTCTCGACCGCCAGGACCCGCGTCCGATGATTGTGGTCGGCCCCTGCTCCATCCATGACCCAGTTGCCGGTCTCGATTACGCGCAACGCTTGAAAGCCTTGGCCGATGCCGTCAGCGACAGTCTCTATGTCGTCATGCGCGTGTACTTTGAAAAGCCGCGCACCACCACCGGCTGGAAAGGTTTCATCAACGATCCGCACATGGATGACTCGTTCCATATCGAACAAGGCATGCAGCTGGGCCGGCAATTTCTCTCGGATGTGACTGCGCTGGGTCTGCCGGCCGCCACCGAGGCGCTCGACCCGATTTCGCCGCAGTACTACGGCGATCTGATCAGCTGGACCGCCATCGGCGCCCGCACCTCGGAATCGCAAACCCACCGCGAAATGGCCTCGGGCCTGTCGACGCCGGTTGGCTTCAAAAACGGCACCGACGGCTCACTCGATGCTGCCATCAACGGCATCATCTCGGCCTCGCACCCGCACAGCTTTCTCGGCATCAATGACAACGGCGAAGCGGCGATCATCCGCACCCGTGGCAATGCCTATGGCCACGTCGTGCTGCGCGGCGGCGACCGACCGAATTACGACAACGTCTCGGTTTCAATGACCGAACAGGCGCTGCTCAAAGCCAAGCTGGCGCCCAACATCATCATCGACTGCTCGCACGCCAACTCGGGTAAAAAGCCGGAACTGCAGCCGCTGGTACTGAACAACGTCGTCAACCAGATCCGCGACGGCAACAACTCGATTGTCGGCATGATGATCGAAAGCTTCATTGAAGCCGGCAATCAGCCCATCCCGAAAGACCGCAGCCAGCTGCGCTACGGCTGCTCGGTGACCGATGCCTGCGTCGATTGGGCCACCACCGAGACCATGCTGCACAACGCCCGCGAGATTCTGGCGCCCATCATCGAGAAACGGCGGCGGGAAAAAATCGGTGTTGTAGCGGGCTGAACCGCCGTCAAAGCAATATCCGCCTCAAACCGCCACTATCGCTGTGGGAGCGGGCTTGCCCGCGATGCTTTTCCAAACCAAGACATTGCGGGCAAGCCCGCTCCCACAAACGCATAACGGTGCCAATCATCTGGACTGCCACCGATGATTGCCCCCCAGCTGCGTCACCCCGGCAAAAGCAAAAGCCGGGGTCCATTTTCGGTAGCGATCCGTTGCATTCCAGCCGGTACCGAAATGACGCGCAGCGGAAGGATGTGCAAAGCGCTTACAGCTGACCGATAAAGTCCTTTTTCCCCACTTCGACGCCGACATGACGCAAGATGTCGTACGCCGTGGTGCAGTGGAAATAGACATTCGGCAGCACGTAATACAGCAGATACGGCTGGCCTTGGTAGCGGACATCACCATCCTTGCGCTGAAGCGTCACCACTTTCTCTTCGGTGCCATCGATTTGCGCAGCGCTGAAGCTATTGATGAAATCAATGGTCTTGCGCAAACGCGCGATCAGCTCTGGAAAGCTGGCTTCGTTGTCTTCGTATTTCGGGATCTCGACACCAGCGAGACGAGCGACGCAGCCTTTGCTCATGTCGGTGGCGATCTGGACCTGGCGGCTGAGCGGGAACATGTCGGCTGCGAGCCGCCAGTTCAACAGCACCGCCGGTTCGATCTTCTTGGCTTCCGCATAGGCAGCGCCTTTTTCCAGCACGCCGATGAGGTTGTTGAGGGCGCGGGTGAGCACCGGAACCGACGCTTGATACATGGACAGGGACATGAGTGGACTCCTGCAAACGGGTTCGCGCCGCCATGGCACGAACGAAGGAGTCCGCATCATACGCCGGTCAAAAAAAGCCTGCAGACGGGCACCATCACCGGCCGGGAAACACCGTGTTTCCGCATGGATTGCATCGGCAACGGGTTTGATCAGCACTCCAGACTGCCAGCGCGGGCACGGCACGAAACGTTGCAGCGTCAACCGTCCGGGGTCAGGATTCCGCGCCACTCAACCGGCAAAACATTCGATATCGCCGGCGTCGGCCACAGCCCGCTCATCGGCGAGCGGCCAAATCTCGTTGCGCAGGAACGGCTCCACCACCGTGTCCCAGTCATCGCCATCGATCCAGTGATTCAGCAGCCGCGCCGAGGCCCAGACTGGATTGCGATCGGAGAGATCGCCCTTGTCGAGCCAGGTGGGCCGGATATCGGCTTCCTTGTGCTCGTCCGGATTCTGGTATTTGTAGAGCCGGAAATTGAGGATGGCGCCTTTGTCGTGCGACAGCGCCTCACAGCCGTTGACGCGGGCGGTGTGGGCATCGGAATAGGAATCCTGAACCAGATGCAGCAGCGAACCGATGGCGATCTTGCGGATGCTGGCGCTGCGATCGACATTGCGGGCAAACAGGTAGTGCACGTTCCAGCCCGGCCGCTGGATCAGGGCGTCAATTTCCGGCAATTGCGCCAGCGTGGTTTTCGGGTCGATCTGCCGCACGCCAACCTGATAGGCAAACTTGGCCCAAGCCAGCATTTTGCGTCGGGTCTCTGCCGCCGACTCGGTTTCGCTGGAGGCCATGGCATGGAGGAATTGCAGATCACCGTAGTGGCTGCGATACAGCAGGTCATCGCTGACCTCGACACCGACACACGGTGCCGGTGCATAGCGCTCCTGACATTTGGCCTTGTCTTCGGCATCCAGCATCCATTTGCGCCACTTGGCAACATCGGCGACATCACCGAGCAGCATCAGTGACGGATCATCGTTCCATTCGACACCGGTCACCAGAAACGCCAGCCGCTTGCCGTCACGGATACGATCAAACTGTTCCGGACTGCCTTGGCATTCCTGCGGCCGGGCATGGCAGTCGTAAGCGAGCATGGTCATGGTTTCATGCACTGGCTCGGAGATTTTGCTGGCGAGATAACGGGTGGCCCAGCTACCGACATCCGGTCGCTCGACCGGATTGATGTTGTGGGCAACAACCCATGCGGGTGTTACCAATGCCCCTATTGCCACGGCCCAGCCAACCATACGGCTGGCGCTGCCCTGCTTCGTCTGAACCGCCATCCTTGCCACTCACGCTACGTCACAAACGGCCCGGATTCTACGTGCCGTGACGGCCTGCGACCAGCCATCACTCAAAAATGATGGTGCGGTTACCGTTCAACAAAACGCGCCGTTCGAATACCAGTTTGAGCGCCTTCGCGAGCACGATCTTTTCCACATCACGGCCAGCCTGCGCCATGTCTTCCGGGCTGTGTGAGTGATCCACCGGGATCACGTTTTGCGCGATGATCGGACCTTCATCCAGATCATTGGTCACGAAATGCGCGGTCGCGCCGATGATCTTGACGCCGCGTTGCCACGCCTGCCGGTACGGGCTGGCACCGACGAAAGCCGGCAAAAACGAATGGTGAATGTTGATGAGCCGGAACGGATAGCGTGCCACTGCCGCCGGCGTCAGCACCCGCATGTATTTCGCCAGCACGATGAAATCCGGCTGATAGCGGTCAACTTGCTCGAACAATGCGGCTTCGTGCTGTTCGCGACTAAGGCCTTCTTTACTGGGGCCGTCGTGGCTGACGTGATGATACGGCACACCGAACTTGCCGGTCAGTTCCGCCAACAGATCATAGTTACTGACCACCGCGACCAGTTCGGCGCCGAGTTCGCCAAAAGCGTGACGGACAAGCAGTTCGGCAAGGCAATGATGCTCCTTGGTCGCGAGCACCACGATGCGCGGCCGCGACCGGTCGTACAGTTTGACCGCCGTGCCGGCTGGCAACACCGCCGCCAATTCGGCCTCCACCGCTGCCGGTGCAATGGCGCCATCAAATTCGGTGCGCATGAAAAAGCGCGCTTGTTCGTGATCGACGAACTCATGGTTGCTGAGCACATTGCAACCGTGGCGCAGCAGAACGCCGGTGATGGCGTGAACCAACCCGCGTTGATCGGGGCAATCCACCAGCAAGATATGACTGGACACAACGAATCCCTGTTTTCAGTGAAAGCGCGTCAGAAGAAGCGTACTTGCCATTCCGAAAAGTCGTTACGCTCGTGCAAACTGACACCGTGTGTGGCGAGCGTGTCGAACCATGAACGGTGCAATCCGTTCGCCCTCGGGCAGGCTCAGGGCGAACGGCCCGTCATGGCGTCAGTGGACCACGCACCAGCCTACCGCGCCGCCGCGCCCGCGTGATATGACGGCAAACGATATCGGCCGTCAGTCTTGCCAGCAAACCCGATTGCGACCGGCATCCTTGGCGGCATACAACGCCTCATCGGCACGGCGCAGCACCTGGCCGATCGGCTCCGCTGCGCCCTGACACGCGGTGCCACCAAGACTGATGGTCAGCTTCAGGCCCGGTTCGATGTCATTCAGTTCAATGGCCGCCACCGCAGCGCGGATGCGCTCTGCGACATGCAACGCCACATCCTTGTCAGTCGCCGGCAGCAACAACAGAAACTCTTCGCCACCGAGCCGGCCCAGCACATCGGCATCACGCACCACAGTGCGAAACGCCGCCGCGACACGCTTGAGTACCTTGTCGCCTGCCAGATGGCCATGGGTATCGTTGAGCCGCTTGAAATGATCGAGATCGGCAATCAGCACACTGACCTGGCGTTCAGCAGCCCGATGCGATTGCCGCAAGATGTCGAGTTCAGCCAGCACACGCCGGCGGTTGGCGAGACCCGTCAGTTCATCGGTCATCGCCATGGCGTGCAACTTGTGGCTGGCGCGACGCTGCCGCCACAACGTCCACACCAGCATCACCACGACCACCGCACCGAGCACAATAACCGCGACCTGCAAACGGGTGGCGCGCTGTTCCTGTTTAAGTGCCTGCTCGACCGCCGCCTTTTCTTTTTGCAGTGCGATATTCTGCTGCTCTTGATACTGGGTATCAAACTGCACTTTCATCAGCGCGAATTGCTGATCCCGCTGGCTGGTCGCCAGCTGATCAGCAATCTGCTTCAGCGAAACGTGGGCATCGTAAGCGGCACGCCAATTCTCCAGTTCGGCATTCAGGGTGGCGAGTGCGGCATAGGTATCGCGCAGCTCATGCTGGGCGCGATTCTGTTTGAAGGTGGCAAGGGCGGTTTCGAGACTGCTGCGCGCTTCGCGGTATCGCTTGAGCTGGCGCAGTGCAATGCCGCGTTGCAGATGGATTTGCGCCTGCAGCCGATTGTCATTGACGGTCTGGGCGATCACCATCGCCTGATCCAGCTCCAGCAATGCCCGCTCCGGTTGCAATTGTGCGTTCAGGACACTGCCGAGGCCGCGCTTGGCATAAGCAACACCGCGGTCAAAACCGATGCCCTGATGTGTCGTCAACGCTCGCTCGTAAACGGCTTGCGCATCTGCATACTGCGCCAGGTTTTCCAGCGTCCGGCCAAGATTGTGCAACGCGATGCCGAGATCGCTCGGCTCATTCTCTTTTTCCAGCAGCCGAACCGAGCGTTCGTAATAAGTGCGCGCCTGAGCGTAATCGCCCATGCGGTTGTAAAGCGTGGCAATGCTGTTGAGCACGGTACGGGCGTAGACCGGCATGGCCAGCTGCTCATACAGCCCATGCGCGCGTTGCAAATCGGCCAGACCACCGCTGTAGTTGCCGCCGACACCACGGATGTAGCCGCGCTGATACAGCGCGTGCGCCAGCATGTAGAAATCCTGTGCGACTTCGGCAATGGACACCGCCTCGTCATACAAGGCCTCGGCTTCGCTGTTCTTGCCTTGCGATTCCAGCAAATTGCCGCGACAACTGAGAAACCCTGCTCGCCAAGCATCGCGCATCGATTGTTCGGCCAGCTGCAGGCCGCGGCTGATGTCTTCCGTCGCCATTTCCGGCGCGTTTTCGATCAGTTCATCACAGCGCAGGAATCGGGCCCGCAATTCCAGTTCACGATCCGGTTGCTTGGTCAGCGCGGCCAAGACTTCGGCCGTGATCCGCAGCACCTTGGCAGAATTGCTGCGCTTGGCGAGCTCGGCTTCATCAAGCTGTCGGCTCAGCGTGTCAACTGAACCGGAAGACTGTGGCGCGACAAGCTGATGGCCGTCTGTGGTTTCATTTGCCGCTGCCGCGAAGCCGGAAAATCCCATGGTAAGCGGCAACAGCAGACTCAGCCCCACTGACCAACGGACCCTCTGTTTACGACCACAACGCATTGACCCGGCTCCCGGACAAAAAGTGGTCAAAGTTTAGCATGCGAAGGCGGCGCCACTGCGGTTCACGGCTTATGCATTGTTAACATCGACTGGCCATTGCCAATGCTGCAACAAGGCCCGGAAAGAGCCATCGACCGGTTGTTCGATCACGAGCGTCGCACCCGTGACCGGATGACTCAGCTGCATCCGGACACAGGCGAGCAGCATGCGCGGCGCGGCCAAGTGTTCCCGAAAATAGCGATTGTGGCTGCCTTTGCCATAACGGACATCGCCGATGATCGGGTGCGCTATGTGTTTGAGATGGCGGCGTAACTGGTGCCGGCGACCGGTCAGCGGCGACAGCGCCAGCAAGGCATAACGAGACACTGGATAACGATCGACCGCGACCGGAATTTCGACGCAGGCCAGTCGGCGATAATCGGTCACGGCAGACTGGGCCGGTGCATCGGTCCGCGTGCGCTTGTCGTAGTCATCCTGGATACGATCCAGCGGGTGATCAATGCGACCCTGCTCGGGCGGATGACCGCGCACCACAGCCCAATAGGTCTTGTCGATTTTTTGTTCGGCAAACTGCTGCACCAGTTGCCGTGCTATCTCCGGGTTGCGGGCAAACAGCAACACCCCGGAGGTGCCCTTGTCGAGGCGATGCACCGGATAGACATGCTGCCCAAGCTGATCGCGCACCATCTGAACGGCGAACCGGGTTTCATTGCGATCAATGCCGGTGCGGTGCACCAGCAGCCCGGTGGGTTTATGCACCGCGACCAGATGCTCATCGCAGTACAACTCGGGCAAAACCTCAGTCATGACGTTGCCAGCCTCTGCCTGAATCAAAGGCTGGCATTATCGGGCCGATGAGGGCGCCCGTCACCTCGCGACTCGTCCAGCGGCCGCCGGTCAGTAGCCACGCAACTCTTCTGCCCGGAACCAGCCCTCTTTCGGTCGCGGCTTCTGTAGCACCAAATCCAGCATCGCATCCATCGTGGTCTTGTCATTGTCAAAACCGCCATGGCTCGATGCCGTGGTCATCTTTTTGTCGCGATCGGTCAGCCAGACCTGGACAGGCTTTGGTAACGGTTTGCCGAGTTCATCCAGATATTTCGCCATACCGAGTATGGGGACTTGTTCATGGCGCGACTCAAACGCGCGCGACACCAGATAGAGCAGTGATTTGCGGTAGATCTGGCCGACGTTATCCTGCTGCTCGTCAGCATCGCCGAGTAAAAACAAATGCAGATTCGACACCACCGAGCCCAGCAAAGGTTGGTAATGACTGCGGAACAAGTCTTGGGTACAGGCCGGTGCAAACAAACTCATACTGGCCACGGGCGGCAGTTTCATTAGCTGCCACTGCTGCAACAGATGTCCATGCCAGATGCTGCCCGCACTGTGCCCCACCAAGTGCAGTTTCGGCGGTTTGCTCATCGTCGCGAGCGT
Organism: Permianibacter sp.; assembly: GCA_036275115.1. Lineage (GTDB taxonomy): Bacteria > Pseudomonadota > Gammaproteobacteria > Enterobacterales > Permianibacteraceae > Permianibacter. The sequence continues at coordinate 12,555 of DASUEK010000356.1, read as the reverse complement.
ATCGTTCAGTTTTTTCAAAAACACCGTACCGGCACTGGTCTTGCTCGTGAACGCGCGCGTCGCATCCGCTTTCATTTCTTTCCAGAGAGCATGGCCCGGCCGCTGGCTCAGGCGTTCAATCCAGTTATCCCACCATGAACTGCTCGCGCCGGCGCGCTCCTTGGCAAACTTGTCCTTGCCAATCAGGATGTCCTTCAGCTCGGCCAGAAACCCGGTTTCCCACAAGAAATGGATCTCAAACACACCATGGCGTTGAAAACACGGCCGCCATTTGCCGGCCCGCAACGCGGCATCCTTGACACTATTGAGACCGCCATGGGCGTACAGCAACAGATGCTCCGGCTGCTGTTCTTCCAGCGCTGTCAGTATCCGTTTGAGTTGTTCGGTTGAGCTTGGGTAATCACCGCGCGGATCAAACTGGCCATCGTCAATGTGCAGGTAATGATGGTCAATGACATGTGCCGCCGGGCCGGAATCGGACACCCGAATGCCGGCGTTACTGGCCGTGTAGCGACTGCGCTCCTGGCCACGCCAACTCTGTGGCAAGGCCAAACGGGCCACCCAGATATCCCAGATGTTCTCCTCGAAATCCTCATACGGCCACAGCGCAATGCCATGACGTTTGTAGCCGGCAACCTTGTAACCGCCCCAGCTTGGTCCCCAGCTGTTTTGCAGCAGGAAGCCATCTTCGTTGTAACCGACCAGCGCAAACGCATGGCCACCACGGTTGCCTTTGGCGGGTGTGATGATGCCCTTCTTCGGCTCATCCCAGCCATCGTGCACGCCGGCGCTGCAATAGAGAATGCCGACCTCGTTGAGCGCGGCATGCACGTCGGAAATGCGTGGTAGCACACGATAGTACGCGCCCAGCGGTCGCAACAGCGCATCCTGCTTTGCGCCCTCAGACAGATTGCCGGGTTTGTCCGGCCGATACTTCCACAAGGTTTCTCGACAAACACCGTTTTTGTGCCAGCCTTTCAACGCGCCGCGGGTACTACTGTAATCATATTTTTCGCCGGGCCATTGGTCGTAACGCTTGGCCATTTCAAACAACATGCGCTCACTGACCCGTTCTTTCTTGCCGCGTTCAGCAAGCAAGTAATTGATGACGGCTGCCAAACCAAACCCGGTACAAGCCCCCTCCTGTTGCTGATCCAGCACCGTCAGCCAGTCCCATTCTGGCAATCGTGGCTCGGCCAGCGGCAGCAAGGCCGGCTGATAGATCAGATCGCGAAAATCCATCGAATCGCGGCGGATCGACTCTTCGGTGACACGGGTCATAATCACTCCCTGTGGTTGCAAGAATGTTGCTGGCACACAACGCTTTTGAGCAGACCACGTGGCATGCACTGCTGACGCGTGCCGCCAGAGACCGCGACAAGCGCAACGAAACCACGCGCAAGAACTAGACCGGACAACAGGACAACAACAGGACCACGCACGCCAGAACGCATGCACGGAAGAGATGGGCGCGCTGTCGGCTGACGCCACATCCCTGACCTCCGGGCCGACAACAACAAAGGAAATACGCCGCAGTGTGCGGCCTGTCAAGCTGACGGCACCAGCAGATGGGCTAAGCTGATGGCATCCTGTTGCGAACCGCCGGCCCAACGGTAGTGATCCCAGCCCTCGTCCGACTCCGACTGCTGCACCCGTTGACTGTGACGCTGACACTCGGCGTGCTCGGTGCCGGCACCAACTACCTGCTGCTGTCGCCACTACCGGCTCCGATGCTCTACCTCGGCGGCTTGTTCTACCTGCCAGTGCTGCTCCGCTACGGCCTGGGTTATAGCCTGCTGTGTGCGAGCCTGTGCCAGCTCCCGCTCATCACCAGCAATGTGTTCTGGCTGGCCGGGCCGGAACTGATCGCGCTCGCCTGGCTGATGAAACACCGACACTGGTCCAGCATGCGCGCTGCGCTCATTTATTGGACCAGCGCCGGTCTGTTGCTCAGCGCCATCGCGAGCTGGCAGGCGGCAAGCGGGAACATGACGGTGTATCTGCTCTGCACTGTCACGCCAGCGCTCAGCGGCATTGTGCTGATGGCATTGACCCAGCACACCTTGGCGCTGTTTCCGCGCAAGTACAACCAAAGCGATCAAGCGATCAGCAGTGCCCTCAGCCATCTGCTGGTGGTGTTCGCGGCCCTGCCTGTGCTGGCGTTTCACGTGTTCGCCAGTCCACTCATCAACCGCGCGGCATTGAACGAAGAACTGCATCTGCTCACCCATACCGAACGCATCGCACAAGAGCGCTATCAACTGCTGGTCGAACGCAACTTGCGCGGCTTGCAGACACTCAGCACCATCATTGCCGATCAAGATCCAATTGATCTGGCGCGGCACGAGCCCCTGCTGAACCGGCTGCTCGGCAATCTGGCAGAAGTATTCACCATCATCATTATCGATGCTGACGGTTATGCCGTCGCCGGAGCACCGGCGGTGTTCCCGGATGGCGTACGGGTGGCGGATGCGCGGCAGTACTACGGCGACCGAGATTACTTCATTGAAGCCAAACAAAATCATCAGCCGGCAGTGTCCTACGGCATCGTCGGCCGGCGCATGAACCCGGAGCCGTTGCTGTCGCTGGTGGCGCCGATTCTGGACCGCAACAATCAATTTCGCGGCCTGATTCTCGGCAACCTGCCGCTGCGTCGTTTGCAAGCGATTTTCCTTGCTGCCGAAAATGATGACCGGCTCGCTGCCGTACTGTATGACCGCAAACAGCAAGTGCTGTACAGCTCGGCGTCGCTGTCACTGCCGGTCTTGACCTCGCTGACGGGACACAGCCTTCTGATCCATGCCGAACGCACACATCTCCCGCGTTCACTCGGCATAGGCGATGATCTCCGGCCACTGCTATGGCACGGAAAATTATTGCAGGAATCGGGCAGTCCGATCGGTGGCGGCATGATGCTGCTCTTCGATACCGGCGCCAATGTGCTCAGTGAGGCACGCACCAGCCTCATCACGCTGCTGGTGCTGTTCTGCCTGATCCTGCTGGCGCGGGAACGCGCTCGGCATTATGGCCGCCGGCTGCTGACGCCGCTGCTCGATCTGCACCGCCATTTGCAACAGCTCAATCCAGCGGATGTGCATCGGCAGCAACCAATTGATATCCGTTCCGGTCTGACCGAGATCACCGATCTGGTTCGCAGCATCAACGGCATGATGATTCGCATCGCCAAAAATCGGCTGGAATCGGATTGGGCCATTGCCCAAAAAGACGCCCTGAATGCCGACCTCGATCGCCGCATTGCCGAACGCACCGAACAACTCGCCAGCAAAGCCGCCGAATTGGAGCAGCTTTCCATTACCGATGCGCTGACCGGTTTGTACAACCGTCGGCATTTGACCGCTGAACTGAACCAGGAATGGGAACGCCACGTCCGCAACGGCACCCGCGTTGCCCTGCTGCTGTTCGATGCCGATCATTTCAAGTCGGTCAATGACCGTTATGGCCACCCGGTTGGCGATGAAGTGTTGCGCCAGATTGGTCACAGCCTGCGCGAAAAAATCCGTGGCATCGATCTGGCGGCCCGCTATGGTGGTGAAGAATTCGCCGTGCTGTTGCCCGGCATCGATGCCAGCCATGCCTTGGTGGTCGCCGAGCGGATCCGGCTCGGTCTCGCCGCGCTGACCATCGACACCGAACTCGGTCCGCTGCAGTTCACGGTCAGTATCGGCATCAGCGACAGCGACACACCGGGCTTGCAGGATGCCGACTCACTGCTGCAACGTGCCGATCAAGCGCTCTACCAAGCCAAGCAAAGCGGTCGCAACCGCTGCGTCATCTGGCGCGCGGTCAGTGCCGGCGAACCGCCCGCATCAGCGGGACCCGCTTGATCCGAATCAGCGTGGCGCGGATCCGGCGTGGCATAATGGCCGCCCTCGCCGCCCACCTTCGATTTCCAGACCATGACCCGGCCGACACTCTTTGGCAGCCTGACCGCTGAACAATTCCTGCGCGACTACTGGCAGAAAAAACCGCTGCTGATCAAAGGCGCGTTTCCGGCCGATCTGGCGGCAATTACACCGGAGGAACTGGCCGGCCTTGCCATGGAAGAAGACGTCGAATCGAGGCTGGTCCAGCACGACCCGGCCAGCGGTCAGTGGCAGCTGCAACACGGTCCGTTCAAAGCCAGCACGTTCAAGAAACTGCCGAAAGAAAACTACACGCTGCTGGTACAGGCCGTCGATCACTGGGTGCCGGAAGTGGCTGCCATTCGCCATGCCTATGACTGCTTCCCGCAGTGGCGATTTGATGACGTCATGGTCAGTTACGCGGTCAAAGGCGGTGGCGTCGGACCGCACACCGATCAGTACGATGTGTTTCTGGTGCAGGGACTCGGCCGCCGACGCTGGCAAGTTGCCGATGCCAGCATCACCGTAATCCCGAATCCGGCGGTCAAGGCGTTGCGTCAAGTCGAACCGTTCGAAGCCAGCATCGATGTCATCGTCGAACCGGGCGATGTCATGTATGTGCCGCCGGGCGCACCGCACTGGGGCACGGCCATCGAACCTTGCCTGACCTATTCGGTTGGCTTCCGGGTGCAGTCACAGGCCGACATCCTGACCCGCCTTGCCGAGTGGATGGTCGAGAACCATGTCGATGGCAAACGCTTTGCCGATCCGGATCTGCAACCCGCCACCGACACCGCGCTGATACCGGCGGTGACGCAGCAAAAAGTGCGCGACATGATGCTGGAGCTCGTTCAGCAACCGGCCTTGGTTGAACGCGCATTCGCCTGCCTCGTGAGTCAGACTCGTGTACCACTCGAATGGCCGGAAGAAGAACTCAGCGAAGGCAAACTGAAAACCCTGCTGAACAAGAAAAAAGTGCTGCAAAAACACGACGATGCTCGCTTTGCCTGGTTCGCCGGCGGCGATGGCCGCGTGCACGTGTTTGCCAACGGTGAAGAACTGGAGGTGGGCAGCTTGCGCTCGGAATCGGCGGCGTTTCTGTGCAACGCCCGTGTCATTGATGGCAGCGCCTTGAACCAATTCGCCGATGACTTGGCCTTTTTGCCGACTCTGACTATGCTGGTCAACAGAGGGGCTTTTCTCCTCTAGCGTTTGTTGTGTCCGTAATGGCGAGCAACACCGGCGCTGACGGGCAGCGGTCACAATGCTTGCGGGTTATCGGCAATCAGTTCAGGAGAACGGATGGAGCCGCGCTTTCGCATCTTGCGCTGCAGCTGGCGTGATCACGGCGCCCTGCTGGCACTCGTCCGGCAAAAAGTGTTTGCAGTCGAGATGCGGATTGCCCCGGAACATGATCAGGACGGACGCGATCCGGGCAGCTTTCACGTGCTGGCCGTTGCGGAAGACGGCGCCCCGGTCGGCGCCGGTCGACTGGAACCCAACGGCACCATTGGTCGCATTGCCGTGTTGATGCCATGGCGCCAACATGGGGTTGGCTCGGCGCTGCTTGAAGAACTCATCGCCATCGCTCTCGAGCGCGGGCAACAACAGGTCACGCTCGCCGCGCCCATTACCGCCCAAGGCTTTTACGAAACCCACCAGTTCCAACCCGCCGGCTGCGTCTACATGGAAGCCGGCATTCCACACCGGACCATGCGGCTTGCCCTGGGTGCCACGCGTCAGGCCCGGCCGCAGCATCTGGCCTCCTGAATTCCGGTTTGCACCGGTTCGCCGTCACCAGCATTCCCTTACATCTTATGCCCGGCAACGCGCCGGTTATAGATGCATACGCGCAGCGTCACGCCACACTGCGGGTGGCGCTCCGCGGGGCCAGATGCCCGCCAGCACCGATTCACGCCGTCACGTTGTCAGCGTGCTCCGACGTACGCGTTTCAGCGCGACCGGTAACGGCCGAGAGATCGCGCTCGGCATCCTCCAGCGGCAAAATGGACAACAGTCCGGAAACCAATGCGGACGCCTGCTGCACGGTTTCAGGGGCGTAGCCCTGCAAAGCCCGTTCTATGACGGCATCAGCCAATGGTGGTTGCGATTCGTTCATGGCGGCGATTGCAGATTTGCAGACGAGTCAACACCGTAACACCGGTGCAGGTCTGCTACCATCGAACCACGTCTCAAGTTTGCAAGCCGAGCTCATGTCCGACACCCTGGAAAGCCAGCTCAATGCCGCCAGATTGGGCGAATCCGCCGATTTTGCCTTGCACACCAGCACCGATAATCGGCTGGCCGCGCTGCGCTTGATCAGCCAGGCCCAGCGCCATCTCTATTTGTTCAGCCGCGATCTGGACCCGCGCGTGCTTGATGACGCCGATATTACCCATGCCTTCAGCGCCTTGGCGCGTCGTCATCGCAGCAGCCATGCCCGCTTGCTGGTTGCCGATGTCGGCCCGGCCCAGCGCAACGGCCATCGCTGGCTGGAGCTGGTGCAGCGCTTGAGCAGCAAGATCGATGTCCGGATCATTCATGACGATCACCAACACCATCCGTTCTGTTTCATGGTGGTGGATCAGAATGGTCTGCTCTACCGCAGCAATGCCGCCGAGTTTGCCGGCGAAGTGCATTTTCACGCACCACTGACCTGTCTGGAAAAACTGAAATTTTTTGACGAGGTCTGGCAGATCAGCCGGCCGGCGTCGGAGTTGCGACGGCTCTTTATTTGACCCGACTGCCAGCATTGGCTGGAAAACACTGACTGAATGGGAGATCGGATTGTGTTGCGCGCCATCCTGACGCTCTTGCTGTTGACCATGAGTTTGCTGGCGAACGCCGACGAGCGCAGCCTGCGCATTGTCGAACTGCGCTATTCGCTGGCCACACCGGTGCTGGAAATCCTGCGCCCGCACTTGCCGGCTGGCGCCGGTGCCAGCGCAGTTGACAACAAGCTGCTGCTGAATCTGTCCGACCGCGAATGGGCGCAGGTGCAGAACGTCATCGGTCAACTCGACAAGCCGCCAGTGCGACTGTTGGTGTCGGTGCAATGGCAGCAGCAACAAGACAGCACCGAAGCGTCTACAGATGCCAGTGTCACGGTTGACAACAACGGCGCCCGCGTCAGCGCCGGCGGCGTTTATCTAACCCAACGGGATGCGGATCGCAACCTGCAGCAAGTGCACACCTTGTCGGGACAAACCGCGTTCATACACACCGGCACCGACATTCCCGAACTGACGCTGCATTTATCAACCCGCGGCCAATTGATCACCAGCAATCAGTACCGGGAAAGCGGTCGCGGTTTTTATGTCTTGCCGGTAGTGCAAGGGGACAAGGTGCTGGTGCGGATCAATCCGCGCGAGCGGGTTCCGGTTGCCGGTGAGGACGGCAGCCTGCACATCAGCGTGCTGGAAACCCAGGTGCAGGGACCGCTCGGTGAATGGTTGCCACTGGCAGCGGTGCAACGCGCTGGCGACAGCACCTGGCAAACCCGGCGCGGTGATTGGCGCGTCCAGATCAAGATCGACAAGCTGCCGTAAATCGGCGCCAATGCCGACAATCTACCGCCGCAAAACCGCTTTGTTCGCCGACAACGCTCCGTTACCATGGCGGCCCGACCGGGAGCCGCCATGAGCCTCACAGAACACCACGCTTCGTCACCAGCACCCGCAACCAACGCTCGCCAGGAATTGTCGGCGCTGATCCGCATTGCAACGCCCGCCGTGGCGGCGCAACTGGCGACCATGTCTCTCGGCACGGTCGATACCATCATGGCCGGTCATCTGGGGCCGGATGCACTCGCCGCTGTGGCGACCGGCGTCAACCTGATCAGCCCCTTGATGCTGTTCATCCTCGGCGTGTTTCTGGCGCTCAACCCCATCAGCGCCCAATACAATGGCGCCAAAAACGTCAGCGCAGTCGCCGCCAGCATACGCAGCGGTCTGTGGTTTGCGGTGTTGATCAGCGTGCCGGTGTTTTTGCTTTGGCGCGAACTCGGCGTGGTGCTCGACTGGCTCAATGTCGAAGCCAGCGTTCGGCCAACCGCTATCGCTTACATCAAAGCCCTGTCATGGGGTACGCCCTTTTTCTGGCTGTACCTGAGCCTGCGCTTCAGCAATGAAGGACTGTTTGCCAACAAGGCCGTGATGACGTGTGCGTTTCTGGCGGTACCGGTCAACGCCTTTCTGAACTGGCTGCTGATGTATGGCAACCTCGGCGCACCGAAACTCGGTGCTGTCGGCGCTGGCTATGCCACCAGCCTGACTTGGATGCTGATGTTTCTATTCATGCTCGCGTACACCCTGCACGCCAAACGGCATGCCGCACTGCGGCCATTCTTGCACTGGCAAAAACCGCAGTGGCCGCAGATCGCCGAAATCGCCCGGCTCGGTGTGCCGATGGGGTCGGCATTTGCGCTGGAAGTGCTAATGTTCGCGATGATCGGTTTGATGATGGCGACCTACAGCACAACCATCATTTCGGCACACCAGATCGCCCTCAATTACGCCTCGCTGACCTTCATGATTCCGCTCGGCATCGCCAACGCCATCACCGCGCGCGTGGGCTTTGCCGTTGGCGCCGGTTCACCGGCAGCGGTGCGCCGCGCTGGCTGGGTCGGCATTGGCTTTGCCGCCGCCATTGCGCTGTTGTCCACTGGCAGCATGTTGCTGCTGCCCGAACACATCACTGGTCTGTACAGCGATGATCAGGCCGTGCAACAAATGGCGATCGGCTTTCTGTCGCTGGCGGCAATTTTCCAGTTGTCCGATGCCTTGCAGGTGACCGCGTCAGGGGCATTGCGTGGCCTGAAAGACACCCGTTATCCCATGCTGATCAGCATGGTGGCATACTGGGTCGTCGGCTTTCCGACCGGCTGGCTGTTGGCACAGTACAGCACACTCGGGCCAGCCGGTTATTGGGCCGGCATGATCGCCGGTTTGACACTCGCGGCAGTATTGTTGAATTGGCGGTTCTGGCGCCGCTCACGGCACTGGCATCGTTCGTTTGCCGACAACACAACGACCACACCGCAAACCGCTCACCCCGCTCAGGAACAGGCATGATGCACCGTTTCCTCAGGCCCGCCGTGCTGCTGCTGATGGGCAGCATGGTAGCCTGCTCACCATCGGAAGGACCGAAACGACTTGAAGCCAGTTACAGCGCAGAAGAAAAATCGATTGCGCAGTTGCAGGCAGACCTCAGCGCGGGCACCGTCACCTCGGTGCAGCTGGTGGAGCATTACTTGCTGCGCATCGCCACGCTGGATCGCAACGGCCCACAGCTGAACAGCGTGCTGGCCTTGAATCCGGACGCGATGACCATTGCCAAGGCGCTCGATGCCGAACGTGCCAGCAACGGACCGCGCGGTCCGTTGCACGGTATCCCGCTGCTGCTGAAGGACAATATCGAATCAGCCGATCTGCTGCCGACTACGGCCGGTTCGCTGGCCTTACAAAATAACGTGACCCAGCGCGATGCGCCGCTGGTGAAACGGTTGCGCGACGCCGGCGCCATCATCCTTGGCAAAACCAATCTGAGCGAATGGGCAAACATGCGTTCGTCCGCCTCAATCAGCGGTTGGAGCGCCATCGGTGGTTTAACCCGTAACCCATACGCGGTTGATCGCAATCCCTGCGGCTCCAGTTCCGGCAGCGCAGTCGCCACCGCTGCCAGCTTGGCGGCAGCCAGCATCGGCACCGAAACCGATGGTTCCATCACCTGCCCTGCTGCGATCAATGGTCTGGTCGGGGTCAAACCGACTCGCGGTTTGATCTCGCGTCGTTACATCGTGCCGATTGCCCACAGTCAGGACACCGCTGGCCCCATGACTCGCACCGTGCACGATGCCGCGCTGCTGCTGAGCGTGCTGGCCGGTACCGATGCCGCCGATCCGGCCACTGCGCAAGCCGATCAACACAAGCAGGCCTATCACGAGCTGTTGCAGGACGGAGCCTTGCAGGGAAAACGGCTCGGTGTGCTGCGCTTTGCCACCGGTTATCACCGCGGACTCGACGCGGTGTTTGACAACACGCTCAGCGAGTTGCAGGCCGCTGGCGCCGAACTGATCGACATCGACAGTTTTCCCGCGCTGACGCAAATCAGTGACAACGAATTGATCGTCCTGCTGACGGAACTGAAGCAGGACTTGAATGCTTACCTTGCCGACTCGCCGGCAAAGCTGCCAGCCCGCTCGCTGGCCGAGTTGATCGCATTCAACGAAGAACATGCCGAGCAGGAGTTGCGCTACTTTGGCCAGGAATGGTTTGAGCAAGCCGAAACGCGCCGCGTCGACGCCCGCTACCAACGTGCTCTGGCTGACAACGCGCGCCTCGCCGACAGCGAAGGCCTCGCCGCCTTGTTCAAACGACACCAGCTTGATGCCCTGATTGCGCCAACCACAGGACCGGCTTGGAGCACGGATCTGATCAATGGCGATCATTATCTTGGCTCGGTCAGCACCTTGCCGGCGGTGGCCGGTTATCCGCACGTGACGGTTCCCATGGGCATGGTCAAAGGACTGCCGGTCGGCCTGTCGTTTATCGGCAAGCCGTGGTCAGAAGCACAATTGCTGCAGCTCGCTTACGATTTTGAACAACGCAGCCAGGCACGCCAGCCACCGAGCTATGTTGAAACCATCGAATTGCCCGAGCTCGCACCACCTGAAGACGACGATACCGGCAGCGTGGCACTGCCGCCACGGCAAGCGAATCCGGATACCCGTCAACCGCAGTAGACAATGCGGGAAAGCAATGGTGGAAAAATTTGCTGGAAAAAGAAAAGGCCGCAATGCGGCCATTTCTTTTATTGATGAAGCGCAGTCAAAGCTTGACGCCTTTTCCGACCAGGATTAATCGCACACGCGCCCTCACGGCTCGGCTCGCCGATCGCGCGGGTTCGTGCGCGGTTTCGGCTCACGCTCGTTTTGTTGCGTGGCCGGTTTCGGCTCCGGTCGCCGCACCACATCCGGCTCGCGGCCCTTGCCCCCCGACGGCACGGCGCCACCGCGACCGCTGCTGCTGGAGCTGCCGCTACCGGTTGCACGCGGCACCGGATGATGATGATGGTGAATGATCACCGGGTAATACGGCCGGTACCAGAACGGGTCCCAATAGCTGCCACGAATCAACAGCACATCGTCGTGTTGGTAGTCACGCTTGGGTTCCCACAAGTGATAACCGGAACCCGACAGCACCGGAAACTTGTAAGGCTGATCGTCGATCTTGCCTTCGACGGCCGGCTGCAGCGAACCAACCACGGTGATCTCGCGACCGGTCTGGAAAATCAACGGATCGAGAAAGCCGCCAAACACCGCGATAAAGCGCCCGCTCGTTTGATTGCCACCGATCGGACGGCCCCAGGAATTCAGTGGCTGCTCGACGATTTCGATCCAGCTTTGGTTGTCCTTGTTCTGTACCCGCGCGACCAAACCGCCCCAACGGACCAGCTGGCCATTGATCACGCCTTCGTTGCCACGGACCGCAGACAAGGTGATGCTCGGATCGGTCGGCCCGCGCACGCTCTCCGGAACACTGGCGCAGGCAGCCAACAGCAACGCCAACATACCGCTCACTATCAGTCGCGAACTCATGTCATCTCCCCTTTTGATCGGGCCAGTACGGCAATCAGCAAATGCTACGCCCGTGCGCCTTGACTGACAAATGGTCATAAGCCGCAGCGTGCTGAAAATTTGACCGCTCGCACGCTTAATCATTCCTGAACGGCGTCGATAACCCGGCATACCTGCAAGGGTCACCCGACCCGGGAGGATGTCATGTCACTCGCCCCTGTCAGCACCCGCCCATCCGGCTGGGCCGGTCTTGCCGCCCAGCGTCTGCCACCCGCCCAGCCCGCACCCGCACTCCCCGCCGAGCCGGTGCAGAGCGCCGGTGATCTGAACCGCGAAATCGAAGCCCAGAAAGAAAGCACGCTGGCCTACCAGCTGATAAAGCAACTACTGATCGAACAGACCAGCAGCGAAAGCCAGAGTCTCAGCATTGATACCGATGAAATCGATCTGAACCTGAGCCAGAGCCGCAGCAGCAGCATGAGCTTCGCGCTCGATGAAGCGGGCTTACGTTTCAGCTGGACCCAGACCGAAGCGTTTGCCGCGACCATCACCGGCGAAGGCTTCAGTATCAGCATTGCCGGTGTCCGGGTACAGAGTTTCCAGCTTGAGCTGGAGCGTGAAGTTGCCCAGTCGGACCCGCTGCAGATCGATCTGTCCGGGGACGGGTTTGAAACCACCGGGCTCAGCTGGTCGGTGCGCTTTGACATTACCGGCGATGGCGTTGCCGAAGACGTCAGTGTTGCCAGCGATGACGACGCCGTGCTCGCACTCGATCGCAATGACAATGGCCGCATCGATTCCGGCAAAGAGTTGTTCGGCGAACAGAATGGTCATGCCAACGGCTACGCCCAGCTGCGCCGCTATGACGACAATCGCGATGGTCTCATCGATGCCAGCGACAGCATTTTTACTGCACTGAAGCTGCTGCGCTGGCAGGCCGATGGCAGCCAACAATTGCAGACGCTGAGCGAGGCCGGCATTGCCTCACTGTCGCTGCAAGAACGGCAAATGAATCAGGCCAGCACCGCACAGGGCGATGCCGTCAGCACCGGCTCCGCGGTGAAATTCAGCGATGGTCGTGAACGGCAGATGGCGGATCTGTGGTACCGGTATTAC
>DASUEK010000355.1:0-6938 GCA_036275115.1 Permianibacter sp. | reverse complement strand
GCTGCGCAACGAGATCCTGACCGCCGCCCGAGCGCAAGACGCACAGCAAGTGCAGGCCCTCGCCGCCAAGCTCGAGCACCTGCTCGTTGAAACCGTGCTCGACGCCACCAACGGCCATCGTCAGGACGCCGCGCATCTGCTCGGCTGGGGGCGCAACACCTTGACCCGCTATCTGAAAACCGTCGAAGAGCCGGAACGGCGCAAAGCCTGATGCAGACGCACCGGGCGTTTTGTCGCGCGCGGTGCTTGCCGGCAGTTTCGGTCATCGCGGACAATCCTGACTACGCTGTCCGCGCCGACCGTTCCTGCCATGTTGCACATTGTCCTGTTCAACCCGGAAATCCCGCCCAACACCGGTAATGTGATCCGCCTGTGTGCCAACACCGGCTTTCACTTGCATTTGATCAAGCCGCTGGGTTTCGACATGGACGACAAGAAATTGCGTCGGGCCGGCCTGGATTATCACGAATGGGCCACGGTGCAGGTGCATGACGACTGGCCGCATTTTCTTGCCAACACTGAGGTTGCGCGGGTTTTCGCGTGCGAGACCAGCGGACGCGTCCGCCATGTTGATGTCCGCTTCCAACCGAATGATGCTCTGGTATTCGGGCCGGAAACCCGGCACGTGCCGCAGCGTTTGCTGGATAGCCTGCCGCCGGAACACACCATTCGTTTGCCGATGCGACCCGGTCAGCGTAGCCTGAATCTGTCCAATGCCGTTGCCGTGGTGGCCTTTGAAGCGTGGCGACAATTGGATTTTGCCGGCGCGGTTTGAATTGGATGGATACCACAATCTTTTTCAGCTGACAGTGCAGGAGCCTACCGATGAAAATCTGGTCCGGTGAACCAACCTTGGCCAGCGTGACCGCGCGCAACGCCAACTCCATGGTTGAACACCTCGGCATCGAATTCGTCTCGTTGACCGACAACAGCCTGAGTGCCCGCATGCCGGTTGATCAGCGCACTCGTCAGCCATTCGGTTTGCTGCACGGCGGTGCGAATGTGGTGCTGGCTGAAACGCTTGGCAGTGTCGCCGGCAACCTGGTGGTGCCGGACGACAGAATGGTGGTCGGTGTTGAGATCAACGCGAACCATCTGCGGGCAGTACGCGATGGCTACGTCATCGGCACCACAACTCCGGTGCATCTGGGACGTAGCACCCAAGTCTGGGATATCAGGATTGAAGATGCGGAAGGCCGCTTGAGTTGTGTATCTCGATTGACGTTAGCCGTGGTACCGCGCTCTTAGTACCGGACTCGGCCCACCTGTGGTCAGCTGCCGATTTCGTATCGCGGCAAATGTCATTGTTTTCAGCAAGTTGATACGCTAGCTTAACACTGCCGAGTCCCGGCAGTCGGTGGCAAACAAAAGGGAAATATCATGAAAAAGATCGGACTTCAGTTACTGGCTATGGCTGGTGCCTTGATGTTATTGGGCGGCTGTGCGATGAAGCCAAGCACAGAAAGTGCAATGTCGAAAATGATGCAGCCGATGACAACCGTCGCGGAGCAAGCCCCGGACAAAGCCCGCATCATTTTTCTGCGACCGTCGGCATTTGGTTGGCTGATTGATGCACCGGTGTTTTATTTGAATGGCGACGAAGAGCAGCTGCTGGGTATCAGTACTTACGGTACTCGCATCGACCATATGGTGGCGCCGGGCAAGCACCTCTACATGGTGATTGGCGAAAGTGCCGACTTCATGGAAGCAGAAGTGGAAGCTGGCAAAACCTACTACGCATTGGTAACGCCGCGTATGGGCGTTTGGAAAGCCCGCTTTTCATTGCATCCGGTGCATCGCGAGTCAAGCTTCGAGTTCAATTTGCAGCACAAGGAATTTTCCGGTTGGTTGAACGGTGCAAAGCCGATCAGTTTGTTGCCCGCCGGGCTTGACTGGCAACGTAAAAACCAAGCCAGCATTGATGAGAAGCGTGCCGAAGATTATCCGGAGTGGTTGAAAAAACCCGAGCAGGAAAAACGCATCGTCACGCTTGTGCCGGCAGACGGTGTCTGAAAATGAGAAGAGCCAGCATCGCTGGCTCTTTTAGTTTCGTCAGGCCGCAGTGACTGATGAACGGCTGGCTGCTATTTTGCTAGCGAAACGACACATGCACTAACTCGCTGACTCGTCGCGCATCTCCCGCATCAGCAGTTCTTTTGCGGCTGTGCGTGGATCAACGCCGTCATGCAGGATGCGATAAATCTGCTCGCTGATTGGCATTTCGATGCCGAGCTTGCGTGCCAGCAATACCACTTCTTCCGCGTTACTCGCCGCTTCGACGACCTGACCAATCTCTGCCTGGGCCTCAGCGGCGGTTTTGCCTTGACCAAGCGCCAAACCAAAACGCCGGTTACGTGACTGGTTGTCGGTGCAGGTGAGAATCAGATCACCCAAACCGGCCATGCCATAGAAGGTTTCCAGTTTGCCGCCGAGCGCGAGCCCTAGCCGGGTAATCTCGGCGAGGCCACGAGTGATTAACGCGGTACGCGCATTGGCGCCGAAGCCAAGGCCGTCACACATGCCGGCGCCGACGGCGAGCACGTTTTTGACCGCGCCACCGACCTGCACACCGATCATGTCGTCCGACAGATAGACGCGAAACCGATCACTGTGCAGCCGCTCTGCGAGAGCGTGCCGGAACTCGGGATTGTTTGCCGCCAAGGTGATGGCAGTTGGCAAGCCAGCTGCCAGTTCCTTTGCAAAACTCGGTCCTGATAGCACGGCCTGTGGTGTCGCGTTGGCGAACTCGTCGCTGACCACGGTCGACAACAGTGCCTGGGCGCCGTGCTCGAAGCCTTTGGTGGCCCAGACAATCCGGACCTGTTCAGAAACCATCGGTTTGATGGCGCGAAGCGTGGCGCGAAACGCGTGGCTGGGCACAGCGATCAAGACATCGCGAACATCGCGTAGCGAGAGCGCCAAATCGCCGGTCGCGGTCAACGTCTCCGCGAACGGGATGCCCGGCAGATAACGGCTGTTCTGCCGTTGTTGCTGCATGCGCTGCATGTCATCCGCGTTGCGACCCCAGAGGCGGGTGTCGTTGCCAAGCCGGGCGAGGTGCAAGGCCAGCGCTGTGCCCCAAGAGCCAGCGCCGAGTACTGCGATCGGAGTGGTGCGGGGCACAGTGCGGTCTCGATTATTGAACGGTGGCGTCAACCATGCCGCCAGCTTTCGCTTGCTCCGCTTCACGCTGCAGTTGCATCGCGAAGATCTGATCGAAATTTACCGGTGCCAAGTGCAATGCTGGGAAGCCGCCTTGACCGATGGCATTGGCAATGACTTGACGCGCATACGGGAACAGCAGGCTCGGCGTGTAGGCCGACAGGGCGTGCCGCAATTGCATGCCTTCGACACCGCTGATGGCAAAGACACCGGCTTGCTGCGCTTCGCAAACAAACGCGACTTTGTCACCGGTTTTGCATTCGACATTGACGGTCAGCACGACTTCGTAATTATCGCCTTCCAATTTGCGGGCCTTGCTGTTCAGCTGCACGCTGTAATTCGGCTCAAAGCTGCCCTGAAACAGCTCAGGTGTATTGGGCGCTTCGAACGACAAATCCTTGAGGTAAACACGGGTGAGGTTCAGCGTCGGTTGAACTTTGGTTTCTTCTGCCATGATGAACTTCCTTTACTTATCTAGCCTGCATCAACTTACGCGGACAGCAGGGGTTGCAATTTGCCTGCGCGATGCAAGGCGTACAAATCATCACAGCCGCCGACAGACTGGCCGTTGATGAAAATCTGCGGAACGGTCCGACGGCCGCTGCGGCTCATCATCTCGTCACGCTTGCTCGGATCGGTATCGACCCGGATCTCTTGGTAACCGGCGCCGAGGCTGTCGAGCAACTGTTTGGCGCGGACACAGTACGGGCAGACCTCGGTGGTGAAAATCTCGATGTTGGCCATGACGCGCCTCCCGATTATTTCTTGCTGGTCGGCAGGTTTTCGGCCAACCAGGCTTGCATCCCATTGTTCAACCGATACAAGCGGTTGAAGCCTTGTTTCTTGAGCTGCTTGCAGGCGTTGACGGCGGTCAGGCCTTGCGCGCACACCACGATAACCGGTCGCTCCTTGTAGCGCTCCAGTTCCTTTTCCATGCTGGCCAGTTTGGATTGCGGCGCGCTGATCGCGCCGACAATGTGGCCCTTGCCAAAATCGGCTTGCGGTCGGATGTCCAGCACAACGCCGTCTTCCCGGTTGACCAGATGGGTCAGTTGCTGCGGGCCGATGGACTTGCCGGCGCCGCCGCTGCTGAACGCCGCGACGACCAGCATCAGCAAAGTCAGCCACAAGGTACTCAAAATGGGGTGGTTCTGGAAAAGTTCAACAACGATATTCATGACAGACCGACAGGCAGTGACCCGGCGCAGGAGCAACCGGGCGAAAATTGAGGGCCGATTATACAGAAGCGCCCCGTTCTGGCGACCGGGGCGCGAAGGGATGGGTCAGCTGGCGGCTTTGACGACGACTTTGGAACCCTGGACGGCCACCACTTCCACCTCGGTTCCGGCCGGCAGCTCCGGGCCTTGGGCGGACCAACGGGTGTCGTCGATATAGACCTCGCCGCCGTCGGCCGTCAACGGCTCTTTCAGCCGGGCGCGGCGGCCAATCAGGGCATCGCTGCGCCGGTTCAGCGTGGCTGAGCCTTCGCCTTCCTTGCTGGCGTACCAACGCCGGCCGGCCACAACGGCGACCACTGAAAATACGGCAAACACGGTCGCCAGCGCCTGCCATGGCAACGGCAACAGCAGAGCTAATACACCGGTACCAAGCGCGGCAAAACCGAAGAACATCAGATAGAAACCGGGCGCCAGCATCTCGATGCCGAGCAGGATCAGCCCGGCGGCCAGCCAATACCAGTTCTGCATGGCCACTTCTCCTCAGTGCGTTCAGCTCTTGGTGGTCTTCAGCAAATCGCTGATACCACCCAGGGCGCCGATGACATTGCCCGCTTCCAGCGGCATCAACACCAGCTTTTCATTCGGCGCACTGGCAATCTGGCCGAGCGCCTCAACATATTTCTGGGCAATAAAGTAATTGATGGCGCGGGTGTCACCTTTGGCGATAGCTTCCGACACCATCCGGGTTGCGTTTGCTTCCGCTTCGGCCAAGCGTTCGCGCGCTTCGGCTTGCCGGAAAGCGGCTTCCTTCTCACCCTCGGCCTGCAGGATCTGGCCCTGTTTCATGCCTTCGGCTTTCAGAATTTCCGATTGCCGCAGACCCTCTGCCTCCAGAATCTGGGCCCGCTTGATCCGCTCGGCTTTCATCTGCTGCGCCATCGCATTGACCAGATCCTGCGGTGGCACGATGTCGCGCACTTCGATGCGGGTGATCTTGACGCCCCAGGGATTGGTCGCGGCATCGACAATGCGCAAGATCTGAGCGTTAATCTGATCGCGCTTGGACAGCATCTCGTCCAAATCCATGCTGCCGAGCACGGTACGCAGATTGGTCATGGTCAGGTTCTGCATCGCCATCTGCAGGTGGTTGACTTCATAGGTCGCCTGCGCCGAATCGGTAACCTGATAGAAGCACACGGCATCGATCGTGACGGTGGCGTTGTCACGCGAAATTACCGACTGCTGCGGAATGTCCAGCACCTGCTCCATCATGTTGACTTTGGCGCCGACCCGCTCGAACACCGGGGTGATGAAGTGCAGGCCCGGTTGCAGGGTGCGAACATACTTGCCGAACCGTTCGACGGTGTACTCATAACCTTGCCGGACCGATTTGACACCGGTCATCACCAGCACAATCGCGAACACCAACAAGCCAAAGACAACGGTTTCCATGAGCATTCCCTTTTAAAGCGTGGTCGCCGGTTTCACAAGCCAACTGGCGGTGGTAATAGCTTCAACGCTAGTGGCAAGCAAAGCCAGCGCTAGCGCGACATCTTTGTTACACAACGTGATGCGGTTAGCCTTGGCTAGGCGCCAGCGCCGGCAGTTGCTGGTTCTGAAACGCCGTCAACGTCGCTGCCCGCTGCTCGGTATCAAAACCGACTTCGCTGGCAATGCTGAGTGCCTGCTGCTGAAAAGCTGCTGCTGCGGTGAAGTCACCCGCGAGCGCCCGGCCGAGCGCCGCCGCCTCGAGCTGCATCAGATCGTTCTCATTGGGCTGCGCGGGCAACAGTGCGGCGGCTTCCTGTTGGCGTGCCGGCTCATGCCGCAGCAGGTGATAGGCATACTCAATTTTCGCCCGCTCATGACCGCTGTCTGCGGCAACCTTCAGCCAGGACACCGCCTTTTCAACGTTCTGCTCAACGCCATCGCCGTGCATCAGTCGCGAGGCAAGCAGGTACTGCGCTTCCCGGTGTCCTTGCTGAGCGGCAAACATCAGCCAGGTAACGCCCTTGCCGGTATCCTTCTCACACTGGTTACCGGTCAGCAAATCTCTGGCGATCCGAAACTGACCGTCAGCATGACCGTTTATCGCACTCTGCCGCAGCAAGATGTGGGCAAGTGAGCGTGCTTCTTCGCGCTTCTGTTTGGATAATCCGCCTACCAAGGAGCTGACGTGCATGGACAGCTTGAACTGCGCTTCCGGGTCGCCTGCTTCGGCGCCAATTCGGTACGCTTCAATAGTTTCCTTGGCCTCGTTAATCTCCGAGCGGGTCATGCCGTCCAGTTTGAAATCGAGGCAGTAGCTGGCGGGCACCGAACGCAGGGCTTCGGTTGCCGCCGGCACAAACCGCCATGCCTGAATGGCTTCAAGCGCGGGCTTCACGAACACGTCAGGGCTACGGTAAGGCCTTTTCTCACCTTCCTTAAAAGCGGCGAATTGGGAAGGCCGTATCCGGATGGGTTTCCCGTCCGGGCTCAAGTAGAAACTGAAGCAGGCATTGCCTTCGACCCCGGCATTCGCTGCCGCCATCGGATACTTCGGCGCACGCGTCTCAACCGGCTGCGCGCTTGTGGTGACATCTACCGAACAATCTG
>DASUEK010000354.1:0-3074 GCA_036275115.1 Permianibacter sp. | reverse complement strand
ACGTGCTCGATCGTGACGCCAAGATCCTCGCCGAATTCACTGTGCTGACGTTCGCCAATTACGAAACGCTGCACGGCGAAAAAGCGCCGGCCGCTTACGCCGGCCTCGATCGCTTTGATGCCCGCAAGAAAATCATTACCGAATTCGAGCAGCTGGGCCTGCTGGAAAAAGTCGAGCCGCACACCCTGAAAGCACCACGCGGTGACCGCTCCGGCGTTATCGTCGAGCCGTGGCTCACCGATCAGTGGTACGTCAAAGCCTCGGTGCTGGCCAAGCCGGCAATTGAGGCCGTGGAAGACGGCCGCATCCAGTTCGTGCCACAGCAATACGAAAACATGTACTACGCTTGGATGCGCGACATTCAGGATTGGTGCATCAGCCGTCAGCTCTGGTGGGGCCACCGCATTCCGGCCTGGTACGATCAAAGTGGCAACGTTTACGTCGGCCGCGATGAAGCCGAGGTGCGCAAGAAATACAATCTCGCTGCCGATGTCACCCTGCGTCAGGACGACGACGTACTCGACACCTGGTTCAGCTCGGCGATGTGGACCTTCTCGACGCTGGGCTGGCCGCAGCAAACGCCGGAGCTGAAAACCTTCCATCCGACCGATGTGCTGGTCACCGGCTTCGACATCATTTTCTTCTGGGTCGCCCGGATGATCATGATGACCATGCATTTCATGAAGCATGAAGACGGCAGCCCGCAGATCCCGTTCAAGACTGTCTACGTGCACGGTCTGGTTCGCGATGCCGAAGGCCAGAAGATGTCAAAGTCGAAAGGCAACGTGCTCGACCCGATTGACATCATCGACGGCATCGATTTGGAAACGCTGGTGCAGAAGCGCACCAGCGGCCTGATGCAACCGCAAATGGCGCAAAAAATTGAACAGCGCACTCGCAAGGAATTCCCGAACGGCATCGCCGCTTACGGCACCGATGCGCTGCGCTTCACCTTCTGCTCGCTCGCCTCGACCGGTCGCGACATCAAGTTCGACATGGGCCGGGTCGAAGGCTACCGCAACTTCTGCAACAAGCTGTGGAACGCCACCCGCTTCGTGCTGATGAATACCGAAGGCCAGGACATCGGCAGTGCCGCCAGCAATGAGCATACCGTTGCCGATCGCTGGATCCGTTCACGCCTGAATGCCGCGGTCGGCGAGTTCCACAAGGCGATGCAAAGCTACCGTCTGGATCTGGCCTCGCAAGCGCTGTATGACTTCTTCTGGAACGAATATTGCGACTGGTATCTGGAACTGACCAAGCCAGTGCTGAATGGCGATTCGTCCGCCGCCGTCAAGGCCGGTGCCCGCCGCACCTTGCTGGAAGTGCTGGAAACCTGGCTGCGGCTCGCCCATCCGATCATGCCGTTCGTTACCGAAGAGATCTGGCAGAAGATTGCGCCGATGGTCGATCGCGCTGGCAAGACGATCATGCTGCAAGCGATGCCGCAAGAGGACAGTCAACTGTCCAATGCCGGCGCGGATGCCGATATCGCCTGGCTACAAGCCGTCGTGCTGGCGGTGCGCAATATCCGCGCTGAAGTGAATCTCGGCCCTGGCAAACCGATTCCGCTGCTGCTGAACAAGGGCAACAGCGACGATCAGCGTCGCAGCCGCGAACTCGCCGTGTTCTTGAACTCGCTGGCACGTCTGGAAAAGATCGAATGGCATGCCGCAGGCGCCACACTGCCGGCCACTGCAGCGGCGGTCGTTGCCGATCTGGAGCTGCATATTCCGCTCGCGGGCCTTATCGATGTCGAAGCGGAAAAGGCGCGTTTGACCAAGGAAATCAGCAAGCTGACCGCAGAAGTCGAGCGGTTGAACGGTCGCTTGTCGAACCCAGCCTTCGCTGACAAAGCACCGGTCGCCATCGTGCAGAAAGAGCGCGACAAGCTGGCGGAAACCCAAACCGCCTTGGTCAAGCTGCAGGAGCAGCTGAAGCAGTTCGGTGGCTGATACATGAGAAGGTAAACGGGCGATCTGCCCGTTTACCTCTTTTGCATTCCCGGAAACTCACATGGCAAAAGAACGTGCTTTATGGCCTAGAAAACAACTTAACGAGTCAATCGAAAGCAGTGTTGACGCCTTAATCTGCGAACTAAAGTGTCGCAGCGAAGTTGAGCTGCATATCGCCCCACCATTTTCGTCAGTGACAAAATCAATAATGGGAGTCGACGTAAGGTTCACCACCTTCGTAGAGCGCTACGAAGATGGGCGAGCACTGTTCCTCGTGCGCTCAGACAGGAAACTTGCGTTTGGCCTGATTTCGGCGGGAACGACATCAGGATTCTGGCGATTACCTGATGGCAAACTCATTGATGCCTCAGACAACGACGTTCTGAACTTCTTTTCGTAACTACCAGAAGCCCTCATGTGATTCGCACCGCAATGGCCGAAATTCAAACGAGACGTTTACGCCTGCGCCAATGGCAGCTTGGTGACGCCGATCCGTTTGCTGCCATGGTCGCCGATCCGGAGGTCATGCGATATTTTCCCGCGACGCTGACCCGGCCGCAAAGTGATGCGCTGCTCGCGAAACTG
The DNA here is from genome assembly GCA_036275115.1 of Permianibacter sp. Taxonomy (GTDB): domain Bacteria; phylum Pseudomonadota; class Gammaproteobacteria; order Enterobacterales; family Permianibacteraceae; genus Permianibacter. Next base: position 534 of record DASUEK010000354.1, on the reverse strand, counting down.
CATCAGCGCATCGACGCAACCGGATATGGCTTCTGGGCAACAGAGCGACGCGATACTGGCGAATTCATTGGTTTTGTCGGTTTGAATGTGCCCGACCATCCGCTGCCGTTTGCACCCTGTGTCGAAATTGGTTGGCGACTGGTTCGTTCAGCCTGGGGTCAAGGCTTGGCGAGCGAGGCCGCCCGTGCGGCACTGCGTTTTGGCTTTGACACGCTGAAACTGGGCGAAGTCGTTTCCTTCACCAGTCAGCACAATCTGCGTTCGCAGGCAGTGATGCAGCGGATAGGCATGCGGCGTGATCCGGGCGGTGATTTTCTGCATCCGAAACTTGCCAGCGATCACTGGTTGGCGCCTCACGTGCTGTACCGATTGACGGCGACAGATTGGCAACGCGGTTTTGACTGTGGTGATGGTCAGTGAGCCTTGGTGCGAGCCGCAACAGGCTCGCACCAAGGGCAGATGACTTGATTCCGACTACTAGCGCCGTGCCGGCGCCGGCGCGCCGCGAAGCAGCCTGGCCAGCCCGACAATCAG
>DASUEK010000353.1:0-8866 GCA_036275115.1 Permianibacter sp. | reverse complement strand
CTCATGCCGAACCGCCCGAAACCCATGGTCCTGATTGTGCTCGATGGCTGGGGTTACCGAGAGGATCCGGCGGACAACGCCATCCACGCGGCAAACAAGCCGAACTGGGACCGGCTCTGGGCCAACTACCCCAAGATGCTGATTTCCGGTTCGGGTGAGGATGTCGGTCTGCCGGACGGGCAATTCGGCAACTCCGAGGTTGGCCACATCAATCTCGGTGCCGGTCGCATCGTCTATCAGGAGCTGACCCGCATCAGCAAGGCCATCCGCGATGGCGATTTCTTCCGCAACCAGGCGCTGACTGCTGCGGTCGATGCGGCTGTGGCGGCCGGCCGGGCCGTGCACCTGATGGGGTTACTGAGCCCGGGTGGCGTGCACAGCCACGAAGAGCATATTTTCGCCGCTGTCAAACTCGCTGCCGAGCGCGGTGCCAAGCAGATCTTGGTTCACGCCTTTCTCGATGGTCGTGACACGCCACCGCAAAGTGCGGCTGCCTCGCTGGCAGCGCTGGAAGCCGTTTGCGCACGCTATCCCGGAGCCCGTATTGCCTCGGTTTGTGGACGCTATTACGCCATGGACCGTGATAAGCGTTGGGAGCGCGTGCAAGCCGCTTACGATCTGCTGACCACTGGCAAGGCGGCCTACCAGTACGATTGCGCAGCCGATGCGCTGAACGCCGCCTACAGTCGGCAAGAAACCGATGAGTTCGTCAAAGCCTCGCGCATTGGCGCTGCGGTGCCGATGCAGGATGGCGACGCGCTGCTGTTCCTCAATTTCCGCGCCGACCGTGCCCGGCAAATCACTCGCGCTTTCGTCGAGCCGGCGTTCAGCGGCTTTGCCCGCACGGTGACGCCGACATTGCATTTCGTTCAACTGACCCAGTATGCCGCTGACATTCCGGCACCGGTGGCTTACTCGCCCGACTCGCTCAGCAACACGCTCGGTCAGTGGCTGCAGGATCATCAGCTGACCCAGCTGCGGATTGCTGAAACCGAAAAATACGCGCACGTGACCTTCTTCTTCAACGGCGGCGTTGAACAAACCTTTGTCGGCGAAGAGCGCATCATGGTGCCATCACCGCAGGTGGCCACTTACGATCTGCAACCGGAAATGAGTGCCGCCGACGTGACCGACAAGATGGTCGAGGCGATCACGCAGCAGCGCTACGACGTCATCATCTGCAATTACGCCAACGCCGACATGGTGGGCCACACCGGCAATTTCGATGCCGCCAAACGTGCGATCGAAGCGCTTGATGTGTGCCTCGGCCGGGTCATCGCGGCGCTGGAAAAAGTCGGCGGCGAGGCCTTGATCACCGCCGATCACGGCAACGCCGAACAGATGCACGATCACGACGTCAACCAGCCGCACACCCAGCACACCACGGACCCGGTGCCGCTGGTTTATGTCGGCCGCCCCGCTGATCCGGTCGTGACTGACGGCGTATTGTCCGACGTGGCGCCAACGCTGCTGCATTTGATGGGCTTGCCGGCGCCGGCCGAGATGACCGGCCGGCCGCTGTTCCGGTTGCGTTAAGGCGTGCGCGTCTTGCTGTCACGCTGGCAGTGGAGCGGTCGGTCGCTGTTGACCGCTCTGCTTGCTGCGATGCTGTTTGCCACCGCGGCCAGTGTTGCGGTGCAAGCGGCCGACAAGTCGGCGACCGAAGCGCAGCTGAAAGAGCTGCGCAGTCGCATTGAATCGCTGCGGGCACAACAAGAGCAGCGTCGGCGCGCCGAGAGTGCGGCGCGCGCGGAACTGGCCGACATCGAAACCCGCATGGGCATGACCAACCGGGCGCTGAAAGGCACGCGTCAGGAGCTGGCGGCAGCACGTCAGCGGCTGAATAGCCTCAATCAGGAACGCACCAATTACCGGCAGCAACGCGACAAATCGGCGCAAGCGCTGAAGCAGCAGTTGCGCGCCGCCTACATGTCCGGTGATCAGGAATACCTGAAGCTGCTGCTCAACCAACAAGATCCGGCCCGGTTTGGCCGGGTCATGACCTACTACCGCTACCTCAGTGAAGCGCGCGCCGAGCAACTGAAAACGCTCGCTTGGGCCATGGGCCGGTTGGTTAGCGTCGAAGAAAAAATCACCGGTGAGATCGCTGCGCTGCGCACGCTGGAACAAAACCAGGAGGCCGAACGGAAACGGCTCGCCGGCTTGCAGCGGCAACGCGAACGCAGCCTGAAACAGGTTGCCGCCGAAATCGTCAGTGATGAAAAGAAAATCGCCGGTCTGCTCAGCGACGAAAAAGAACTGAGCCAGCTGCTGACCCGGATCGAAACCGTGGTCAAGGAAGTACCGGTCAAATTGCCGAAGGGTGCCAATTTTGCCCAGCTCAAAGGCAAGCTTGGTTGGCCAGCGCGTGGCGATTTTCTGCAGCAATTCGGCGACAGCCGCCATGATGGCCGGCTGCGCTGGAACGGCGTGCTCATCCGCGCACCGGAAGGGCGGGAAGTCAGCGCGATTTTCCACGGTCGAGTCGTGTTTGCCGATTGGCTGCGTGGCTTTGGCCTGATGACGATTATCGATCACGGTGATGGTTACATGAGCCTGTACGGCTACAACCAATCGCTGCTGAAGCAGGTCGGCGACTGGGTCGAAGCCGGTGAACCGGTGGCAACGGTGGGCAACAGCGGCGGCCAACAAGGCAACGCGCTGTATTTCGAGATTCGGCACAAGGGCCGTGCCATCGATCCCCGCCAGTGGTGCAAGCGCGGTTGAGCGGGCCGTCGCTGGTGATATCACCGCGCCAACGCACGGGATTTGGCCTAAGCTGAGCACTAATCAAGGAATGTGCGGTGTGGTGCGGCCGTTCGCGCCAGCACTGACAGGAGGTTGTATGCGTCTGTCCCGTTTTGCCACCGCCTCGCGGCGGTGTGGCTTGTTGTTCGGCGTGTGGGCCGCGACCATGACAGTCGCCCATGCCAGTGCCGAGGTTGCGCCAGTTGAAAATCGCTTGCCGCTTACCGAGTTGCAGGCGCTGACCGATGCGCTGGCGCGGATCAAGGCCAGCTATGTCGAACCGGTTGATGACAAGCAACTGCTCGAAGGCGCCATCGCCGGCATGCTGGCGACGCTGGATCCGCATTCCAGTTTTCTGAACGGCAAGGATCTGACCCGGTTGACCGAAAGCACCCGCGGTGAATACGGCGGCGTTGGTCTGGAAGTGTCGCCGGAAAACGGCAGCTTCCGGGTCGTGACCGCGATGGACGACTCGCCGGCGCAGCGCGCCGGGATTCGTACCGGTGATCTGCTGTTGCGCATCAACAATGAACTCACCCGTGGCCTGAAATTTGAAGACGTGGTCAGCCGTCTGCGCGGTGCACCGGGCAGCAAGGTCAGCGTGCAACTCGGTCGCGAAGGCGAAGGCAAGCCGCTGGACATCGAACTGGTCCGCGACACGATCCAGACCGCCAGCGTCCGTCATGAACTGCTCGACAGCGGCATTGCTTATGTCCGGATTGCGCAATTCCAGCAGGACACCGGCAACGAGGTACTCGCCACGCTCGACAAGCTGAAAGCGGCCAACGGCGGAGCCCTGCGCGGGCTGATTCTCGACATGCGCAACAATCCCGGTGGGGTAGTGGCGGCGGCAGCGGCCGTTGCGGATGCCTTTCTCACCGAAGGCGTGATTGTGTCGACCAAAGGCCGGTCACCGGGCAGTGACACCGAATTGAAAGCGCGTGCCGATGATCGGTTGCACGGTGCGCCCATTGTTGTACTGATCAATCAGGGCTCGGCATCGGCAGCGGAGATTGTCGCCGGTGCGCTGCAGGATCATCAGCGCGCCATTCTGGTTGGCAGTCGCAGCTTCGGCAAAGGCTCGGTGCAAACCGTGCACAAGCTCAGTGGCGAAGCGGCAATCAAACTGACCACGGCGCGTTACTACACGCCTTCAGGCCGCTCGATTCAGGCGGCCGGTATCGAGCCGGATGTGCCGGTTGGCGCCGGAAAATTTGTCGCGGATGCGCCGCGTGCCAGCGTGCGTGAAGCGGATTTGCCACACGCGCTTGGCCGGACGAAGGAGCCGGTCGCCGAAAAGTCGCTGGCGAGCAAAGTGAATGGTCGCGATATCGCCGACGATATTCAGCTCGCGACCGCCATTCATCTGCTGCGTGGTTTGGCGGTGCTGCAAAAATGATTGCTGCAGGCGGGCGCAGTCACCGGCACATCGGGCATGTGGTGCGCGCCGCACTGGTGCTGGTCATGCTGGTGAATGGCAGCACGCACGCAGATGGCCTTGTTGATCGCATGCAGCCGGAGATGGGCCTTGGTCGTGGCTCGGCCAGCGTTCGCATCGCGATCCTGATCGACGATGTTGGTGACAACCGCGCACTCGGTGAGCGGGCATTGGCCTTGCCGGGCGCGGTCAGCTACGCCTTTTTGCCGCACACGACCTATGCGCCAATGCTCGCACGCATCGCGCACAGCAACGGCCGCGATGTGTTGTTGCATGCGCCGATGGAATCGGAAGCGCGGCAGCAATTGATGGGGCCGGGCGCGTTGACCATGCAGATGTCGGAGCCGGATCTGCGCGCCCAGTTGCGCAAGAATCTCGCCAGCATTCCGTTTGTCCGTGGCTTCAACAATCACATGGGCAGCGTGCTGACCAGGGACTCGACCCGGATGAGTTGGTTGCTTGACGAGGCGCGCGCGCAATCGCTGTTCTTTGTTGACTCGCGCACCACCAGTCATTCGGTGGCCGGGCCGACCGCGCGCAAACTCGGCGTGCCAACCTTGGGCCGCGATATTTTTCTCGATCATGAAGACAATGCGGCTGCCGTTGAGCGGCAGCTGGAGCGCTTGCTCAAGCTCGCCCGCGAACGCGGCCATGCGCTTGCCATCGGCCATCCGCGTCCCGCCACCCTGCAAGTGCTCGAGCGGCGTTTGCCGCGTCTTGCCGATGCCGGTATCCAGCTGGTACCGGTATCAGCGCTGCTGGTGCGCAACAGCGGCCCACGCTGCTTTGCGGCGGCGGCCAGCAGCTGGTCACAGCTGTTGCTCGCCGGCCAACGCTGGCTGGCCTGTCAGCCGAATCCCGAACGCGCACCACCGGCGCGCTGAAGCAGCGGCGTTTACATCCGTTCACATTCTTGCATCGCTGGTCATCGTCGCTCGGGTTACAACAGGACCATCGCTGTGGTGCCGTTTCGATTGGCACGGCCTCCGTGTTTGCTGACACCGCGAATCCCGACAAGACAGGAGCCTGAACATGAACCGTTTTTCCTTGCTGCTGGTGGCCGCCGCCATTGCGGCTGCTCCAGCTGCCCGCGCTGAAAAAAGCTGCGAATCCGACCTCGACTACGGCGTGACGCTCGAAGCCAAGCAAGTCCTGTTGCAAGACGGCAGCTCGGTTTATGTGCTGGCCAATGGCGAGCTGCGCAAAGACGGCAAATCGATACCGCTGTCGGGCAAGGAAAAGCAGCAACTGCGCGCCTACGAAGCCGGTTTGCGCTCGCTGGTGCCGCAGGTCAATGCGGTTACCCGTGAAGCGCTGGCGATTGCCGGTGAAGCGACTGAGTTTGCCTTTGCCACCCTGCTTGGCCCGCAACACGAGTCGGTAACGGCATTGCGCGGCAAGTTCGCCAACCTCGGCGACGAGCTCGGCAAGCGCATGGATGACCAACATCTGCCGGCGAATCCGATGAGCCTGCGTGATGAAGATTGGGACGTGGTCGGCGAAGGCGCTGCCATCAGCTGGAACGTCGCGGAAGCCAGTTTTGCCCTGGTTGGCAAGGCGATGCGGGCGGCGTTTGATGAGGACTACGCCAAGAAGTGGGAAGCGGACCTCAAGAAGATGGAGACCGAACTGGACGCCAAGGTCGAGGCGCGTGCCAAGCAGCTGGAAGCCAAAGCGGAGTCGCTGTGCGACAACCTGGCCGAGCTGGACCAGCTTGAGGCGAGTCTGAGCCAGAGCAACCAGGCCTTGCATGACTTTGACGTGGTTCGCTACCGCGCCAAGTAAACGCAAGCTGTAGCCGAGGCCGCCGTCGGGCGGCCTTTTTGTTGCTCCGGATTCGCTCGGCTGCCGGAAGGCATTTGCACGGATCAGCGTGCCAGTAGTCGCGATAACGCAAAATTCACACAATAACAATTTGCTCACAAAATATTATCAAGGTAAATTCCTCTCATCCGGATGAACCCGGTCCATCCCTGACCCCACAAGAGGAATTCGTCATGTCCGTGCAAGTGCTTTACACCGCTGAAGCCACCGCCGTTGGCGGCCGCGAAGGCCATATCAAATCGTCCGACGGCGTGCTGGAAGCCAAGCTCGCATTGCCCAAGCAGCTCGGCGGCCCCGGTGGTGCGGCCACCAATCCCGAGCAACTGTTCGCCGCCGGCTATGCCGCCTGCTTCGAATCGGCGGTGCGCTTTGTCGCCCGTGAACAGAAAGTCGCACTGACCGAAACCGCGGTAACCGCCCAGGTCGGTGTTGGCCCGCGCAGTGCCGGCGGCTTCGGTTTGACCGTGGCCTTGAAAGTCGCGCTGCCGGGCGTGGACCGTGCCGTTGCCGAAAAGCTGGTCGCGTTCGCGCACGAAAACATCTGCCCGTACTCGCATGCGACGCGTGGCAATGTCGACGTCAGCGTGACGCTGGCCTAATCGCCACGCCGCCTAATCGCGCCATACGACTTACCGCCGGCTGCCCGCTACAATCGCCGCCGGCTGCGCTGATGCAGTCGCCGAGGACGCTGTCTGATGTCTGCTCCCTTGCCCCCTCCGGATGACTGGCTGCGGCTCGACGCCCAACTCTGTTTCCGGCTTTACGCTGCGTCGCGCGGACTGACCCGTTGCTACCAGCCGCTGCTCGATGCGCTCGGCCTGACTTATCCGCAATATCTGGCGATGCTGGTGCTGTGGGAGCGCGACGGCCTGACCGTGTCGGAGTTGAGTGAAAAACTCAAACTCGATCCGAGCACCATGACGCCGCTGCTCAAGCGACTCGAAAGTGCCGGCTGGGTCAGCCGTCAGCGCCGCAAACAGAATGAACGAGAAGTGGAGATTCGGTTGACTGACGCCGGTCGCGTGATGCGCGAACGGGCGCTCGGTGTGCCGCCCGCAGTATTGGCAGCAACAGGATTGTCGGAGTCAGAAGCAGGCGTGTTGCGGAATTTGTTGGACAAACTGATGCGAAAGATGGAGTCCAGCGATTTGCGTTGATACTGGCCGCCATTTGTTGGAAAGAAAAAGACCCGGCTAGCCGGGTCTTTTTTCAACAGAGAGCATCAGAATCGAATACCAACACCGATGTTGGTACTGACTACGCGATTCTCTGCGTTGTCATTATCAATCTGTTCGACTTCGGCTTTCAGCGTTACCGAGCCGGCGATGATGTTCATGCCAAAGCCGATAAACATGTCCTCGTCACTGTCACGGTACGTCGAGTAGTCATCGTAGTCATCCTCGACAATTTCCCACGCCGAGATACCCAGCTTGCCGAAGAATTGCACCACCTCACCACGGGTAGAGGCGAGCAATGCAACGTTAGTGGCACGAATCTCCACGTCGTAACCATGAACGCTCAGCGAGCCGTACTTGCCGGTAGCGACTTCAATGCCCATGCCATTGTCAAAGCTGACATTGACGAAAGCTTTCAAGCCATCATCGAATTCCGCGTTATCAATTTCAGCACTGGTTTTGGCGACGCCAATGGTGGTGTCAACTGCGAGTGCCGGGGTAGAAAGTGCGGCCAACAAAAGGGCCGCGAAAAGATTTACAAGCTTCATGATATTCCTGAGCAAAGAGACAGCCATCCTGATGACCTTTTGCATTGCGCAAAAGGTGCACGATTTAAAGCTGGTGTGACCAGATGTAAATAATGCGAATTTCCCAGTTAAGCATATGAGCCAAAACAAATTCCACTTGCACATGGTGTCTTTGTGAGGCTTCAGTCGCTGTAGAAAAAGAAACCCGTCAAGACGGGTTTCTTTTAATTGCTCGCCGGGAAGCGATGAGGTGCGGTGGAAGCCTGTACCTCTACCCAGCGCTAATATGCCAGTCATTGGAGCGCTGGGAGTTGTCTTCTATCGGCATCGTAAAGCTGAGAATTATTTTTTTCTTCTTACCAAAATCAGAATCGGAACCCAATGCCAAGATTGGTGCTTTCGGCATCGCCCTCATCGGTATCGAGTTTTTCAAACTCGATCTTGAAAAATCCTGCGCTACCTACCCGAATGTCGAGGCCCAAACCGATTACCGGATCGTGCCCAGTTTCCGATGTGTTACCGGGGCCTGCCGCATCGACCTCAAACTTCCATTCGGAGATTCCCAACTTACCGAACAGGCTGAAATTTTCCGATAGCGGTATAGCGCCGATTGCTGCCAAGTTGGTGGCGACAAATTTTGTTTCTTCGGACTCAAGCGCGTCGACGTATTCGCCGTATTTGCCGTGGCTAATTTCGACGCCTACATAGTCATTGAACATGTGATTAATGAACAGCTTATAGCTCTCATCGAGGCGCAGATCCTCAACTTTGGCTTTGGTCCGAGCAATGCCAAGAGCAGTTTCAGCGGCCGATACCTGAGCCGTAGCCGTAGTGGCCAGCGCGAACGCGACAAGAGTAACAACATTACGCATTTATCGATTATCCCTAAATAAAAGCCAAGCCCATGGAAAGTCCGGCGGGCGGCGCATCTTAGGTGAAGTCGCGCTGTACCAGCAAATGGGAAAAAACTGAAACTTTAGTTCAAAATAAAGAATGCTCAATTTTCAAGCAAAGCCTTCAACGCCGCCAGCTTGTCATCGCGGATTTGGGCCTTTTCTTCCGCGGTGGCATTCTTGGCGTTGTCCCATTTCAAATCGTCAGCGGGCAGTTCTTCCAGGAAGCGACTCGGTTCGCAGCGGACGGTTTCGCCAAAG
>DASUEK010000352.1:0-4888 GCA_036275115.1 Permianibacter sp. | reverse complement strand
CTGGGCCGTGAGCGCGCCCAGCTGGAAAGCACGGTCGGCATGATCGACCGGCTCACTGGCAGTCTGGATGATTCCGAAGGGTTATTGGAGATTGCCATCGAGGAAGGCGACGATGTCACCATCGATGGCGTCGGCAACGATTTGTTGGCGACCGAGGCGGAACTGGCCAAGCTTGAGTTCAAGCGGATGTTCTCGGGCGAAATGGACCATGCCAACTGCTACCTCGACATTCAGGCCGGCTCGGGCGGCACCGAGGCGCAGGACTGGGCCCAGATGCTGCAACGGATGTACCTGAAGTGGGGCGACAGCAAGGGCTTCAAGACCGAGGTGGTCGAAGAGTCGGCCGGTGACGTCGCCGGCCTCAAGTCGACCACGATCCGGTTCGAAGGCGAGTACGCCTACGGCTGGTTGCGTACCGAAACCGGCGTGCACCGCTTGGTGCGCAAATCGCCGTTCGATTCGGGCAACCGCCGGCACACCTCGTTCACCGCGGTGTTCGTGTCGCCGGAAGTCGATGACAAGATCGAGATTGAGATCAACCCGGCCGATCTGAAAACGGATACCTACCGTTCCAGCGGCGCCGGTGGTCAGCACGTCAACAAAACCGATTCGGCGGTGCGGATCACCCACGTGCCGACCGGTGTGGTGGTGGCTTGCCAGAACGAGCGCTCGCAGCATGCCAACCGCGATCGGGCGATGAAAATGCTGAAAGCGCGTTTGTACGAACTGGAGATCCAGAAACGCAACGCGGCGAAAGATGCGCTGGAAGCGACCAAGTCCGATATCGGTTGGGGCCAGCAGATCCGTTCGTATGTGCTGGATCAGTCGCGCATCAAGGATTTGCGCACTGACTACGAAGAGAGCGACACCCAGCGCGTACTGGATGGCGATCTCGACCCGTTCATGGAAGCCAGCCTGAAGAAAGGCCTGTAAGTTTTTCGTTGGGTAAACGCGAAACCAAACCGTGAGAAAAAAATGACCGAACAAGCACAACAGCCGGCAGAACAACTCGACGAGAACCAACAAATTGCCGTGCGCCGGGAAAAGCTGGCAGCGCTGCGCGCGCAGGGCAATGCCTACCCGAACGATTACCGCCGTGATGCGCTGGCGCAGGATCTGAACGACAAATACGGCGCAGCCGAAAAAGATGCGCTGGAAGCACAAGCCGTCAAGGTCAAGCTGGCCGGCCGGATCATGACCCGCCGTCTGATGGGCAAGGCGAGCTTCTGCCATATCCAGGACATGAGCGGTCGCATTCAAGTGTACGTGCGCGGCGAAGATCTGCCGGAAGGCGTTTACGAGTCGTTCAAGCACTGGGACATCGGCGACATCATTGGCGTCGAAGGCACGCTGTTCAAAACCAAAGTCGGTGAGCTGTCGGTACACGCGACCAGCATCCGGATGCTGACCAAGGCGCTGAAGCCGCTGCCGGACAAGTGGCATGGCATGACCGATACCGAGGCCCGGTATCGTCAGCGTTATGTTGATTTGATCGTCAACGAAGATTCGCGCCGGACCTTTGTGCTGCGCTCGAAGATCATCGATGCCATTCGCCGCTTCATGACCGGTGAAGGCTTCCTCGAAGTCGAAACCCCGATGATGCACCCGATCCCGGGCGGCGCCGCGGCGAGGCCGTTCCTGACGCACCACAACGCGCTCGACATGCAGCTGTACCTGCGTATCGCGCCCGAGCTGTACCTGAAGCGGCTGACCGTCGTCGGTTTCGAGAAAGTGTTCGAAATCAACCGCAATTTCCGTAACGAAGGCATCAGCACCCGGCATAACCCGGAATTCACGATGATGGAATTCTACTGGGCCTATGCCGATTACCATGACCTGATGGACTACACCGAAAAACTGTTCAAGTTTGTTGCCGAACAGGCGCTTGGCACCTACCAATTCCATTCGCAGGGTGTCGATTACGACTTCAGCAAGCCGTTCGATCGCTTGTCGGTGCTCGATGCCATCGTCAAATACAACGACGGCGTGACCAAGGCGGAGTTGTCGACGCTGGAAGGCGTGCGTGCAGTCGCCCAGCGCTTGAAAGTGCATGTCGACAAGAACGCAGGTCTGGGTAAAGCCCAGATCACGGTGTTCGAAGAAACCGTTGAAGCCAAGCTGATGCAGCCGACTTTCATTTGCGATTACCCGGTCGAGGTGTCGCCGCTGTCGCGTCGCAACGACAAGAACCCGGAGGTTACCGATCGTTTTGAGTTGTTCGTCGGTGGTCGCGAACTTGCCAACGGTTTCTCCGAGCTGAACGATCCGGACGATCAGGCCGATCGGTTCCGCGCCCAGGTCGAGGCGAAGGATGCCGGCGACGAAGAAGCGATGTTCTTCGATGCCGATTACATCAACGCGCTCGAATACGGTCTGGCGCCGACCGCCGGTGAAGGCATCGGTATCGATCGCTTCGTCATGTTGCTGACCAACTCGGCCAGCATTCGCGACGTGCTGCTGTTCCCACTGATGCGGCCAAAAGCTGACTGATGCGGATGAGCAAAAAAAAGAGCGGCCAAAAGCCGCTCTTTTTTTTGCCGGTGCGGCGATGACTTCACTGTCTGGCATGCGCCAAAAGCGATTCGGCCGCGGCCAGCGCGGCGGTGATCGGCGTCGCCGATTGCTGGATGTAAGCCTCGATTAACGCACCGTCCCACAGCAGCAGCAATTGCCAGCCAAGCAGATCCGGCTCACGCGATCCGGCGGCGCTGGCAAGCTCAACAAGACGTTGACGCAGCCGCAGTTTGAAGTCGCGGCTGAACTGGTGAATCGCGGTCTCGGGCGCCGCCATTTCGAGCGCGGCATTGATCGCGGCACAGCCACGAAAGCCGGGTCGCTCACGGGCCGCGAGCGCGATCCGGAACACCGACAGAATGGCGTCGGTCGGGTTGTCAGCGGCGTCAATGGCCGCTGTGATCGCGGCTTCCCGGCGGGTGGCCAGCTCGCTCAGCACCGCAAGCACCAGTTCGTCCTTGGTCGCGAAGTGCTTGTACAGCGTGCGTTTGGCAACACCGGCGCTGTCGATGACTTCATTGATGCCGACGTTCGGAATGCCGCGCTGATAGAACAGGGCGGTGGCCGCCTGCAGCAGGCGGTGGCGGGCGTCGGAATCGGTGGGTTGGCTCATGGCAAAAATCCACAGCGGCAGGTGGTAGACAAGTTTGTCTACTCGTGCTGCAATGTTGGTAGACAACTCAGTCTACCAACATCGGAGTCCGCCGTGGAAATGCGTTTGTTCTATGCCCCGGGAGCCTGCTCCCTGTCCGCTCATATCCTGCTGCGCGAGGCAGGCTTGCCGTTCCAGCTTGAGAAAGTTGACCTGCAGGCGGGTGAACAGCACAGCGAGGCCTTTCGTCGCCTGAACCCGGCCGGATTGGTACCGGTGCTGGCGGCCGGCGACATGGTGCTGACCGAGTTGCCGGCGATCAGCTGGGTCATTGCTCAGCAGGCGCCGGACCGGCAACTTTACCCGGCCGATGTCGTGGGGCAGGCCCGGGTCATGGAGTGGTTGAATTGGCTGTCCGGTACGGTCCATGGCTGGGGGTTCGGCGGCTTGTGGCGGCCAATGCGGTTTGTGAACGAGCCGGCGCTGCACCCGGCCGTGCAAGCGCGTGGTCGCGACTGGATCGAGCAGGGCTTCGCCCGCATCGATCAGCGTCTGGCGCAAGGGTTTGCTGTGGGTGATGCGCTGACGGTGGTCGACCCGTACTTGCTGGTGATGTATCGCTGGGGTGGTCGCATCGGCTTGCCGATGCGCAGTCGTTATCCGCATTGGCATCGTCATGCGCTGATGCTGCTGGGGCGCGACAGCGTGCAAGCCGCTTTGGCCGCCGAGGCCATCAGCGTCGATATCGCGGCCTGATTTCAGCGGCAAGCAAAAACGGAGGCAGGGCCTCCGTTTTTTGTCTTGCGCGGCGTGTTGCTCAGGAGAACAGCTGCTTGGCTTCGGCGATCTCGCCGCCAATGTCTTCCATGTCGTGGACATGCACGTCAGTGGCAAGACCGAGCCGGGCGAAGGCCGGCACATGGTTCCAGTCGATGGTGCCCAGCGCGTTGTCACTGCCGGCATAGCTTTGCAATTTGGCCACAGTGACCACGTCGACGTAATCGACTTTTTCTGAGCGGCGACCGAAATCGACACAGCCTTCCGGCACGGAAACGAGTTCTGGCGGGAAACTCCAGGCTTTCAGGATGGCGGTGCCGACCTGCGGATGCAGCTTGTCGATGACGCGATCAAGAATGTCCGGGTGCGCCATCATTTCCGGCGATTCTTCTGCCAGTGTCAGGATCGGCAGAACACCGATTTCGTGCACCAGACCGGCCAGCATGGCCTGATCCGGTTTCAGTTTGGTGTAGTGGCTGGCCAGCACATGGCAGATCGACGCGACTTCGGTCGAGTGTTCCCAGACCTGACGCAGCTTGGCGTCGACCGCATCGGAAGTGGCCTGGAACATCTGCTGCATCGCAAGGCCCGTCACCAAGTTGCGAACAAAGGTGATGCCAAGCCGGGTGATGGCGAGCTGAAGGTTGTCGACCTGGACCCGGCCGCGCAGCAGCGGGCTGTTGGCTACTTTAATGATGCGGGCGGCGAGGGCGGCGTCCTGACCAACCACCGACGCCAGCTTGCCGGCCGAGACATCCGGGTCATCGACCGCTTCCCGGATCCGCAAGGCCACTTCGGGCAGGGTCGGCAGGTTCAGCCGGTCGTTCTTGATCGCATCCAGCAGTTCGTTGAGAAATTGTTGTTCGAGGCTCATGAGATTTCCTGTGGCAGCGAGCGGCCGTCATCACCGAAAAGGGCGGCCGACAACTAGTGATGCAGTTCTAGTATAGGCGCCTCTGGCAAAGCCAGCTGCAGCGACTCGGTTTGAGCCGGGTCATTCAACGT
>DASUEK010000351.1:0-3463 GCA_036275115.1 Permianibacter sp. | reverse complement strand
GTCACCTCGATCATTTTCAACAACGCCTCGTACTCGGTGCTCAATATCGAACTCGAACGCGTTGGCGCCGACGAGATTGGCCCGAAAGCGAAATCGCAGCTCGACATCGGTGGGCCACAGCTCAACTTCGCCCAGCTCGCGCAAGGCATGGGTGTGCACGCGGTGCGGGTGGAAACCGCCGAGGATTTCTGCAAGGCGCTGGAGTACGCGCTGGCGATGCCGGGCCCGCACCTCATCGAGGCGGTGGTGCCGGAATCCTTGAATGGCGTGAAGCGCAAAGTGTTGCCGTGGCTGCTGCGCACCCTGCCCAGCCTGCCGCGATCACTGGCACGGGCGCTCAAACGGAAAATCGCGCCGTAACCTGTCAGGGTCGGCGTAAACAACGCGGCCATTCACGCCCCGCGCCGTCACGCCGGCCCAACACGGCATACGTGCGGCGAAGCTTCAAGCGAATTTGCACGACCGGGCCCCGGCTGGCGCCGCATCACGTCAGTATCGGTTGCCATGTTGTTCGCGGTGACGGCCAGCCTCGGGCAATCGGCTGCCGCCGCCATTTCTGACCAACCGGAACCGCCCTCGGAGCAGCGAGCCGGCGTCTGGCTGCTATATTCCCCAGCCTCATAAGCCATGACCGGACAAACCGGCTGATTTTTCATCAGCAACCGACCAAAGCCGGATGCACCTCCCGGCCGTTTTCCGGATAATGGACAAACGTTTGAATGCCGACCTCGACGGCTAGCCCTTTTACCTCAACCCCGCACTGGATGCCCCTCCTCATGAACACTGCGTTTCGCAAGAAGTTGACCGGTACGTCCCTGGATTGGTTTGACGCCCGCGCGGCGGTCGAGGCGCTGAAGCCCGGCAGCTATGACGGCCTGCCCTACACCGCCCGCGTTCACGCCGAGAACCTCGTGCGCAAATGCGACCCGACCATCCTCAACGACTGCCTGCTGCAACTGATCGAGCGCAAGCGCGACCGCGACTTTCCGTGGTTCCCGGCCCGCGTGGTCTGCCACGACATTCTCGGCCAGACCGCACTGGTCGATCTCGCCGGTCTACGCGACGCCATTGCCGATCAAGGCGGCGACCCGGCACAAGTGAACCCGGTGGTGCCGGTGCAATTGATTGTCGACCACTCGCTGGCGGTCGAATGCGGTGGTTTTGATCCGCAAGCGTTCGAGAAAAACCGCGCCATTGAAGATCGCCGCAATGAAGATCGCTTTCACTTCATCAACTGGACCAAAAAGGCGTTCAAGAACGTTGATGTGATCCCGCCGGGCAACGGCATCATGCACCAGATCAATCTGGAGCGGATGTCGCCGGTGATCGGCGTGCAGGACAACGTTGCCTACCCCGACACCTGCGTCGGCACTGACAGCCATACCCCGCATGTTGATGCGCTCGGCGTGATCGCCGTTGGTGTGGGTGGTCTGGAAGCGGAAAACGTCATGCTCGGTCGCGCCTCGTGGATGCGGCTGCCGGATATCATCGGCGTGGAACTGACCGGCAAACCGCAACCGGGCATCACCGCCACCGACATCGTGCTGGCACTGACCGAATTCCTGCGCAAAGCGAAAGTGGTTGGCGCTTACCTGGAATTCCGTGGCGAAGGCGCCGCGGCGCTGACGCTCGGTGACCGCGCCACCATTTCCAACATGGCACCGGAATACGGCGCTACCGCCGCGATGTTCTTTATCGACCAGCAAACGATTGATTACCTGCGCCTGACCGGCCGCAGCGACGAGCAAGTGAAATTGGTCGAGATTTACGCCAAGCAAGCTGGACTCTGGGCCGACAGTTTGAAAACGGCGCAGTACGAACGGACGCTGACGTTTGATTTGTCGAGCGTGGTCCGCAACATGGCCGGCCCGTCGAATCCGCATGCCCGTGTTGCCACGACCGATTTGGCGGCAAAAGGCATTGTTGCACCGTACACCGAAACCGAAGGCCAGATGCCGGATGGCGCCGTCATCATCGCGGCCATTACCAGCTGCACCAACACGTCGAACCCGCGCAACGTTATTGCCGCCGGTCTCTTGGCGCGCAATGCCAACCGCAAAGGCCTGACCCGCAAACCGTGGGTGAAAAGCTCGCTGGCGCCGGGCTCGAAAACCGTTGAGCTGTATTTGCAAGAAGCCGGTCTGAAAGCCGACTTGGAACAGCTCGGCTTCGGCATCGTCGCGTTTGCCTGCACGACCTGCAATGGCATGAGTGGCGCGCTCGATCCGAAGATCCAGCAGGAAATCATCGACCGCGATCTGTACGCCACCGCCGTGCTGTCCGGTAACCGGAACTTCGATGGCCGCATTCACCCGTACGCCAAGCAGGCCTTCCTCGCCTCGCCGCCGCTGGTGGTGGCGTACGCCATCGCCGGCAGCATCCGTTTCGATATCGAAAAAGATGTGCTGGGCCATGATCAAAACGGCAGGCCGGTCACGCTGAAAGACATCTGGCCGAGCGATGAAGAAATCGACGCCATTGTCAAAACCGCCGTGAAGCCGGAACAATTCCGAAAAGTGTATGAGCCGATGTTCACCGCCGCCGTCGCCAGCAATGAGCACATCAGTCCGCTGTACGACTGGCGCGAAATGAGCACCTACATTCGCCGGCCGCCATACTGGGAAGGCGCACTCGCCAAACCGCGCACGCTGACCGGCATGCGGCCATTGGCACTGCTCGGCGACAACATCACCACCGATCACTTGTCGCCGTCGAACGCGATCATGCCGAACAGCGCTGCCGGCGAATACCTCGCCAAAATGGGCCTGCCGGAAGAAGACTTCAACTCGTACGCCACGCACCGTGGCGATCACCTGACCGCGCAACGCGCGACGTTTGCCAACCCGACCTTGATCAACGAAATGGCCGTGGTCGATGGCCAAGTGAAAAAAGGCTCACTCGCCCGCGTCGAGCCGGAAGGCAAGGTGATGCGGATGTGGGAAGCGATCGAAACCTACATGAACCGCAGCCAGCCGCTGATCATCATCGCCGGCGCCGATTACGGTCAGGGCAGCTCGCGTGACTGGGCCGCGAAAGGTGTCCGTCTGGCGGGCGTTGAAGCGATTGTCGCCGAAGGTTTCGAGCGTATTCACCGCACCAACCTGATCGGCATGGGCGTGCTGCCGCTGGAATTCAAAGCCGGCGTCAACCGCAAAACGCTCGCGCTCGACGGCACCGAAACGTACGATGTGATTGGCAAGCGCACCCCGCGCGCGGAGTTGACGCTGGTGATCAATCGTCGGAATGGCGAGCGCATCGAAGTGCCGGTGACCTGCCGTCTCGATACCGCCGAAGAAGTGTCGATTTACGAAGCAGGCGGCGTGTTGCAGCGTTTTGCTCAGGACTTTTTGGAGGCAGCGAAGGCGTAAGCGCCTGTCAGGCATTGAGTAGAGCGCCCGTTACCCTTCGACAAGCTCAGGGCGAACGGGCACAAAGAGAGACGGTTTGATTCCGTTCGTGGT
This sequence comes from Permianibacter sp., assembly GCA_036275115.1. Taxonomy (GTDB): domain Bacteria; phylum Pseudomonadota; class Gammaproteobacteria; order Enterobacterales; family Permianibacteraceae; genus Permianibacter. Next base: position 2 of record DASUEK010000351.1, on the reverse strand, counting down.
GA
>DASUEK010000350.1:0-3331 GCA_036275115.1 Permianibacter sp. | reverse complement strand
CGATGCAATCGCGTGGTTTCTGCATACCTTTCGGATGCCGCTTTTCTTCACCGTCGCGGGCTTTTTTGCGGCGCTGCTACTGGCGCGACGTGGCATGGCCGGCTTGTTCCGCAACCGCGGTGCGCGCGTGCTTTTACCGCTACTGATCTTTTTACCGCTACTGACACTCAGCATGCACTGGCTCACCGACAATGCGGTCGAATCGGTGAATCAACTATCGCCACTCTTGAGCTGGCTGCGCGATTACCGCGCGCAGCATGGGGAACTGCCGTCACTGCCCGGCTGGTTGCATCTGTGGTTTCTGTTTTACCTGCTGCTGTTCACCGTGCTGGTCTGGGTGATATCGGCGCTGGAGCTTGGCGCTGTCGGTGCGTGGCTCGCCAAATTGCCGGTACTGGCGTTACCACTGGCGCTTCCCTTGTTGCAGGCGCCGGTGCTGGCCTGGGTTAGCGTGCCGTGGCCGGCGCCGGAATTCTTGCTGCCGTCGCTGTGGGCGCTGTTGTATTTCGGCAGCTATTTTGCGCTCGGTTTTCTGCTGTATCGTCACACGGCGTTGCTGGATCGCTGGCGCCGATTCGCGCCTTGGGTGCTGCTTGCTGCCGTCATCGCGTATGCGCTGCTGTTCTGGTTGAGCAACGGTTTGCGGAACTTCGACACCACGCCGCTGCAGCATTTTTCTTTTGCGCTGCTGCAGGCCTGTACCGGCTTCTGGCTGACGCTGTGGTGTCTGCTGGCGGCCCAACGTTGGCTGCACAGCCGCAGCGCTGGCATGCGCTGGCTCGCTGATGCTTCATACTGGGTTTACCTCGTGCATCTGCCGGTGTTGTTCGCGCTGCAATACCGGCTGCTGGACTGGCCGCTGCACTGGGCACTCAAGTTTGTGATGGCGACAGCGGCGACTTTCGCGCTGTGCTTGCTCAGTTATCAGCTACTGGTGCGTCACAGCGTCATTGGTCGGCTGCTCAACGGCAGCACACCGGCCCATCGGCGAGCGGAAAACGCGGTATCGGCGGTGTAGTTTCCGTGTTGGTCAGTTGGCGAGCGGGTCGCCTTGCACAATGGTTCCGTGAGAAGCTGTTCGCTTGCACAATCAATCAAAACACCGCATTGGTATCGAGATGGACCCACTGAAAATCACGGCCCTGTTTGCGCTGACCGCAGTGGCTGAAATCGTCGGCTGCTATTTGCCGTGGCTGGTGCTGAAGCAGGGTAAAAGTGCGTGGCTCTTGGTACCGGCAGCGCTGTCGCTGGCGCTGTTTGCCTGGCTGCTGACCCTGCACCCGACCGCGGCCGGCCGCACCTATGCCGCTTACGGTGGCATGTACATCGTGGTCGCGCTCATCTGGCTGTATCTCGTCGACGGTGTCGCGCTGACCCGCTGGGACTGGCTCGGGGCCGCACTGGCGCTGACCGGAATGGCGGTCATCGCCTTGCAGCCTGCGCGGGCGGTCGGCTGATCACGTCGCACGCGGGCGGTTCGCCGCCGCTACGTTCTCTTTTCTCAACGCAACGCTGCCGACTTGGCAGCTGTCATGTGCCCGTCATATCCTCGCGCTACGTTAATTCGAGTTTTCCGGAATTATCGAATTATGGATGAGACCCTCGCCATTGCCCGGCTCAGCGCGCTGGCCCACAGCACCCGGCTGCGCTTGTTTCGGCTGCTGCTGGTCGCGGGGCCGAATGGGCTGACCGTCGGCCGCATTGCCGAGCAGCTGCCGGTGCCGGCGGCGACGCTGTCGTTTCACCTGAAAGAGCTGAGCCAGGCCGGCCTCATCAACGGTCGACAGCAAGGCCGGTTCATTCATTACGCCGTCACGGTCGCGGCCATGAATGATCTCATCGGCTTTCTGACCGAAAACTGCTGCGGCGGCGAACCGTGTGGCATCACCCCGGTCACGGCCTGTTGCCCGCCGGCCGCCGTTGTCGCTGAACGCACACGCTCTTCTTGAACCCGATCATCTGCAACAGGATTTGACGCCATGAGTGTACGGATTGGTATCAACGGTTTTGGCCGCATGGGCCGCTTGGCACTGCGCGCCGGTTGGGGCCGCGATGACGTGAGCTTTGTCCGCGTGAATGATCCGGCCGGCGATGCCGCGACCTTCGCGCATTTGCTGGAGTTCGATTCGGTACATGGCCGCTGGCCGCACAACATCACGAGCGAACAGGACGCGCTGATCATCGATGGCAAATCGGTGGCGTTCACCGGCAACAAAGCGATCACGGATACCGATTGGTCCGGCTGCGATGTGGTGATTGAAGCCAGCGGCAAAATGAAAACCACGGCCGCCCTGCAGGCTTATCTTGATCAGGGCGTCAAGCGGGTGGTGGTGACCGCACCGGTGAAAGAAAAAGGCGTGCTGAACGTGGTGATGGGCGTCAACGATCAGCTGTTCAACCCGGCCGAGCATCGCATTGTCACGGCGGCGAGCTGTACCACCAACTGTCTGGCGCCGGTGGTGAAGGTGATGCACGAATCACTCGGCATCAAGCACGGCTCGATGACCACCATTCACTGCCTGACCAACACCCAGACCATCATCGATGCCGCGCACAAGGATCTGCGCCGCGCCCGCGCCTGTGGCGAATCGCTGATCCCGACCACGACCGGCTCGGCGACCGCGATCACCGAGATTTTCCCGGAACTGAAAGGCCGCTTGAATGGCCACGCCGTGCGGGTGCCGTTGACCGTTGCGTCGTTGACCGATTGCGTGTTTGAAGTCGAGCGCGCGACCAGCGCTGCCGAAGTCAACGCGCTGCTGAAAGCCGCCGCTGACGGTCCGCTGCGCGGCATTCTGGGCTATGAAGAAAAGCCGCTGGTGTCGATCGATTACCGTACCGACCCACGCTCCAGCATTGTCGATGCGTTGTCGACCATGGTGGTGAACGGCACCCAGGTGAAGATCTACGCTTGGTATGACAACGAATGGGGCTACGCCAACCGCGCATTCGAGCTGGCCGTGAAAGTTGGCAAAGCGGCTTAAGAAATTTTCTGTTGTGGGAGCGGCTTCAGTCGCGATGAATCGATGGGCTTGCGGCAGGAGCGACCTTGGTCGCGATATTTTATCCGGCGGCTGCGCGTGCTGACGGAATCGCGGCCAAGGCCGCTCCCAAAATGGATAGTGAGCTCCAACGCAGCGGTCGGGTTCATTTCGGCTGTTCCCCCTCTCCCCTCAAGGGAGAGGGGCAAGGGAGAGGGGGCGGCCGGCCGCACATGGGTCTGCTACTGATACGAAGCCAGAGAAAAAAATGACTGCTCTCACCAATCTGTCCGCCGACGTTCGCCAATACCTGATCATCACCGGCAACTACTGGCTGTTCACGCTCAGTG
>DASUEK010000349.1:0-4547 GCA_036275115.1 Permianibacter sp. | reverse complement strand
TGGCCGGCATTTCAGAACGGCTAGTTAGTCGTTTACCAACACCACCACCACACAGATAAAAAAGCCGGCAATGGCCACGTACCAAAACTCCGGCGGCCACTGAGGCAGAGCAAACACCGGCCACACCGCAGGCGCGACGAGAAATGCGCTGAGCACGACTGCCAGCGCAAACATCGCTGTGAGAATGAGGCTGCGTTTGTGTTGCCAGGCAAAGAGTTTCAGCTGGCGGTGCCATTTATCGATATGCATGCGTTTGCTCACTCATTCAGCAGTCGGTTGGCCTGATTGATGTACGTTTTCACGCTGCCTAGCGGCATCTCCAGCTCGGCGGCGATCTCGGCATGGGAATAGCCAAACGCCTTCGACAGCACATAGGCGTCGTACTGATTGGCGCTGAGGCGGCGAAACAGGCGGTCCAGATCCAGCAGCGGCTCCAGCGCACCGCCGGCCTGACTCGCCGGATCGGCATCACGCTTGAAGAATGCCTTTAGCCTCGCCAGCGCTTTTTGTTTGCGTTTCACAAGCAGAAACTCGTTGATGGCAATGCTGAACAGCCATGACGAGAACTGGGAGCTGCCGTTGAACTGCCTGATTTTCAGAAACGCTTTGAGGTAGGTTTCCTGCAGCAGATCATCGGCATCGCCCGGCCCAGCCTTGCCGCGCAGAAAGGCTCTGAGGCGAGGGCCATACAGTGCAAACAGCTGATCAAACGCACGCCGATCGCCGGTGGCTTGCGCCAACGCGACCAGTTGCTCGGTTGTCAGCCCCTGGGGTTCCTGCATCGACACGCTTAGGCTTGCTCAAGCCGATGCAACAGCAAAAAGCCCAGTCCTACCAGAAACGGAAAGCAGCCGAGCCCGTACAGGGCGTCGTTGAGATCCAGACTCCCACGCTGCGGAAAATCGGCAAAGAACGAAAAGCCCCAGATGCCCGACCCAACGGCAATCAGCAGCACGCCCTTTTTCAAATCACTGCCGCTCGACACCTGCTGCTTTGCCAGTTCCTTGATAACGTCGGGCGTGAGCGCCTGCGTCTCCTTGGCGATAGCTTCAATGGAACGGAGCAGTGAACCGCCCCGGGTATTGCGGAGGCTCCAATCCTTGAGAGAATGGAGCCATCATGACCAAATCGACCAAATTTTCACCTGAGCTACGTGAGCGGGCCGTCCGCATGGTGTACGAAGTGCGGGAAGCCCATGATTCCCATTGGGCGGCAATTGAGGCTGTGGCCGGCAAGATTGGCTGTACTCCGCAGACCTTGAGCAACTGGATCCGCAAAACCGCTGCACCGACTACGCCGACCGCTGGTGCCACGGATACCCGCGTCAAGGAGCTGGAGCGTGAGGTGCGTGAATTGAAGCGTGCCAACGAAATCCTCAAGCTGGCCAGTGCTTTTTTCGCCCAGGCGGAGCTCGACCGCCGTTTGAAGTAACGTGGTCCTTCATCGACCGGCACCGGAATGCGTTTGGGGTCGAGCCGATCTGCCGTGCGCTGCAGGTTGCCCCTTCTGCTTATCGGCGTCATGCGGCGCGTCTACGCGACCCTGAACTTCGTTCCAAACGAGCGCAGCGAGATCGCTTTCTTCGTGAAGCGACCGTGCGTGTCTGGCGCGCCAACCGGGAAGTTTATGGCGCGGATAAAGTTTGGCGCCAGCTGAACCGGGAAGGCATTGTCGTGGCGCGCTGCACCGTGGAGCGGTTGATGCGAAAAGAAGGCTTACAAGGTGTCGTGCGTGGCAAGAAAGTCACCACGACGTTCCCGGATCCGGCAGCGCCGAAGCCGCAAGATCGAGTAAATCGCCAGTTCAAAGCGGACAGGCCAAATCAGCTCTGGGTGGCCGATTTCACGTTCGTTTCAACGTGGCAAGGTTTTGCCTATGTCGCATTCATTGTCGATGTCTATTCGCGATTCATCGTGGGCTGGCGGGTCAGCCGACACATGCGCACGGACTTCGTGCTGGATGCGCTGGAGCAGGCCCTTTACGCCCGAAAACCGCCGCGTCACCAGCTCATCCATCACAGCGACAGGGGCTCGCAATATCTGTCGATCCGTTACAGCGAACGCCTCGGAGAAGCTGGCGTCGAGCCGTCTGTCGGAAGCACTGGCGACAGCTACGACAACGCCATGGCCGAGACAATAAACGGTCTGTACAAAGCGGAGCTGATCTACAAGAAAGGGCCTTGGCCGTCCATCGATGCGGTGGAGCTGGAAACGCTAAATTGGGTGACTTGGTTCAATCATCAACGCCTCCTGGAGCCCATCGGCAATATCCCGCCGGCAGAGTTTGAGGCACTATATGAACAGAGTCAGACGGAAAGCAGAAAGGCAGCTTGACTCAAAACCAATAGCCTCCGCGATACCCGGGGCGGTTCACAGTTAAAACTTAATACACACATTCTTCGCCTCAGTAAAAAACCTCAGCGCCTCCACCCCACCTTCCCTGCCAACCCCCGACTGCTTCACGCCCCCAAACGGCGTCCGCAAATCCCTGAGCAGCCAACAGTTCACCCAGACAATCCCGGACTCCAAAGAAGCCGCCACCCGATGCGCGCGCTTCAAATCGGTGGTCCAGACACTTGCGGCCAAGCCATATGCCGTGCCATTGGCATAGCCCAGCACTTCGTCTTCCGAATCAAACGGCGTAATCGTCGCGACCGGACCGAAAATCTCTTCTTGGTTTGTTCGGCAATCCGGTGCCAGATTCTCGAACAGCGTCGGCGCAATAAACCAGCCGTTCTGGCAACGGCCTTCTGGCTGCACAACGTGGCCACCGGTCAGCAACCGACCACCTTCCTGCGTGGCAAGCGCGATGTAACTCAGCACCTTGTCGAAATGCGCTTTCGAGACCACCGCGCCTTGCTGGTTGCCGGCATCCATCGGGTCGCCGACTTTCAGGTTGTTGATCGTGGCCACGAGCGCGTCGCGGAATTTTTCGTAAATCGGCCGCTCGACATAGATGCGCGAGCCACACAGGCAGATCTGGCCCTGGTTGCTGAATGCGGCGCGCACCACCTCATTGACGGTGTGCTCGAAATCGCAATCGGCGAATACCAGGGTTGGATTCTTGCCGCCGAGTTCGAGCGACAGCTTCTTGAACGTGGGCGCGGCGACCCGGGCGATGTGCTCACCGGTTTTGGTGCCACCGGTGAACGAGATGGCCTTGATCTGCGGATGCTCGACCATGGCATTGCCGCATTTGCTGCCGAGGCCGTGCACGATGTTGAGCACGCCCGGTGGCAAGCCGACTTCGCGGCAGATATTGGCGAGCAGGAACGCGGTCATCGGGGTCACTTCGCTGGGCTTGGCAACGACGCAATTGCCGGCGGCGAGCGCCGGGGCGATTTTCCAGCTGAACAGATACAGCGGCAGGTTCCACGGACTGATGCAGGCGACCACGCCAATCGGATCGCGCAGCGTGTAATTGATGGCGACGTTCGGCATGGCGTGGCTTTCGCTCGACCACTGGGTGATGGCGTGGGCAAAGAAGCGGAAGTTGTGCGCGGCACGCGGAATGTCGACCGTGCGCGCAAGCCAGATCGGTTTGCCGTTGTCCATGCTCTCGGCCTCGGCGAGCGCATCGTTCCAGTGTTCGAGCTTGTCGGCAATGGCGTTGAGCAGCCGGGCGCGCTCATCAAGACTGGTGCGCTTCCAGGCCGGGAATGCCGCGTGCGCGGCCTGCACGGCAAGCTCGACATCGCGCTCGTCGGAATCGGCGATGCGGGAATAGATTTCACCGGTCGCCGGTTCGTAATTGTCGAGCCAGCTGTTGCTTTGCGCCGGCACGAGCTCGCCGTTGATGTAGTTCAGGATATCGGTCATTGCGGTACACCAGTAAGTGGGCGGGATGCCCCAACCTCGGCTCGCCCCCTGACAAGGGAGGCGATTTCTTTTACAAACAGCGCGCGTTTACAGACACAGCGTGCGACCGCCGTCGACCGGGACATTGATGCCGGTGACATAGCTTGCCGCCGGCGATGCCAGAAAGGCGATCACGCTGGCGAGTTCTTCCGGTTCGGCAAACCGGCGCAGCGGAATGGTCTGCTTTTCTTCTTCTTCGATGTCCTGCACCGAGACACCGGCTTTCTGGGCTTTGTTGTTGAAAATCGCTTCCAGCCGCATGGTCTTGGTGGCGCCGGGCAGCACGTTGTTGACCGTGATGCCAAACGGACCGAGCTCGCCGGCCAGCGTCTTGGCCCAGCTCGCCACCGCGCCGCGGATGGTGTTCGACACGCCCAGGTTCGGGATCGGTTCGTACACCGAGGTCGAGATCACGTTGACGATCCGGCCCCAGCCCGCGGCGCGCATGCCCGGCAGGGTCGTCTGCACCAGCGCCTGATTGGCGAGCAGATGACGGCGGAAGGTGTCGAGGAAGGCGGCCTCGTCGGCGGCATGCACTGGGCCGCCGGGGGGGCCGGCGGTGTTGTTGACCAGCACGTGCACAGGACGTTCGTTCGCACGCGCCTGCACGGCCGCGCGGAGGCCGTCGGTGTCGCCGACATCGGCGGCGAGCAGGCCGTGGCGCTGCGCGCCGCTGCGGGGCAGGGCGTC
>DASUEK010000348.1:0-8383 GCA_036275115.1 Permianibacter sp. | reverse complement strand
AGCATGGCGATCACCGTGCTGATCGGGCTGGTCAATGTCCAGGAAGGCGCGCGCACTCGCGCCCGGGAAAAATTGCTGCGCCAGCAGGAAGAGATCGAATACCTCGCCGGCCTTGCCGAACGCGAACGCATCGCTCGCGATCTGCACGATCTGCTCGGCCACACGCTGAGCCTGATCGCACTCAAAGCCGAGCTCGCGCGCAAACTGCTCGATCGCGATCCGGCGCGCGCCAAAACGGAAGTGGCTGACATCGAAACAGCAGCGCGCGACGCGCTGCAGGAAGTGCGCGAAGCGGTCGCCGGTTATCGCGGCAGTGGCCTGCAACAGGAACTGAAACGGCTTAGTCAGGCCCTGCAAGTGGTCAACATCCAGGCGCAGATCCAGCTTCCGGCGATGACGCTGCCACCGGCGCACGAAAACGTGCTCAGCTTTGTCGTGCGTGAAGCAATCACCAATGTCATCCGCCATGCCCGCGCCCGCCAGTGTGAAATCCGGGTCAGCCGCCTGCCTGGTCATGTCGAACTTCTCGTGCACGATGATGGCGAGGCGCCGGTTGGTGTCGAAGGCAATGGCTTGCGTGGCATGCGCGAGCGGGTGCTGACGCTGCACGGCGAACTCGAATTTGCCAGTGGCAATGGCCATCGCATCCGGGTGCGCTTGCCGCTGCCGGCGGAGTCCGCGTCATGATCCGGGTACTGCTGGTTGAAGATCAGGCGATGGTGCGCGGCGCCCTCGCCGCGCTGCTCGGACTCGAAGCCGATATTGAAATCGTTGCGGCGGTGGCGAGTGTCATCGAGGCCGAGGCGGTGCTGGCGGCGCAACCAGATTTGCAGGTGTTGCTGACCGACATCGAACTCGGTGCCGACAGCGGTCTCGATTTGGCGGCGCGGGTGCGCGAGCGCTACCCGGCCCTGCGCGTCATCATTCTGACCACGTTCGCCCGCAGCGGCTTTTTGCGCCGCGCGCTCGATGCCGGTGTGCGCGGCTATTTGCTGAAAGACGCACCGGCCGAACAGCTGGCGACGGCGATTCGCAATGTCCAGCGCGGCGGTCGTGCGATCGATCCGACGCTGGCTGCCGCGGCTTGGGAAGAACCGGACCCGCTGACCGAACGTGAGCGCGCGGTATTGCGCTTGGCCGGTGACGGTCAGGGCAATGCCGACATCGCCGCACAATTGCAGCTGTCGGAAGGCACGGTGCGCAATTATCTGTCCGAGGCGATCAGCAAACTGGGTGCGCGCAACCGCACGGATGCCGCGCGGCTGGCGCGGGAAAAAGGCTGGTTGTGACGCATCAGTTGTCAGCTTCCGCTGCCGGCACTTTGCGAATGGTCACCGTGCCGGTTGGCGGGCGTTCATCAAGGCCCTGACTTTTCCGGACCGTGGCAAAGGCTTCCTGCACGCAATCGGCACTGACACCGATCGCAAGGCAGCGATCAAACTCGCGCTGCAATTCGGTTGCCACCGTGAGCCGTTCCGGCGGTGCAGCGTAACCGATCGGGCAGCCCAGCTCGGTGCAAGCGGGGCCGGCGTCCGGTGGTTGATAGACCGTGCTGGGCTGAAACGGTCGCGAGGCGCTGCCACAACCGGCCAGCGGCAACAGCGAGCAGGTCAGCAGTGCCATGATCGGACCGCGTCGCGCTATCGCCGGCAAAAAAGAGACGAGAAAAACGTATAAACGCACGCCGGCGCACTCGCGCGACAATTGCTGGGCGAGCTTGGAGCGCGGAATGGATTGCGAGTTCCGCCGGGTGACGGAGGATTGACGTCAGGCTTGCTGTAACGCCTGTTGTCCGAGTGCGTCGAGCAACTGGCTGGTGGCGGTCGGCACGCTGCGGTGTGCGACGTCGAGATAGCTGCTGATCGATTTTTGAATGGCTGCCGCGCGATCGGATTTGCTGTTGATTTGCCGCGCCTGCTGCGCCAGACGTTGCTGGATGGCTTTTTCGCCGGCGAGTTCGGCATCCTTCAAGGCCTGGTAATAATTCGGGATGGCCATCAACTTGGCTTCCTTGCGCAGCGCCCGCAAGGCGGCGACATGTTCGGCAAGGCCGTTGACGCTGGCCTGCAGTGCCTGCCACTCCAGTTTGCCGATGGCGCCGCGGCCACTGGCGCCATGCCAATAGGCGTACAGCAGGCAGTTGACGTCGAGCCCGTAAGTGTCCTGCAAGGTCAGCAGCGCCTGCTCGACGCCGTTCAGGCAATAGAACGACAACGAAAATTGCCAAAACGCTTCACTTGCGCTGGGTTCATTCGGTTTCATCAACGGGTCCGTGGCGCGTCAGCGCGGTTGCAACAACAGCAGGATCAACATCAGCAGCAAAATGGTGCCAGCGAGTGTGCCGGCGGCGCGGCGCAGCGGCAGTTGCTGCACTTCGGAAATGCTCATCGCCAGCAGCAGCAAGGTCCACAGGTTCAGCAGCGCACGCAGGCCAGTGCTGATCATCACCCAAGTGTCCTTGCCGTGCTGTCCAATCCACCACATTTCCGCCAGCACCAGCAGCAGGCTCCAGGCCAGTGGCACCAGTGCGAGGCTGATGCCGCGACGCATGGCATCCGGTTGGCATTGGCCGCCGAACAGGCGACCGATGTGACGCAGCAGAAACCCCATCAAGCCGACATGCAACATGCCGAACAACGGTCCGAGCAGCAGTGCGGTCAACAGCAGCGACTGGCCGGTTGCCGCCGCCAGTTGTTGCGGATCGGTTTTCGCGTCGGGTGCGGTGGTGACCAGCAAAAAGGTTTCCAACACGGCGGCGATACCGGCGAGTACTGCTGGCGCCCAGTGCCGCCAATCGGCCGGACGCGCCAATTCCTGCCGCAACACGGCGCGGGGTTTCAGCCACATGTCGCGCCAAATCGACAGTGACGGCGGTGTGGCGTGATCGGGCGGGTTCAGGTCTGACATTGTGGGCAGTATCCAGTGGTGCGATTTGACAGCCGCGCTTCCTTGATCACGCTGCCACAGGCATGGCAGCGCTCGCCAGCGCGGCCATAGACATTCAATTCTTGCGCGAAATAACCCGGCTCGCCATCGCTGTTGAGAAAATCGCGCAAGGTCGTACCGCCGCGGGTGATGGCATAGCCGAGGATCTCGCGCACCACATCGGCCAGCACCTGATAGCGCTCGCGACTGACCCGGCCAGCCTGACGCAGCGGATGGATGCCAGCGCGAAACAAGGCTTCCTGCGCATAGATATTGCCGACGCCGACCACGACATGGTTGTCCATCAGAAAACTTTTGATCGGCGCCTTGCGACCGCGCGACAACGCGAACAGGTATTCACCGTCAAACCGATCGCCCAGCGGCTCCGGGCCGAGTTCGGTCAGTAGTGGATGCGCGTCCGGCGTCTTGGTAAACAGAAAACAGCCGAACCGGCGCGGATCGTGGTAGCGCAGTTCGTCACCGCTGCCGAGTGCGAGCGCGAGGTGATCGTGCAGGCGATACGGCTGTGCGTTGTTGGCGACATCGGTGATCACTCGCCACGAACCGGACATACCGAGGTGACTGATCACGGTGCCGTGTTCGAACCGGAACAACAAATACTTGGCGCGCCGCTCCAAGGCTTCGACCACGCGATGTTTCAATTGCTTCGGCAGGGTCGGCTCGACCGGCCAGCGCAGCCGCGCTTCGCGCACCAGCAGGTGTTCGATGCGCTGACCCACCACGTGCGGTTCGAGCCCGCGCCGGGTGGTTTCGACTTCCGGTAATTCAGGCATGCGATGAACTCGTTGTCAGCACGGCGTTATTGTCGGCGCCAGCGCCATTGATAGCCACCCAGACCGAGCAGCAACAGCAACGGCAACAGCACCGGCAGGCCCCAGCGATACCAGTGCAGCAAGCCGGCGGATGGCCGCAAGTCGGCGTCGGCGGCGCGGTGGTCCGGTGCTGCAATCGCGTCATCGCCGAACGCCAGCCACTGCAACACGGCGAGCGCAAGGGCCCGGTTGCCGTAGTTGTTGATGGCGGTGTCGGCGAGGAAATGGCCATCGCCAAGCACGGCGATCCGTTGCGCTTGTCCGTTGCTCATACGGGTCAGGGCCCAGCCGAGCGCAAACCGGCCGCGTGGTGCATCAATTGCGAGCGTTTGCTGATCCGGATCGGTGGTCAGCACGCTGTCGCTGCTGCTGTTCAGAATGGCGGTGCCGTGAAAGCCGCTGCCGGCATCAAACTCCAGTGCGGCGGCCCACGGCAGGGCGGTCAGGCTCTGCACGGCGTTGACCGCCGCGTGATCCGGATACTTGTCGATGACCGCAATCGCCGGATGTGGCGTGCCACGCTGCACACCGGCCAGATCAAGCACGGTGCCGGGAAGGCGTTGCACGCCGAGTGCGCGCTCCAGTGCAGCAAAGTCGGCCGGTTCATCCGGCTCGCGCAGCCAGAGCAGATTGCCACCGCCTGCAACGAAGTCGATCAACGCGGTTTGCTCGGCCGGCAGCAGCGCGCTGGTCGGCGACGCGAGCACCAAGGCGGCGGTGTTGGCCGGGATCTGCAAACCCGCTTGCAGCTGCAGTGGCAGCGCGCGCAGGCCGATCGCATCGAGCGCTTGCTTCAACTGGCCAAGATCGCGCGCCTGCGTACCAAACAGGCTGCGCTCGCCGTGGCCTTCGAGAAACACCAGAAATTGATCATTACGACGTTGTAACCGGCTCAGCCAACGCACCGATTGCGCCGCGAGATCGGCGGTCGGCAATTTCAGCCAGGCCGATTGCCCGGCCACCGACAGCAATACGCCTTCCCGGCCCGGCAAGGCATCGCGCTCGGCGCTGCTGAGTGCATCGGGGTGCACCGCACGCACCTGCACGGCGGCGTTGCTGGCTGACAACAATGACAAGCTGGCGAGGTAGTCGCGCTGCCGCTCCGGATCGGCGCTGACCACAATGAGTCGGGTCGAGTCCGGCAAACTCTGCAGCGCCTGTTGTTCGGTTGCGCTCAGCCGCTGCGCGCTGTCCGGTTGCCAGCGCTGTGGCAAGCCGAAGCTGGCCAACGTCGCCAACAGCAGGATCGGTAACTGCAAACGCGCCGGCAGGCTTCGCGGTTTGCATTGCCGCAACCGTAGCAACCCGCACCACAGCAGTACGCAGGCAAAGCCAAAACCCAACGCGGCGAGTGGCAGCGCGCCGTCGCGCAGTAGGCGGAATACCCCGAACGGGGTCGGCAGCAGCGTCTGCAGTTCGGCCGCAGCAACCAGCGCCATTGCCAGCAGCGACAATGCCAGTGCGGTGATCAGCTGGCGCGTGAACAACTGCAACGCCAGCGCGAGCCACAGTAGTGGTGTGCCGAGCAGCAGCAAACCGAGGCTGCTGGTGGCGACTGGCCATAGCGCGATGGCACTGGCGCTGCGCAGCAACAGCAGATGCAACAACACCAGCAGCGGCACCAGGAAAAACAGCAGGCTGCCAGCGAACAGGGTTGGCGCCAGCCAGTGTGTCGCCGACGCCGCACTCAGCCGACGATATGGCGCCAGCAATGCGGGCCGCATGCCGGCGGCAAACAGCGGCGCAGTAAACAGCAACGCAAACGCTAGCGCGCCGAACAGCGGCGTCAGCAAATCGTTGCCGACTGACAGGTTGCGCAGGCCACCGGCCTGCAGCGACAGGTATTGCTCAAGCTGGGCGCGCAGCAGCCAACCGAGCAACAGCAGTTGCAGCAACATGGCCAGCAGCAGCAACGGTTGTCGCAGCTGCCGACGCAATTCGAGCAGCAACAATCGTTTCATCATGCGGTGCCCCACGGTACCGGCAGCGCGCGCCGATCGCCATCGAATTTCAGTACTGTTCGACCATCGGCTTCGCTGGTGAGCAGCAGCGCCCGTTCAATGCTGCGCGGTAGTCGTTCGAGTTGGTGGCTGACCAGCAGCACAGCGGTTCGCTGATCCTGCTCCAGCCAGTGATTGAGCAGCGCCTGCTGCTCGGGATCGAGACCGTTGCCGGGCTCGTCGAGCAGCAGCAGCTCCGGTTGCGGCAAGGTGGCGAGCGCGAGACCGAGCCGCTGACGAAAACCGAGCGACAACGACAGCACCGGCCGCTCGGCAACCGCCGTCAGTTGCCATTGATTCAGGGCGGCGTCGACCGCGCTGGCCGGCAGGCCATTGAGCGCCGCCGTATCCGCCAGCGTTTCGGCGACGCTGAGTTCGGTGAGCAGGGCGAGCCCGTCACCGGCCAGTGCCAGACGAGGGCTGCGGGTCACCCAGCCGCCCTGCAGCGGCAGCAAGCCGGCCAACGCCAGCAACAGGCTGCTTTTGCCGCCACCATTGGCGCCGAGCAGCACCACTTTCTCACCGCGGCGGAGCAGAAAGCTCAAGGGGCCGAGCCGCAAACTGCCGCGACGGCAGTGCAGATCGGCCACGGTCAGCACCGTGTCGGTGATGGAAGTTGCCAGTTCGCTCATCAAGGACCATCGAGCCGGACAAACAAGGCCGCCAACTATACCGGAGCGGCCCGCAGGCGGGACGTGCTTGCCAGTCGCAGGACGTTCGCCAACCAGCTCAGCGCTGACATGGGCGGTTCGCAAGGCTGGCACGGTAGCTTCGGCTTAGATCAGCATGTTCCTTGTGACCGCTCCGGCTGCCACGTATGCTGACAGCTCCTGCAGCCACGCTGGCTGCCTCTGGAGTTGTACATGTACGGTTTGCTTGACCTCAGCCTGGGTGGCTACATCCTGGCAACTTTCATCCTCACCCAAATCACCATTGCTGCTGTCACGCTGTATTTGCACCGCTGCCAAGCCCATAAGGCAGTTGAGCTGCATCCGGTCATCAGCCACTTTTTCCGGTTCTGGCTCTGGCTCACCACCGGCCAGAACACCAAGGCCTGGGCCGCCATTCACCGCAAACACCATGCTCGCTGCGAAACCGAAGAGGATCCGCACAGCCCGCAGGTGCTCGGTCTCGGCAAAGTCATGCGCGAGGGCGCCGAGCTGTATCAGAAAGAAGCGGTCAATGAGGAGACACTGCGCAAATACGGTCACGGCACGCCGGATGACTGGATCGAACGCAAGCTTTATACGCCGTACAACTACCTCGGCATTGCGATCATGTTCGGTCTCGATCTGCTGCTGTTCGGCTTGCCGGGCATCACCATCTGGGCGATCCAGATGATCTGGATCCCGTTCTGGGCCGCTGGCGTCATCAATGGTGTCGGCCATTACTACGGTTACCGCAATTTTGAATGCCCTGATGCGGCCACCAATATTTCGCCGTGGGGCCTGTTCATCGGTGGTGAAGAGCTGCACAACAATCACCACACGTTCGGCACCAGCGCCAAGTTTTCGGTCAAGTGGTATGAAGTGGATATCGGCTGGGGTTACCTGAAACTGCTGAGTTGGCTCAAGCTGGCCAAGATCAACCGGGTGGCACCGAAACTGGTGCGGCAAGAAGAGCGTCAGCAGGTGGACATGGCCACCCTGACCGCCATCGTCAACAACCGCTATCAGGTGCTGGCCCAGTATTCGCGTGAAGTTGTTAAACCGATCTGGAAAGCCGAGCGTGCCAAAGCCGAAGCGGCCATGGCCGATCTGCTGAAACGCGCCCGCCGCGGTCTGTTCCGCGACGAGCGCCTGCTCAAGGGCGCCGACAAGGAACGCCTGCAGAAAGCACTGGCCGAAAACGAAATGCTGCGCAAAGTGCAGCACTTCCGCGAACAGCTGCAGCAGCTGTGGCAAAACGCCTCGCTGTCGCGGGAAGAGCTGGTCGCAGCATTGCGCAAATGGTGCGAAGAAGCCGAAGCGACCGGCATCCGCGTGCTGCAAGATTTCGCCCGCTCGCTGCGCGCTGTTGTGCCGCAATCGTTACCGCAATCGGCGCCGGCCATGGCGTGATCCCGCGCGTGTATGGATCAATAAAAACGGCCGCTTGCGGCCGTTTTTATTGGGTTCGGTTTTGGCAATGCGCCGGTTTCTGCGCGAGGTTGGCGCGGCGAGCGCGCTGACGCCAGCCCCATAGCGGCAGGCGGCCAAATGCAGAAATGCGGACAAAACAAAAAGCCCGCCGAGGCGGGCTTTTCTGCTGGAGGCAGTACAAGTCGGGCTGCGTTCGCAGCCAACGATTACTTGATCTTGGCTTCCTTGAACGGCACGTGCTTGCGCACAACCGGATCGTACTTGTTCATTTCAAGTTTTTCCGGGGTGGTGCGCTTGTTTTTGTCGGTGGTGTAGTAGTAGCCGGTGCCAGCGGTCGATACCAGTTTGATCTTGTCACGCATGGTTCAGCTCCTTATACCTTGATGCCTTGGGCACGGACATCGGCCAGCACGGCGTCAATGCCGTTCTTGTCGATGATGCGCATGCCCTTGGACGAGACGCGCAGGCGCACGAAGCGCTTTTCGCTCTCGACCCAGAAACGGTGCCAGTGCAGATTGGGCAGGAAACGGCGACGGGTGTGCCG
>DASUEK010000347.1:0-5961 GCA_036275115.1 Permianibacter sp. | reverse complement strand
CATGTCTTGCATTCGGGTAACTGGGCCCAGGCCGACGCCAATCAGCTGAACAATCAATGGCTGGATTGGCTTGAGGAAATGAAGTTGGTCGGCCTCGCCGACAATCTGGCGCGCAACACCGCCTTGGTGCGCTGTGACGGCGACCGTTTCACGCTTGCCGCGGATGCCCAGCGCATCGACATGTTGTCGCCGGCGCGCATGAAGGAAATCGAAACCGGGCTCGGTACGCTGCTGGGCCGCGCCATCACGCTGATCCTGATTAGCGAGATGCCAGCCGGTGCGATGACGGCGCGCGATCTCGCCGCGCAGCGCGCCGCTGAAAAGCAGGCCGCCGCCGCCGCGGCGCTGCAGGCCGACCCGCGGCTCAATGAGCTGCTGAACCTGAGTCAGGGCCGGCTTTTGACGGATACCATTCGGTCGCTGCATTAAAAAACCAGCGATCGCGTTTTTGTTTTGCATAAGAGGAAGACACCATGAAAGGCGGTTTGGGCAATCTGATGAAGCAGGCGCAGGACATGCAGGCTCGCATGCAGAAGGCGCAGCAGGAAATCGCATTGCTGGAAGTCACCGGTGAGTCGGGTGCCGGTCTGGTCAAGGTCACGATGAACGGCAAGCATGATGTCAAGCGGGTCGAACTCGACGACAGTTTGATGAAAGAGGACAAAGAGATGCTGGAAGATCTGCTCGCGGCCGCCGTCAATGACGCCGTGCGCAAAGTGGAAGCGGCATCAAGTGCCAAGATGAATTCGCTGACCGCCGGCATGGCCTTGCCGCCGGGCTTCAAGATGCCGTTCTGATTGCGGCCCAGCTCATTCCTGTGGGAATGGGTTTGCCCGCGATTCTCTTCTAGCAGCAATCGCGGTCAAGCCCGCTCCCACAAAGACACTCTCGTCGAGCGCCACGCAGGAAATGGAAAGCAGCTCCCTTATCAAGCAACTGGTTGACGCGCTGCGCGTGCTGCCCGGTGTCGGTAACAAGTCGGCAACGCGGATGGCGTATCAGTTGCTCGATCGCAATCGCGCCGGTGGTCGTCGCTTGGCCGATGCCTTGCGCGCGGCGATGGATGGCGTGCGGGATTGCGTCAGCTGCCGGACCTTCAGTGACGACGAGATCTGCGGCATCTGCCGCGATAGCCGGCGCGATGGTTCGCAGCTGTGCGTTGTCGAAACGCCATCGGACGTGCAGGCCATCGAACAGACCGGCGGTTACCGTGGCCGCTATTTTGTCCTGCGCGGGCATTTGTCGCCGCTCGATGGTATTGGCCCGGAGCAGGTGGGTTTGCCGCAGCTCATTCAGCGCTTGAAGCAGGGCGAAATCAAAGAACTGATTCTCGCGACCAATCCGACTGTCGAAGGCGATGCCACGGCGCATTACATCCGCGATCTGTGCGAGAACCTGCCGCTGACCATCTCCCGCATTGCGCACGGTGTGCCGCTTGGCGGTGAACTGGAATATGTCGACGGCGGTACGTTGGCACATTCGTTCGCCGGTAGGCGGCCGTTCAAATAAACCCGCGGCCGCGCCGGCCGCACCGTTGCAGTTCCATCGCATAACCGGGTCTTCTTCGTACAGGAATCGCATTCACCATGACTCGCTCGTCGGCATTTGCGCCGCTCAATGCGCTGGAACAGGCGCTGCTGGACACGCAGGAAGGGCGGATGTTGCCGGCGGCCTTTTTTGAGCAGCTGAATGGCGCGACGGTGTTCATTCTGCTCGACAAGGCCATACCGGAAGGCGGCAGCTGGACCAGCGACACCAGTCTGCTGGTGCTGAACAGTCAATCCGGCTTTCCGGTCATTGCCTTGTTTACTGCACCCGAGCGTTCGATTGCCTGGCTTGCGCAAGCACCAGCTTATCCGCACGGTTTGCAGATCAGCTTCCGCTGGTTGTTGCAGGGGGTCTCGGCCGGCGTTGGTCTGGTCCTCAATCCGGGCTCGGCAGTTGGCGTCGAGCTGCCGCCCAGCTTGGTCGACAAGCTGCGTGCCAGCGCCGGTGTGACCGGCGCGCGTGCCGACAGCTGAGCGGCTGGTCAGCCGGATTGGCACGCAGTGCTTGAGCGTGTTGCCCGGTTTGGGCTGATTTCATCCCCTTGAAAGTCTCCGTGCCGGCCCCAGATAGCCGGCTGATTGCCGGTCTCGGCTGTGTTCTTGTCCTTTCCTGATTACGGAGCCTCATCATGTCCGTTGCCGCTACCCGCGAAACCCGTCGCTTCGAGACGGAAGTCAAACAACTGCTGCAGCTGATGGTGCATTCGCTGTACAGCAACAAAGAAATCTTTCTGCGTGAGTTGATTTCAAACGCCGCCGATGCGGCCGACAAGCTGCGCTTCAGGGCATTGGCCCAGCCGGATCTGCTCGGTGCCGACAATGATCTGCGCGTACGCCTCATCGTTGACAAGGCCGCCGGCACCCTGACCATCAGTGACAACGGCATCGGCCTGACCCGTGACGAAGCGGTGCAGCACCTCGGCACGATCGCCAAATCCGGCACCGCCGAATTTCTCAGCAAACTTTCCGGCGACCAGAAGAAGGACGCCAATCTGATCGGCCAGTTCGGGGTCGGCTTCTATTCCGGTTTCATTGTCGCGGATCGCATTACCGTGCGCAGCCGGGCCGCCGGCGCCGCGCCAGATCAGGCCGTGCAGTGGGAGAGTGCGGGTGATGGCGAATTCAGCGTCGAAACCATCAACAAAGAAGAGCGGGGCACCGACGTTATCCTGCACCTGAAGGATGACCAGAAAGAGTTTCTGGAACCGTGGCGGCTGCGTCATCTGATCCACAAGTATTCGGATCACATTGCCATCCCGGTACAGTTGCCGAAGGAGAACGACGAAGGCGAGGCGACCAGCGAGTTCGAAACCTCGAACAAGGCTACTGCCCTGTGGACACGTGCCAAGAGCGAGATCTCGGACGAGGATTACAAGGCGTTCTACCAGCACATCTCGCATGACTTCGATGAGCCGCTGGCCTGGACCCACAACAAGGTCGAAGGCAAGCACGAATACACCTCGCTGTTCTATATCCCGTCGCATGCGCCCTTTGATCTGTGGAACCGCGACCGTCCGCGTGGCGTCAAGCTGTACGTCAAGCGCGTGTTCATCATGGACGATGCCGAGCAGTTCCTGCCGATTTACCTGCGCTTTGTCCGCGGCGTGCTCGATTCGGCCGATCTGCCGCTGAACGTCTCGCGGGAAATCCTGCAGGACAGCGCTGTGACCGACACCCTGCGCAAACAGGGCGTCAAGCGAGTGCTGGGTTTGCTGGAGGAACTTGCCAGCAAAGAGCCGGAGAAGTATCAGAAATTCTGGAACGAGTTTGGTCAGGTGCTGAAAGAGGGTACCGCTGAAGATCCGGCCAACAAGGAACTGATCGCCAAGCTGCTGCGCTTTGCCAGCACCCACACGGATACCCCGGCGCAAACCATTGCGCTGGCCGATTACGTCAGCCGGATGAAGCCGGAACAAAAAGCGATTTACTACATCTCCACTGACAGCTTTGCCGCCGCCAAGAACAGTCCACACCTGGAAGTGTTCCGCAAGAAAGGCGTCGAAGTCTTGCTGCTGACTGATCGCATCGACGAGTGGATGCTGAATTACCTGCACGAGTTTGACGGCAAGCCGCTGGTGTCGGTCACTCGTGGCGAGCTCGATCTTGGCGGTCTGGAAAGCGAAACCGAAAAAGCGATCCAGAAAGAAGCGGAATCGCAGGCGGCCGGTCTGGTCAGCCGGGTCAAGACAGTGCTCGGCGAGCGGGTCAAGGACGTGCGGGTCACCTCACGACTGACCGACTCACCCGCTTGTGTGGTCGGTGACAAGCAGGACATGGGCTCACACATCGCCCGCTTGCTGAAGCAAAGCGGTCAGGACGTGCCGGTGATGAAGCCGATCTTCGAGATCAACCCGAGCCATCCACTGATGCAGCGGCTGGATCGCGAAGCCGACGAAGCACGCTTCGCCGATCTGCTGGAGCTGATGTTTGATCAGGCCCGCTTGGCGGAAAGCGGTCAGCTGGACGATCCGGGTACGTACAGCGCCCGCCTGAACCGGTTGCTGCTGAATTTGCTGGCGAATTAATCGCTTGCCGTTGGCTCTTGCGGTAACACCTGACGCCCCGCTTTGCGGGGCGTCGTTGTTTCGGTGATGCGAGAGCGGAAATTCTGCGCAAAGATCGTCGTGGGGTGCGGGGTTGTCGGCTATGCTTTCCGGCAGGAACACTGGTGCTGGTTTGGAGCTGGTTCAGAACCATGGCAATCGCCACCACTTTGCGTCGCTTTTTGACTGCCAACGGCGTTGGCTTCCAGGAGCACATTCACCCGCGTACGGACACGCTGGAGGAGGCTGCGGCGAGCTGTCAGGCACCGCCGGCGCAGTTTGCGCGTGCGGTGCTGCTGAGCGATGGCGTCCAGATGTTGATGGCCATCATCCCGCTCAACAGCGTGCTGGATTTGGAGCGGGCCGGCAAAGCCTTGGGCCGGGCCGTGCAGCCGGTGACGGCCGCAGAAGCCGACCGGCGCTTCTCCGATTGCGAGCCGGGCTCGCATCCGCCGGTGCCGGAGCCTTATGGGCTGAAAGCCGTCATCGAAGAAGCATTGCTCCGGCATGACCGGATCTGGTTCGAGGCAGGCGCCCATACCGCTTTGCTGTCGGTCAGTGGCCAGTCGTACGGCTTTCTGTGTAGCCGCGCCGTCAAGACCTCCATCTCGGCCGTGGTGCCGGTGGCACCGCCGCCCTGCGGCATGGAGGGCGCCGAATTCGGCGCCCAGATCGCCCGGCTGAATTTGCCGAGCGATGCCGAAGTCCAGAAAAAGCTGGAGCAGGTTTACCGGCTGCCAGCCATTCCGGCGGTCGCCACCCAAATCCTGCAGTTGGTCAGCGACCCGGACTCGACCGCCAAGGATTTGTCTGAACTGGTTGAAATGGACCCCAGCATCGCGGCGCAGGTTATCCGCTATGCCCGGTCGTCGTTCTTTGGTTACCGCGGCAATGTCGATTCCATCCAGACCGCGATCACCCGTGTGCTCGGCTTCGATATCGTCAGCAACCTTGCGCTCGGCATCGCTGCCGGCAAGGTGTTCAAGCTGGCGGCTGACGGCCCGCTTGGGCTTGACCAGTTCTGGCGCCATGCCGTTTACAACGCGGCGGTCGTGCAGGGGCTGACCCGGGGCTTGCCGCGCTCGCTCGGGATCAAGCCGGGTACTGCTTACCTGTGCGGTCTGCTCCACAACTTCGGTGTGCTGCTGCTCGGCCATTTGTTCCAGCCCGAATACTTCCTGCTCAACAAGATGTGCCTGGCCAACCCCGGTTGTGGTCTGCCAGCCATCGAGCGGCGCATCCTCTGCGTCGGCAGTTCGCAGAAGCTGGTCAGTCTCGGCCACGCCAATCTGGGCAGCTGGCTGATGCAGCACTGGAAGATGCCGGACGAGGTAATTGAAGTCACCGCCCATCACCACGATGACGACTACAAGGGCAGTGCGCCGGTGTATGTCCAGCTGGTCCGGCTCGCCAACGCCTTATTGGCGCGCGACGGCATTGGCGATACCACTGACACCACGCTGCCGGCCGATGCCTTGGCGACGCTCGGCATCAGCGAAGAGGCGGCGCTGCAGCTGTACGCCGATGTCGGTCAACATTCGGAAGAGCTGGACCGCATGGCGCGGCTGATGTCGGGCGCCAGCGATGATGGCCGCAAGTAAGTTGCGCTTGCCCCGATTTTCCGAAAAAACCGTGCCGGATTAGAGGCTTAGCACCGATTTTTACTTGCCCGTCCGGGCCTTGGCCGGTTAAAGTGCGCGCCGATCGGCCGCCGAGTGCGGCCTGCTGTTTTTTCATGCCCTGGACTGGTCAGGGCGCTGGAGCCATTGATGCGTATCATTCTGTTGGGCGCCCCGGGTGCGGGCAAGGGAACGCAAGCGCAGTACATCAAGGATCGGTACGGCATTCCGCAGATCTCGACCGGTGACATG
>DASUEK010000346.1:0-4540 GCA_036275115.1 Permianibacter sp. | reverse complement strand
GAAGGATCGTTGGTGTCGTAGGATGGGTAGAAGCGCAACGCGCTGAAACCCATCACTCTGTCGTTGACTGAGATGATGGGTTTCGCTGGCGCTCTACCCATCCTACAAAATGACGTCTGTGGGAGCAGCCTTGGCCGCGATGCTTTTCACGTAAAAACAATCGCGGCCAAGGCCGCTCCCACCAAACCATTCAAGCGGATAACAAAAACAACATTCTCGAATTCACCACTGAAGTTCTGACCATCCTGTTCTTCGTCGCCGTGTTTGCCGGCTGCATCGACGCCATTGCCGGTGGCGGCGGCTTGTTGACCATTCCGGCGCTGCTGTGGGCCGGGTTGTCGCCAGCGATGGCGCTCGGCACCAACAAATTGCAGGGCTGCGCTGGCTCATTCTCCGCGAGCCTGCATTTTGTCCGCGAGGGCGCCGTCAATTTCCGTAAATTCTGGCCGGCGTTTCTCGCCTCGCTCATCGGCGGCGCGCTCGGCGCACTCACCGTGCAGCAGATCGATCCCGGTTTTCTGCGTCAGGTGATTCCGTGGCTGCTGATCGCCATTGCGATTTACATGCTGCTGGCCAAGAAAGTCGGTGAAGTCGAAAGCCATCAGCGGGTCAGCTTGCCGGTGTTTGCGGCGACCATCGGTTTTGGCGTCGGCTATTACGATGGCTTTTTCGGTCCCGGCACCGGTACGTTCTTCGCGCTCGGCTGTGTTGGCCTGCTCGGCCTGACCCTGCCAGTCGCGACCGCGCACAGCAAGGTACTCAATTTCGCCAGCAACCTCGCCTCGCTGGTGTTCTTTGTCATCGGCGGCAAGGTGCTGTGGCTGCCCGGCGGCGTGATGGCGGCCGGCCAATTCATCGGCGGCCAGATCGGTGCCCGCATGGTGTTCAAGGGCGGTGCCAAACTGGTGCGCATCGTCTTGGTGGTGGTCTCGCTGGCGCTCTCGATTCGCCTGTTCCTGACCGCCTGAACACACCAGCGGCGTTCAACGACAGGCTGGTGCGCATCGTCCTGATGATGGTCTTGGTAGTGGTCTCGCTGGCGCTGCCGATTCGCCTGTTCCTGACCGCCTGAACCGGCGACCGCTACCAGCAAGGTGGTCGCTACCGCGGCACTGGTTTACACTGCGTTTTTCCCGCCACGTTTTCGGTATTTGGCTATCGTGACTGCCCGTTTCGGCGCCCTGCTTGCCTCCGTGTTGCTGGTGGCGGTAGCCGCATTTCTGTTCTGGCCGCAGGAGCCTGCGCTGGTTCGCGAACCGGTTGATGGGCGCTTGCCTGCGTTGGCGACGCCGGATCACTATCAGCTGCGGCTGAGCCTGTTTCCCGAGCAACCGGCATTTCGCGGTGAAGTGGAGATTGGCCTGCAGCTGCACGCCTCGACCCGCACGCTCTACCTGCACGGCCGCGACCTGACCGTGCATTCGGTTGAAGCACGTCGCGCTGGTGAAGACAGTATCAGCGGCCGCTATCAGCAAATCAGCCCACAGGGGCTCGCCCGCATTGATTTCGACGACACGCTCTCCGCCGGCTTTCTGACCCTGGCGCTGCAGTACGACGGCCAGTACACCACCACCTCGGAAGGACTCAGCCGGGTGCAGGTGGACGACGACTGGTATGTCTTCAGTCAGTTGCATCCGATTGAAGCGCGCCGGGTGTTTCCTTCATTCGATGAGCCGCACTTCAAAGCGACGTTTGAGCTGGAAGTGATCAGCTGGCAAACCGATATCGCCATCGGCAACAGCCTGCCGAGCGAAACCCGGCAATTGCCCAACCAGCTGAAAGTCACCCGACTCAATCGCACACCGCGGTTGCCGACGTATCTGCTCAACATCAGCGTCGGCCCGTTCGATGTGGTCAACGGCCCGGTGATTCCGGCCAATGAGGTGCGCCAGCGACCACTGAGCCTGCGCGCGGTGACGACCCGCGGCAATGGCGTCAAGACCCGGTTTGCGTTCCGGCACACCGCCGCGATGCTGACGGCGTACGAGCAATATTTCGCGATTCCGTTTCCGTTTGAAAAGCTCGATTTGATTGCGGTACCGGATTCGTCGGCCAACGTGTTGGAAAATCCGGGCGCCATCAACCTGTCTGACGAGCTGATGCTGATCGATGAGCACAGTCCGCTCGCGCAGCGGCAGGCATTCATTGCGCATCACGCCCACGCGCTGGCCCACCAATGGTTCGGCGATCTGGTCACCATGCCGTGGTGGGACGATCTGTGGCTGAGTGAAGGCTTCGCCGAATGGCTCGGTTATCAGATCGCCAGCAAGAGCCACCCGGAATATCCGTTAACCGTCGCGATGCAGCAGCAGCTCGAGCAGGCCATGCAGCGTGATGGTCTGAGCCCGGAAGTGCGCATCCGGCAACCGGTCAGCCGCGAGCAGGATGTGCAAGGCACGTTCAATACCGTGGTTTATGACAAGGCGATGGGGCTGATGCGGATGTATGAGCGCTTCCTCGGCGCCGATCAATTCCGTCAGGGCCTGCGCAATTATTTTGCCCGGCATGCGTTCGGCAATGCCGGCGCCGATGATCTGTTCCGTTCGCTCGGCGATGCGGTTGCTGATCCGGTCGTGACACGCAGCTTCGACAGCTTTCTGACCCAGCCGGGTTTGCCGGCCATCCGCTTGCAGCAGAGCTGCCACAACGGTCGGCTGCAATTGCAACTGCAGCAGCAGGAATATCGGCCGGCCGGCAGCAGCGCCCGGCAACTGCAGTGGCACTTGCCGGTTTGCCTGCGCGCCCAGGATGAATCGCGACAAAGCTGCCGCTTGTTCACCGACGCCAGCATGAGCTGGCAAACTGACTGGAGCTGCGAGCAGCTGATCATTCCCAACGTCGATGGCGCCGGTTATTACCGCTGGCAACTGAGCGAAGAACACCGGCAACGGTTGCTCGCGAAACTGAAAGAGCTGCCGGTGACCGAGGCAATGGATGTGGCCGCCAATCTCGGCGCCGCCGTGCGCGCCGGCGATCTCAGCCTCGAAGCGTTCTGGCTCAGCCTGCCGGCGCTGGCACAGCATCCGCAGCCGGCGGTGCTCGACAGCGCGCTCAACCACTGGCGTTATTTGCTGCAGAGTATTTTGCAGCAGCCGACCCGCGCTTACTGGCAAGAGCAGCTGCGCGAGCTGCTGGCGCGGCCGACATTGCAGGACCCGAACCATCACGAGCGACTGAAATTCCGCGCCTTGGTACTGGATGATCAGCCGGTGCAAAAAGCGTTGCTTGAGCCGCAGCAAGCGGCCTTGCGACAGATCCGCGACGGCGGCAACGCCAGCGCCAGCATCGACCCGCTGGCACTTGCCATTGCGCTGCAACACGAGCCGGCACTGTTCGCGCCACTGCGCAAGCAATTGCAGACGGAACCGGACAGCCAGATTCGCGCCATCATCACCCAGGCGTTTGCGCTGCAGAACAATCCGACCCTGTTGCCCGCACTGCAGCTGCTGCTGCAATCGCCGCATCTGCGCGTCAACGAACGCTGGACCTTGTTGCGCGAAAGCGCCTTGCAACCGGCCTTTGCCGGGCCGCAATGGCAGTGGCTGCGCGAGAACCTGGCGGTGATGCTGCCCTTGCTGCCGGACTACCGGCACAGCCAGTTTGCCGAGCTGGCGCAAGGTTTGTGTGACGACGCCGATTGGCGCGCCACCGAACAGTTCCTGCTGGCCCATCGTGACCAATTGGCGTGGCCGGAACCGGCCATCGCCACCACAGCCAGCCACGTCCGCCAATGTCTGGCGCTGCGTGCGCAATTGAATCCGTCTGCCGCCGCGAGCGGCAACAACGCTTCGGAGCAATGATGAATCCAAACCCTGTGCCGGCCGCGTTGCAAGACTATCCGGTGCATTTTCCGGTGACCGTGGCCTGGGGCGAAATGGACGCCTTTCAGCACGTCAACAATGTGGTGTATTTCCGTTATTTTGAAAGTGCCCGCATCGAATACGGCCGCCGTGTCGCATTGATGGAAATGAAAGCGCTGGAAGGCATCGGCCCGATTCTGGCGGCCACCAATGCCCGCTATCGCCGGCCGGTGCTGTTTCCGGATCAGCTGTTGATTGGCGTTCGGGTCAACCGCTTGGGTGACGATCGGTTCTGGCAACAATATGCGATCTACAGCCAGCAGCAGCAGGCCATCACCACCGAAGGCGAAGCGGAGATTGTGCTGTTTGATTACCACAACCAACGCAAAGCCGCGCTACCCGCCACCCTGCGCCAACGCATTGAACAACTGGAACAACGGAGCTTTGCCTGAGTCGCGCCGCCATGACCTTGTCTGAGTTGACCAGCAAACAAAAAAAGACCCTGCTGTTGGCCGTGGTCGCGCTGCTGCTGCTCGCCGGCCTGATCTGGTGGTGGCGCAGCCCCGACCCGGCCGAAGCGCTGCGCAAACGGTTTTCGTTTTTTGAAGTCATCAATGCCTCACTGCGCAGCAAGAGCAGCAGCACTTTGCCAAACAACGTCAAAGAACAGATGCCGGATTCGCCGCCGGAACTGGAGCCGCCAACCTTGCTCGCTGCCGGCGAGTTCAGCAGCCTCGACA
>DASUEK010000345.1:0-4685 GCA_036275115.1 Permianibacter sp. | reverse complement strand
GTAACAGTCTGGCGACTGTCTCCAGCCCGGTTTGCCGCGCACGTCCTGTGCGCCGGGTGTTGCGTATTCATGATTCCGTAGGGTGCGCATGGCGCACCCTACCGACAAACTGTCACCAATCAAATATTGTCTTTCAGCACGTCGCGAATGACGCCGAACAATTCATCGATGTGTTGCTTCTCGATGATGAGCGGCGGGCTCAGCGCGATGATGTCGCCGGTGACGCGGATCAGCGCGCCTTTCTGGAAGGCATTCACAAACGCGTTGTAGGCGCGCTTGCCCGGACTGCCGGCAATCGGCTCCAGCTCAATCGCGCCAATCAGGCCGTAGTTGCGGATGTCGGCGATGTTCGGCAGGTCGCGCAACGAATGCAGCGCGTCTTCCCAGTACTGGCCGAGTTCGATGGCCTTGTTGAACAGACCTTCTTTCTCGTAAATGTCGATCGCGGCAATGCCGGCGGCGCAGGCGACCGGGTGACCGGAATAAGTGTAGCCATGGAACAGTTCGATGGCGCCTTCCGGGCCGTTCATGAAGGTGTCGTGAATGTGCTTGCGCACCAGCACCGCGCCCATCGGAATCGCACCGTTGGTCAGGCCCTTGGCGCACGTGATGATGTCCGGTTGCACGCCAAAACGTTGCGCCGCAAACGGCTGGCCGATGCGGCCGAAACCGGTGATCACCTCGTCGAAAATCAGCAGGATGCCGTACTTGTCGCAGATTTCGCGCAGCCGTTTCAGGTAACCCTCGGGCGGCAGAATCACGCCGGCGGAGCCCGAGATCGGTTCGACGATTACGGCGGCGACCGTGCTGGCATCGTGCAGCGCAATGATGCGCTCGAGTTCATCGGCGAGTTCGGCGCCGTGCTTGGGCAGGCCGCGGGAAAAATTGTTTGCTTTCAGCAGCGTGTGCGGCAGGTGATCAACGCCGTTCAGCAGCGAGCCGAAAAATTTGCGGTTGTTGACCAAGCCACCGACCGAAATGCCGCCAAAGCCGACGCCGTGGTACCCCTTCTCGCGGCCAATCAACCGCTGGCGCGCACCTTCACCGCGGACACGGTGATAGGCGAGGGCGATTTTCAGCGCGGTGTCGACCGACTCGGATCCGGAATTGGTGAAGAAGACATGGCTCATGTCGCCGGGCAAATGCGGCCGCAGCCGGTTGGCGAACTCGAACGGCAGCGGATGCCCCATCTGGAAGGTTGGGGCATAATCCAGCTCTTCGATCTGGCGCTGGACGGCTTGGGTGATCGCATCGCGGCCATGGCCGGCGTTGCAGCACCACAGGCCAGCGGTACCGTCGAGGATCTGCCGACCATCGACATCGGTGTAGTACATGCCCTTGGCGCTTTTTAGCAGCCGGGGCGCCGCCTTGAATTGGCGGTTGGCGGTAAATGGCATCCAGAAAGCGTCGAGCTGGTCGCGGTCTTTCGGGTTGAACGGGGTCTGGTCGAGGCTCATGTTAGGTATCCGGGCTGGCGAGCTGCCCGGCATCTTACCCGATTAAAAAATTAAACAACAAGACCGGAATTGGGCTATATTCGCCCCAGACTGGTCCCTTAGTGGCTGTTGTTGCTAAACACGCGTTCAAAATTGGACGGCTAAATGGCCGGGTTTGGGCAGCAACAAAGCGCAGTGACAACTGAAGAGGGCTGTAAAGAGCATGAGCGAGGATATCGGCGAACGTTTGAAGGCGGTCCGTCAGAAGCACGACCTGTCCCAGCGGGCCTTGGCCAAGCGGGCCGGCGTCACCAACGGCCTCATTTCGCTGATTGAGCAGAACCGGGTCAGCCCGTCCATCGCCTCGCTGAAGAAGGTATTGGATGGCATCCCGATCTCGCTGGCCGAGTTCTTCACGGCTGAAGTGACCGACCAGCACAAGACGTTTTACCAGGCCGGCGAATTGCCGGATCTGGGCAAGGAAGGCATCTCCTACCGGCTGGTTGGTTACGACCGGCACGGTCGGCAAATGTCGATCCTGCGTGAAGTGTATGAGCCGGGTACCGACACCGGCGCCGACATGCTGACCCATGACGGCGAAGAGGGCGGGGTGATTGTGCGGGGCCAGATTGAGCTGACGGTGGGCAGCGATGTCCGTGTGCTCGGTCCGGGCGACTCGTATTACTTCGAGTCCAAGATCCCGCATCGCTTCCGCAATGTCGGTGATGAACCGTGTGAGATAGTGTCGGCCAACTCGCCGCCGTCGTTCTAGAAGACGTCACCAAAACGTCTGGGCTCGACAGCTTGGGCGTCGGCAGTGCTCAGAATCCTCATGTACTACGTGTACACTCCGGTTCTTGCGCGCTGGCGACACCCAACCTGCCATCGCCCAGCTCGTTTTTGTGACGCCTTCCGTCGAGTGTTTGCACTGTCTCACTGAAACAACAAAGAGACAGAGCCATCATGAGCAACAGCCTGACCAAGCAGCAGTGGCAAGAAAAAGCCCGCGCCCTTTCCTTCCGTAACCAAGCCCTGATCGACGGCAAGTTCGTCGCCGCGCTGTCCGGCAAAACCTTTGCCAGCATCAGCCCGCTCAATGGCCGTGAACTGACCCAAGTCGCCGAATGCGATGCACCGGATGCCGAAGCCGCCGTCAAAGTCGCGCGCCGCACATTCGAGTCCGGTGTCTGGAGTCGAAAAAGCCCGCGTCAGCGCAAAATGGTCATGGTGCGCTGGGCAGAACTGATGTTGCAGCACGCCGAAGAACTGGCGCTGCTCGAAACGCTCGACATGGGCAAGCCGATCACCGATTCACTGAATGTCGACGTGCGCAGCTCGGCCAATTGCATACGCTGGTTCGGCGAAGCCATCGACAAGATTTACGACGAGGTCTCACCGACCGGCGAAGACGAAATCGGCCTCACCACCCGTGAGCCGGTTGGTGTGGTTGCCTGTATTGTCCCGTGGAATTTTCCGCTGCTGATGACCAGCTGGAAACTCGGTCCGGCGCTCGCCGCCGGCAACAGCGTCATTCTCAAACCATCAGAAAAATCGCCGCTGTCGGCGCTGCGTTTGGCCGAACTCGCGCTCGAAGCCGGTTTGCCGCCGGGCGTGCTGAACATATTGCCGGGTTACGGTCACACCGTCGGTAAAGCACTGGCACTGCACATGGATGTCGACTGCATCGCGTTCACCGGTTCGACCGGTGTTGGCAAGCAGATCATGCAAATGGCGGGGCAAAGCAACCTGAAGCGCGCCTGGCTCGAATGCGGCGGCAAAAGCCCGCACATCATTTTCGCCGATTGCCCGAACATGGATGCGGCGGCCGAAGCGGCGGCCTACGGCATTTTCTATAACCAGGGCGAAATGTGTTCGGCTGGTTCGCGCCTACTGGTTGAGCAATCCATCGCCGATGAGTTCGTCCAGCGCGTGCTGGAAAAAGCCAAAGGCTGGCAGCCGGGCGATCCGCTTGACCCGGCCACCAAGGTCGGCGCGTTGGTCGATGACAAGCAACTGGCGACCGTGCTCGGCTTTATCAACAAAGCCAACGAGGAGGGCTGCAAGCTGCTGCTCGGCGGCAAACAAACGTTGCAGGAAACCGGCGGTTATTTTGTCGAATCCACCGTGTTCGGTTGTGTCGAGCCGCGCCACACCATCGCTCGCGAAGAAATCTTCGGCCCGGTGCTGTCGGTGCTGAGCTTCAAGGATGCCGAAGAAGCGGTGCGCATTGCCAACGACACCCATTACGGTCTCGCCGCCGCGCTGTGGACGCGCGACATCAGCAAGGCGCACAAGACCGCCAAGGCAATCCGTGCCGGTTCCATCTGGGTCAACTGCTACGACGGCGGCGACATCACTACGCCGTTCGGTGGCTACAAGCAGTCGGGCAATGGCCGCGACAAATCGCTGCACGCGCTGGATAAATACACCGAGCTGAAAGCGACCTGGATCAATTTGAATCCGTGATGCGGTTCATCGGTATTTCCTGAGCAACACCGCGATCCGGATAGTTCACCCTCACCCCAGCCCTCTCCCCTCAAGGGGGCAGGCAAGCCTTCTCCCTTGAGGGGAGAAGGTTGAATGAGGGTAAAGCAACAACCCGCGCCATAGTTTCGTGCAAGCCCTTTCAAGCCCGTTCAAAATCCCTGTCTTTGTTTTTGCCACGAACAACGTAAAATCGCCCCGAAATTGGAATTCCGTTCCCCTCTCCCCACGCGGGAGAGGGGCAGGGGAGAGGGGGACTCAACGCCCGCTCCTATCCCGCTACTGAAACAGCGTGCTCTCGGACAAAACCATGCTTATCCGCATCTACATCGTTCTCGGCATCATCGGTGCCATCGTCATGGCCATCTGGGCCAAACGCCGTGGCAAAGAGCCGTTGCCCTACATTCTGATGGGCGCGCTTGCCGGCCCGCTGGTGCTGGCGCTGTATCTCTTTTTCCGCAAGCCGGTCGAGCAAAAGCCCACTGATCGCGACAACAACAAACAACCGTGACACCCACACCGCGCAAGGACATTGACTCATGACACAAGCCATTCTTTACCCGTTGCTGGCGATGGTGTTGCTGAGCTTTGCGGTGCTGCTGCGTTTGGGCTATCTGCGGGTGAGCTACCTGAAAGCGCAACGCATCCACCCGCAGACCGTCGCCGACCGCAAAGGCGCTACCGACGTCTTCAGACCGATCAACCACCTCGCCGATCACTTCCAGAACCTGTTTGAAGTGCCAGTGTTATTTTATCTGTTGGTGG
>DASUEK010000344.1:0-5638 GCA_036275115.1 Permianibacter sp. | reverse complement strand
ACCCGCTCGTTCAGCCTGCGCTGGGATTTCTCCAGCTCGGCCGCGTTCAAGATTCAGTATGATGTCTTTACTGACGAGTCGACCTATTTTTACGCCGGCAACGACGATGTATCCGATTTCATCGGTGACTCCAAGCTGATTGCCTTTGGTGTCGATGTCGTCTTCTGAGGGAACAAGCCATGACGTTACGCATGTTGTGTTTGACACTGTGCTGCCTGCTGACCACGGTGGCACAGGCCGAAGTGGCCGTGATCGTGAACCCCGGCAATGGCGCGAGCTTGTCGTCGGAGGACGTGCAGCGCCTGTTCCTTGGCAAGCTGAAAAGCTTTCCCGGTGGTGGCGAGGCCACGCCGGTAAACCAGAAAGAAGGACAGCCGGCGCGCGAGCAGTTCAATCAGGCGGTATTGAACAAGTCAGAAAGCCAGCTCAAAGCTTATTGGTCGCAGCTGGTGTTCACCGGCAAGGGCACTCCACCGAAAGAGCTCGACAATGACGACGCCATCAAGGCCCTCGTCGCCAGCACACCGGGCGCCATTGGTTACATTGATGCCGCCAAGGTCGATGGTTCGGTCAAGGTCGTTCTCAAACAATAAGTCACTGAATCAATCGGCGACTGAAGCAATACCCAATTGACAATGCAGGCGGCGCTGCAAGATCCCGATTCAGCGCCGCTCTGCTGCCAGTCGCTTGCTACTGCCCCACCCCACCAGCCGCCGCCCGCATCACCGTCAGCCTGATTTGGGCGATCAAATTACCCAAGCCTTTGCAATTTTCTGCCGCTCAGGTATGGTGTCTCGCCGATTAGCCATCCAAACGGCTTAATCCAAATCCCTTTGGTCCTCGTAACCGGGATACTTGTACCGGTCGAGCGCCAACAGGCCCTGACCGGCAGCTACTGAACCACAGGCAACGGCTCCCCGTTGCCGCAAACACGGATAACAACAAGATGAGCAAACCCAACGAAGGCTGGGGCTCCCGCATTGGTTTGATTCTGGCCATGGCCGGCAACGCGGTCGGTCTTGGCAACTTTCTGCGCTTTCCGATCCAGGCCGTCGAAAACGGTGGTGGCGCTTTCATCATTCCCTATCTGGTTTGTTTCCTGCTGATGGGCGTGCCACTGCTGCTCATTGAATGGACCACGGGCCGCTTTTCTGGTCAGTTTGGCGATCACACGACGCCATTCCTGATGCAGCGGCTGGACCCGAAGCGCGCGTTCTGGAAATACCTCGGCGTGTTCGGGATTTTTGCCAACGTCGCGGTCGCGGCCTACTACTGCTACGTCGAAAGCTGGACGATGGCCTACATCTATCACTCCGCGGTCGGCACTTTTGCCGGCATGGATCAGGCGCAAGTAGCCGGCTTTTTCACCGCGTACACCGACACCTATCAGAGCACCACCGGCATTCCGTTCGAAAACGTGATTTTCTTTGTACTGTGTGTGGTATTGAACACTTGGATTCTGAGCAAAGGCTTGGCGGGCGGCGTGGAGATCACCGCCAAGATTGGCATGCCTCTGCTGATTCTGTTTGGCGTCTTTCTGGCGATTCAGGGCGTGACGCTGACCGCTGGCGAAAAAGGTGCTCAATTCGACGGTCTGGTCGGCCTCGATTTTCTGTGGACGCCGCAGTTTGATTCGCTGACCAATCCGAGCGTCTGGCTCGCGGCAGCCGGTCAGGTGTTCTTCACGCTGTCGGTCGGCATGGGCACCGTGATCTGCTTTGCTTCGTACATCAAGAAGCGGCGTGACGTCGCACTCAACGCGATGACCGCCGGCTGGCTCAACGAGTTTGTCGAAGTCGTGCTCGGCGCTTCGATTCTGATCCCGATCTGTGTCGGCTATTTCGGCATCGATGGCGTGGTCGAGCTGGTCAATTCCGGTGGTGGTTTTGGTCTTGCCTTCCAGTCGCTGCCGTACCTGTTCCAGCAATGGGGCGATCTGATGGCCATTGTCGCTGGCATCGCCTTTTTTGGTTTGCTGTTTTTCGCCGGCATCACCTCAAGCCTTGCCATGGGCACACCATGGATGGGCCTGCTCCAGTACGAATTCGGCTGGAAGCGGCAAACCGCAGCCTGGTCGTTCGGCGTGCTGGTATTGCTGCTCGGTTTGCCGACCGTGTTGTTCTACGACAAAGGCGTATTCGGCGAATACGACTACTGGGCCGGCACCGTCTGCCTGTTCTTTTTTGCGATGATGGAGTCGATCCTGTTCGCTTGGGTATTCGGCATTGATCGTGGCTGGCAGGAAATCAACGACGGCGCCGAGATCCGGCTGCCGCGCGTCTACAAATTCATTCTGAAATTCATCACCCCGGCGCTGCTCTTGTTCGTATTCATCGGCAACCTGTTCATTCCTGCGGGGGGCGACTGGGCCAGCGCGATAAACCAGTTGCTGGCCGGCAATGGCTGGCAGTTCGATGCCAGCTCGTTGGTCGGCACGGTCAGCAACGCCGGCCTGAAAGCCGAACTCGCCGCCGCGGAACTGGCCGGCAACGTAGAAACGGTGGCGCAGCTGCAGGAGCGGCTGTTCTATGTGAACGGCGCCCGCCTGTTGTTGCTCGCGACGTTTCTGTTCATTACTGCCTTGGTTTACCTCGCTTATCGCAAACGCATTCGAACCACAGGAGCCTTCGCATGAGCACCAGCGGCCTGCTAATGATGACAATCACGATGACACTGGTGACCGGCATCACCGTCTATCTGGTCTGGCGCGTGCTGACCGCACCGCAACCGAACGATGACGAGGAATGATGCGGCAGTCGCGCATGCGCAGTCCGTGTACGCAAGGGTTAAATCTGGCTTAAGGCAGGCGCGCGACAATCCGACCAGCCTTGTCCGGAAACCCTTGAAATGAGCGAAAGCACTAACCGCCTGCCGTGGCGTCGCCTGAGCCTGCTGCCCGCCTTGCTTTTTGTCAGCCTGCTGCTGCTGTTTGTGTTGTTCGATGTGGATCGCCGGGTGGCCGACGCGCTGTTCAGTCGCGACGTCGGCTTTCCGTTTCAGCGCTCCGACAGCTATGAGTTCTGGGCGCATTGGTTGCCGCGCAAACTGGCTGCCTTCTGTTTTTTTGCCTTGGTATTGCTATTGCTGATACCCCGCACCGGTAAAACCTGGCGCAATTGGTATTTGCCGCTCTGGCTCGGTGTGTTTGCCATGCTCGCAGCGACCTCCTTGATTGGCCATTTGAAAGCGAGCACCGGCATCTACTGCCCCTTGCAACATGTGCAATACGGTGGGAACGTCAATGAAAGTTATGTCGGACCGTTGCCGATTCCGATTGACGACGGTGGTCGCTGCTGGCCGGCTGGCCATGCCACCAACGGTCTTGCCTTCATCGCGCTTTATTTCAGTTTCAGCCTGATCGGCCGGCAACGGCTCGCACGATTCAGCCTCGTTACCGCGTTGATTGCCGGACATGCGCTGGGCCTGTCGCAAGTGGTGCGTGGCCAGCATTTCCTGTCCCATCAATTGTGGTCCACCGCGATCTGCTGGTTCGTGCCGTTGACGCTGTTCTGGCTGCTTGACCGCTTGCAACGTGGGTGGAAATAGCGCGGCCAACCGTGCACCAATCACGCCGCCGCTGTCTCGCTGTCTCATGGTTCCTATCGCGCAGGCCCTGTCACGCTGGCCCTGTCACATGCTCGCCATCACTCTGTCGCGAGTCCGCGTTCCGGGCTGCCAGCCAGCTCCGGGCGCGGCGCCAAACGATTTGGCTGACGACAGTCACTAAACAGATCAAGTTCTTGTTCGTAGACGTTGGTCCGCACATCAAACAAGCCCAGCAAGGAATGAAACAAGTGGTCATGCGAGAGCGCTGTATCCGTTGATGCGGCAAAACAGCGGGTATCCAGTTTCAACATATCGGGCATGCCGGGTGTGAACCAGACCAGCAGCGGAACGTGGGTCTGCTCCGGTGGCGCAACCGGATACGGAAAACCGTGCAGGTATAGCCCGCCCTCGCCAAGCGATTCACCGTGATCAGAAAGGTAAATCAGCGTCGACTCGAAACGATCACGATTATGGGTCAGCAGGCTGGTCAGCGCGGCCAATACATGGTCGGTGTAGAACAAGGTATTGTCGTACGCATTGATCAGGGTCTGCTGGCTACAGTTCTGCACATTGGCATCCTGACACTCCGGCGTGAACGGTTTGAACGCGGCCGGCGTGCGCCGGTAATAGGCCGGACCGTGACTGCCTTTCTGGTGCAGCACGATGAGTGTATCGCCGGTTGTCGCATCCAGGCGCGACTGCAAATCGGTCAACAAGATGCCATCAAAGCACTCGCCGTCGGCACACAGCTCGGGGGTCGTTAGCTTATCCAGCTGTTCATGAGCGACCCGATCACAAACACCTTTGCAGCCCGAATTGTTGTCACGCCACAACACATTGACGCCGACGCGTTGCAAAACATCGAGAATGTTTTCCTGCGCCGATGCCTGATCCTGGCTGTAACGCTCGCGGCCCAAGGCACTGAACATGCAACGCACGGAAACCGCGGTCGTGGTGCCGCAGGACACGACATTCGAGAAGCTGTAAACCGGCAGCTGCGCCAGCTCGGGATTGGTGCGACGGCTGTAACCGTTCAGGGAAAAATTGGCCGCCCTCGCCGTCTCTCCGACTACCAGCACCACCAGTCGTTGCCGGGACGGATTGGCGGCGTACATGACACGATGGGCATCTTCGGCAATCGGCTGGATCGTGCCCGGCTGCACAGGCGTTTCCGTGACATAGCGAATGGCGGCGTACAACGGATACACCGGATTCATCTGCATCCGCAGCTCTTTGTGCTCGCGTCCGATCAAGGAAAAATCACGGTAGTGACTGGCGAGCGCCGCGGCAATGACCAACACGCTGACGACAACCGACAACAAGCGACTGAACACTTGTCGCCGCCACGAACCGTAATCAATCCGCAACCGCCACAGGATCACCGACGGCAGCAGCCACAGCAAGGCAAGGTATTGCAGCAAACCGGCGCTGAATAGCTCGGTCGCCTCCGCCGGATCGGTCTCCGCGACGTTTTGTATCATCGACTTGTCAATCACGCTGCCGTAGCTGTCCATGAAGTACGCCGCGACCGCGCTGATGAGCAGCAACAAGCTCAACACCGGCTTGAACAATGGCCGGATTGCAAATGGCGCGATCAGCAGATGAATCAGCGCCAGCAACAGTGCCGCTTCAGCAAGCAGAAAGCCGAGGCTGCCCGCACTGGCCGGCATCAGCTGCAAAACAGAGCGCCACAGCGACAGATTGGCGAGACTGGCGACAAAGACGGCGGACAGGACCGCAACAAGCGTGACGGGAACCGCAGGCGTTAACGACGCCCGCCGGCGATGATGACGTCGCACCAAGCCAGAATTGACCGCCTGCTCCATTCCTCACACTCAGGTTGACTAGCCCTGAGCTGAGCCTACGGCGTCAAGCTTGGTGTTTTCTTAAGCTCGTCCGGGTGACATATGGCTGCGAAAGAATGTGCGGGTCAGCCTTTCGTTGCCTGGCGTTCACGCGCCCGCACGATGCCCTGCCAAGAGCGCTCGTCTTTGATAAGGATCTCGCGCAGGTCTTCCGGAATGGGCATTTCCGCGAAGGCACTGACGTCAGCGCCGCCGCTGTTGCCAACCGGCACTTTGCCGAGCAGCGA
>DASUEK010000343.1:0-2209 GCA_036275115.1 Permianibacter sp. | reverse complement strand
TATCTGCACCAGCGCGACGGGCTGCCAACGAAACGGGTGATCGCGTTTCGCGGCACCGACAGCGGTCGCGATTGGTGGAGCGGCAGCATCACCGGCGAACAATACGAATTGGCGGCGGAGATTGTCCGGCAGGTGCAGACGCAATACCCGGACGGCAGTCTGGTCGCCACCGGCCATTCACTCGGCGGCGGTCTGGCCCTGCATGTGTCGATGCGCTTTCCCGGCGTGAGCGCCTATGCGTTCAATCCGTCACCGCTGGTGCGCGAACCGGCTACCGTCATCCGCAACCGGCGGGTGATTTACTGGGAAGCCAATGATCTGTTGCACTGGGGCCGGCGCGCGTTCAGCAAGACGCCGGACGCGGTGTACTGGCGCTTTTCGTTTGTCAAAGGCGATGGCCACAAGGCCACCGTGCTCGCCAAAGGCTTGTTGATGCTCGGCGCATTGATGAACCCCGAGCTGGCGAATACCCTGCAGCAGAACTGCACGATCAATCCGCTGAAGTAAGGTTTGTCGTTTGCTAGGAGCGGCTTTCATCGCTCCCGCATTTCGCCTCAGCGCAGCAAATTCCAGACACTCAGGCTGACCACCAGCACGCCAACCGCGATCATCAACACTTTCGCCGGCAGCATTTTTACCAGCCAGGCGGCGAACGGCGCGGCAATCAAGCCACCCACCAGAAGCCCCAGCACGATCTGCCAGTGCTGGATGCCGAGCACGGCGATAAAAATCACGCTCGCCGCCAGCGAGACAAAAAATTCCGCCGCGTGCACGGTGCCGATGGCATAACGCGGCGGCACGCCCTGCGCGATCAATTGCGTCGTGGTGAGTGAACCCCAGCCCCCACCGCCGATCGCATCAAGAAAACCGCCAAACAAGCCGAGCGGTGTGGTGCCGCGCACTTTCGGCCGCGGCGCCTGCCGGCGCCAGACTCGCGCCAGGATCCAGAGGCCCATCAGCAGCAGGTAAGCGCTGACCCACGGCTTGATTGCATCACCGGGCACCAGGCTCAGCACACTGGCGCCGACGATGGCGCCGACAATGCCGGGCAATGCCAGTCGCCACAGCAAGCGCTTTTTCACGTTGCCGTTGTACACATGCGACGCCCATGACGCGCCGGTGGTGAACACTTCGGCGACGTGAATCGACGCGCTTGCCATCGCCGGGCTGTGGCCAAAACCGATCAGCAAACTCGACGAGGTCACGCCATAGGCCATGCCGAGCGCACCATCGATAAGCTGTGCAATCAGGCCGATCAAAACAAAGGTGGTGAAATCCGGCGCCAGCTCCATCGCGGCCACGCCCCTGCAAACTGCAATGGCGCGCAGTATCGATGGACGGCCAAATGCCCGGAAATAAGCCAGCCGCATGGGCTTATAACCACCGGTGGCCGGCCGCGCGGCAATTGTGCCGCTTGTCGCCGCCGAGCCGCGTCGGCAGCATCGGCAGCATCGGCTCTCGCCGGCACCGTGGACCGGTCAGCAAGCCAACTCGCAACACGATCAACGACACGACCAACAAGACAACCAACACCACAAACAGGGACATGGCCAAGGACACCGGCCGGAGGGAACACCATGAAACGCGAACAACTCGCCGAAGCGCTGCTGCGCTATGGCCTGGCGGCACTGATCTTCATTCACGGCGCACACCGCCTGTATCACGGTGGCGTGACGCCATTTGGCGGCTTTCTCGATGCCCAAGGCTTTCCGTTCGGTTTGGCGCTGGCCTGGGCGATCACGATCTATGAGCTGGTCGGCCCGCTGCTGCTGGTCGCTCGCCGCGGGGTCGTGCCGATCGCGCTGATCTCGGCGCTGCAATATGCCTGCGGCATCTGGCTGGTGCATTGGCCGCACGGCTGGTTTGTGGTCGGCAGCGGCCGAAACGGCATGGAGTTCAGTGTGCTGCTGATACTGAGCCTGACCGTGCTGGCGCTCTGGCAACCACGACGCTGACCGCTCCCCTTCCCCTCCTCTCACGAGGGCGAGCAGGATGCCGGTAGCACGCCAATGCGTGCGGCCCCTGCGCAGCGCCGGGCGCTCTGCGCGTGGCGGGGTGGGGCGAGGGATGTGGAGTGATGCATCACCTGCGCTATGCCACTCATGCCTTCCGGTTGTAAGCCTGTAACGGCTCGTCCTTTCCGCTGAACCGCCCGATCGCCCAGCATTTGGCCATCCAAATGTAGGGCTTTCGAGATGACTGCTTCGTC
>DASUEK010000342.1:0-2685 GCA_036275115.1 Permianibacter sp. | reverse complement strand
GGCGGCCTTGACGTACAGCTCGCGCGCCAACTGCCGCAGCAGCACGGGCTCACCGCTACCAAGACCGCTGTCTTCATCAAGACCGTAGTGATTGCCAAGGCTTTGCAGCAAACGCAGCTGCACCGGTACCGATTGCGTTGAGCTCAGTTGCTGAACGAGTGCCGCAAAGCCTTGCTTGCTCGATACGGCATCCGGCAATGGCTGACGCGATGCCGCCGGATCGAACGGCAGGTAAAAACAGCGATCGACCACCGACAGATCCGCGCTCGGCAAATCCGCAGGAACGGTGACAGCCAGCTCCACCGGCACCAGTTCGCCGAGCAGTGCCGACAACGCGGTCAGCGCGACCGGAATGCCGGCGCACTGACCGCCCTGCAATTCCTGCAACACGGCGATGACCGCATCGGCGCCGTCGCCATCGAGCGCCACCGATCGCAGCTTGAACAGCAGCATCGGTGCGCCCGGTTGATCCCAGTGTCGCGCCACATACGACAACTCGGCACGGAACTGCGCCAGCAACAAGCGGTTGTCGAACGCCACGTAAAAGCTGTTCGGGTTCTGGAACTGGCCGTAAAAAAGATGCAAGCGCCCGCCAATGCGATAGGCCTGCGCGGTCGCGAGCGAACGCAAGCGGCGGAACGGTCGGCCAGACAGCGCCAATTTTTCGCTGCGCCCAACTTCCTGCAGGATGCGTGACAGATCCTCGGCTTCGGCAAAACAGACATCGGGCCATTCGTCCGCTGTCTGACTGGCGATGCCGGCAGCGGCGAGCCGCGCCTTGACCGTGGCGTTCTCCGCCACCACGGCGAGCCGCACGGTCGGCAGCGGCCGCGGCTGACGACGATGCCGCTGTAGCGGATCGATATCCTCGGCCGCCAGCAAGCCATCCGCCATCAGTTCGCCGAGCAGGTAAAGGCTCTGCGCCCAGATCAACGGCAGGTTGTGATTGGGTAACCGCGTTTGCGAACCGGGTGCGGCCCGCTCGCCATCAAGCGCCGCTTCCGGCAGAAAATAGAGTTCGGGCAGCAATCCAAAACCGTCTTTCTCGACGGTCAGCGTTTGCAGTATGGCGCGATAGCGCTCGGCTTCAGCGCGCTCACCGCGAAACAGCGCATCAAGCAGCAGGTAGCAATAGAACAGCGGCCACTCGCACTCGATATTGGCGAAATTTTTCAGCTCATCGTCTTCGTAATGCAGCCGGGAATTGTCCTCGATAACGGTCTGGTGACCATCGAGCAGAAACCGCTTGAGCCCGTAACGCCCCGCCAGTTTGGCGATGACCTGTTCACGGGTGCGACTCGCCAATGCCGGATCCTCGACCGCAAAAGCCGGGTAGCCGATGATCGACAACAGGGCCGCATCGACTTCCTTGGACAGCGATTCCCGTGGCAGCAGCGAGTGCAGCGCGGCGCGCGAGCGGGCGATCTCGTCGGCCACGACGTAAATGGTCGAGCGGGCATCGCCATCAGCGCCAAACAGATCGAGTCCGCGCATGGCTTCGAGTGCGGCCTTGGCCATGCCGACCGAGCTCGCGTTGATCTCGGGCCGACCGTTATTGATCTTGTTGCCCCGTTCCCAGATGCCGTAATCGGGCGTCCGGTACGCGCGACCGATGTAGTGCACCAGATTCTGGACAAAGGCCACTTCATCGAGATTGAACACGATGCGCAGGCCGGCCCGGGTCATCTGCGCCAGCATCAGCAAATAGATTGACGTTGCATCGAGCTGCAGGTGGCCCCATTTGTCATCGGCCACCACCACTTCGCCATTGCGGGTGTTGTACTTGGCATGCAACGCGTCGAGCGGGTCTTGGGTCTGTTTGAAGCGCTCCACCTTGGCGGCCTGCCGCATCATCGCCAACAGCAAGCCGCGCATCAGTTTGACCACGGTTTGCTCGAGCAGGTAGGCGCGGGTGTTGTCGACGCCAGCACGCCGATACGCAAGCGCAAGCCCCCATACCGCTTGAATGCTGTAGACGTTGTCGCGCACCCAGGCGTCGGTGTAATCGCCGTGCACGGTGATGGCCGTGCTGGCCGGAAACAGGCCAGTGACCGGATCCTGGCGCCGCAGCAGCAAGGCATCCACTTGCACGAAGTAGCGATCCAGGCGCGCAGCCAGCGCGGTCTGTTCTGCTGCCGTCATTGCGGACACCACGGTCAAATCGACAGGCTGCGAACCGCACCGACAAATGCCGGGTAGGCCGAATGGATCACGTACACCGGAATCGGACCGAGGTAATGCTCAAACCGGCCCTTGCCTTCGAACGCCTGTCGGAAACCGGAACGGAAGAAGAAGTCGCCCAGTTTTGGCACGATGCCGCCACCGATATACACACCACCGCGCGCACCAACCGTAAGCGCCAGATTGCCGGCGACATTGCCAAGCGCCGCGCAAAACAGTTGCAGCACTTCTTCACAGCGGGCATCGGCACCGGCGAGCGCGCGCTGGGTGATCTCAGCCGGCGTGAGGGATTCAATGGTCACGCCATCAATGTCCGCCAATCCTTGATGAATCAGCGCGAGACCCGGGCCGGAAATCAACCGCTCGGCCGACACATGGCCTTCGAACTGCGGCGCGATTTTTTCCACCAGCGCCCATTCGCGGGCGCTGCGCGCCGGAAACGTCACATGACCACCTTCGGCGGGCAAAGCTTGCCAGTGACCGTGGTGATTCGCGAGGCTGGCG
>DASUEK010000341.1:0-17957 GCA_036275115.1 Permianibacter sp. | reverse complement strand
AGTGCCTGGCTGATTCACCAGCGCCGCGCCGAATGGCTACCGCTGACGCCGCAACCGAGCTGGGCCGGGGTGGTGCTGTTGCTGCTCGCCAATCTGTTGCTGCTGCTCGGCAATCTGGCGGCGATCGGTTTG
The DNA here is from genome assembly GCA_036275115.1 of Permianibacter sp. Taxonomy (GTDB): domain Bacteria; phylum Pseudomonadota; class Gammaproteobacteria; order Enterobacterales; family Permianibacteraceae; genus Permianibacter. The sequence goes on along the minus strand of DASUEK010000341.1, from coordinate 17,825 downwards.
ATTGGCCATTTCGCCTTGGTGCTCAGCGTGCAGGCGCTGATTTGGGCGGTCTGCGGCAGCACCGTATGCAAGCAGTTGCTGTTCCCGCTGCTCTATCTCTGGTTTGCCGTGCCGTTTGGCGAATTTCTGGTGCCGTGGCTGCAGGATGTCACCGCCGACATGGCTGTGGCGCTGCTGCGCCTACTCGACATTCCGGTGTTCCGTGACGGCCATTTCATTGCGCTACCAAACGGCAACTTCCTGGTCGAGGAAGCATGCAGCGGCATCAGCTACCTGATCGCCTCGCTGGCGCTCGGTACGCTGTATGCGTACTTGCAGTACCGCTCCTACACCCGGCGCGCCATTTTCATCGCCCTCAGCATTGTCGTGCCAATCGTGGCAAACGGCATCCGCGCTTTTGGCATCATCCTGATCGCGCACCTGACCAATAACGAATACGCGGTTGGCGTCGATCACCTGATCTACGGCTGGGTATTTTTCGGTGTTGTCATCTTCCTGTTGTTTCTGCTCGGTCGCACCTTCGCTGACGGCGGTCCGATCGCAGCTGACACCACGGCGGTCAGCAGCGCCATCAAACCTCCGCATTGGCTGCCCTCGGCTGCGGTCGCCGTCGTGATTGTCGTCATGACGGCCGTGCTCGGCCAACGCAGCAGCATCGAAGGCAGCAAGCAATTGCCATCGGCGGTGCTGCCGGCAGCATGGCAAAGCACGGGACGCGACAGCCTCGGCGCTTACCTGGAACACAACCGTCAGCAACTGGTTTTCCAGGATGGCGAACTGGAAGTGGTGCTCGGCTATTTCCCGGTCGACCGGCGCGGCGAGGAATTGGTCAACAGCAATCACCGCTTCTACAACAGTCTGCGCTGGCGGCGTCTGCAAACCGATGACCGCACGCTGTTCGCGCAGCCGCTCGCCGGCCTGCGCCTCAGTGATGGCTACAGCCACACGCTGGTGCATCGCTTGTATCTGTTCGCCGATCGGCGTTACGGGGCTGGCTGGCAAGCCAAATGGCATCAGTTGCAGGCGCGCTTGCAACAGACGCCGGCACCGGCCTTGCTGGTGTTGATCAAACGACCGGAATCACTCACTGACAGCGAGCTCGAAGCACGGGTCGAACCGCTGCTGCAGGTATTGCAACAGCAGCTGCGGCAAGCCGGAGCGGTGGCGCCATGACGGACAAGCCCTTGCACAGCCACCGCCCAGACGGCACCGGCGTCGATAACCGGCCGTTGCTGGCCCATGTGCTATACCGGTTCGCCATCGGCGGTCTGGAAAATGGCGTGGTCAACCTGATCAACCATTTGCCGGCTGACCGTTACCGGCACGTCATCATTTGTGTGACCGATCACGATCCACAGTTCGCGCAGCGACTGCAGCGCAGCGACGTGCAAATCCATGAACTGCGCAAACAGCCGGGACTGGATTTGCTGGTCTGGTGGCGCCTGTACAAACTGCTGCGCCAATTGCGACCGGCGCTGATACACACCCGCAATCTGTCGGCACTGGAAGCGCTGGTGCCCGCACGTCTGGCCGGTGTGCCGGCGCGCCTGCACAGCGAGCACGGTCGCGACGCCAACGACGTCGACGGCAACAACGTGCGTTATCAACGGCTGCGCCGCTGGCTACTGCCGCTGGCGCAGCGGGTGGTCGCGTTATCACACGAGCTGGCTGATTACCTGCGCAACAAGGTTGGCGTTTCTGGCAGCAAGATTGACGTTATCTGCAACGGCGTCGATTGCGATCGCTTTACGCCGGCGACGACGCCAACCCAGGCAACGACAGCTAGCCCGGCAAAAACACCGCCGGCAGCAACCACCGCCGGCACGCCGCGTCAGCACGATGCTCTGCGCTTTGTGTCGGTTGGCCGGCTGCAGGACGTCAAGGACCCGCTCAATGTGCTGCGCGCCTTCGCAGCGCTGGTCGCAATGCGGCCGACCCTGCCACTGCAACTGACACTGGTCGGTGACGGCCCGTTGCTCGGCGCCTGCCAGCACTTTGTCCGCGAGCACAACCTGCAAAACAACGTTGACCTCGCCGGTGCGGCCAGCGACGTACCGCAGCGATTGCGCCACGCCGACGTTTACCTGCTCGGCTCGCGCGCCGAAGGCATTTCCAATACCGTGCTGGAAGCGATGGCCAGCGGCCTGCCAGTGATTGCGACGCGGGTCGGCGGCAATGCCGAACTCATCGTCGACGGCGAAACCGGTTTTCTGGTGCCGGCGGAACAGGCCGAGGCGATGGCTGCCGCGATGCGCCGCTATGTCGATGATCGCGCACTGCTCGGTCGGCACGGTGCGGCCGCGCGGACCCGGGCCGTGGCAGAATTCAGCTTGGCCGGCATGATGGCGCGCTACCAAGCACTTTACGACCAGCTGCTGAATAACCAGCGCCTGAGCAACAGCAAAACGACAAAACAGGGATAAGCACATGTGTGGAATCGCCGGCCTTTTTCATTTGCGCACACCGGGCGCCGTCGATGAAGGCCTGTTGCGCCGGATGACTGACAGCATCCTGCATCGCGGCCCGGATGAATCCGGCCTGTACTGCGGCAAGGGCGTTGGCCTCGGCCATCGTCGGCTGTCGATCATCGATCTGGCGTCGGGCCAGCAGCCGATGTACAGCGATGACAAGCAAGTCGTCATCGTGTTTAACGGCGAGATCTACAACTTCCTCGATCTGCAGAAAGAACTGATCGCGCTCGGTCACCATTTCCACACCCACTCCGATACCGAGGTGCTGCTGCGCGCCTGGTTGCAGTGGGGCGAGGATTGCGTGCCGCGACTGCGCGGCATGTTTGCCTTCGCCATCTACGACAGCCGGCACGACTGCCTGTTTCTCGCCCGCGATCACCTCGGCAAGAAGCCGCTCTACTACGCCGAACTGCAAACCGGCGAGCTGATCTTCGGCAGCGAATTGAAAGTGCTGCTGCAACATCCGGGTTTTGTCCGCAAACTCGATCCGATTGCGGTCGAAGATTATTTCGCCTATGGCTATGTGCCGGAACCACGCACCATTTTCACCGAAGCCAAAAAGCTGCCGCCGGCCTCGACGCTGCTGATCACCCGTGCCGGCGTGCGCGCGGTCAAGACCATCTGGGATGTGCCGTTCACCCCGGTATCGGTCAGCAGCGAAGCGGCGGCGCAGGAGGAACTGGTCGCGCGCCTGCGCGAAGCGGTACGCATCCGGTTGATGGCCGAAGTGCCGCTTGGCGCGTTCCTGTCCGGTGGCGTCGACTCCAGCGCCGTCGTCGCGATGATGGCGAAAGAGAGCAAGGACCCGGTCAATACCTGTTCGATCAGTTTTGGCGATCCGAAATTCAATGAATCGGAATACGCCCAGCAGATTGCCGATCGCTACCACACCAACCACAGCGTGCGTCAGGTCGATCCGGATGATTTCTCGCTGATCGATGATCTCGCCAAGTTGTATGACGAGCCCTATGCCGACAGCTCGGCGCTGCCGACCTACCGGGTCTGCCAGCTGGCACGCGAGCGCGTCACGGTGGCGCTGTCGGGCGATGGCGGTGACGAACATCTGGCCGGGTACCGGCGCTATATCTGGCACATGCGCGAAGAGCGGGTTCGGCAGCGGCTGCCGCTGGCGCTACGTCAGAAAGTGTTCGGTTTTCTCGGCAAAACGTATCCGAAGCTCGATTTCGCGCCGCGTTTCCTGCGCGCCAAAGCCACCTTCCAAGGCCTTGCACGCGATAGCGTCGAGGCGTACTTCCATGCGGTCAGCATTTTCAAGGACGACATGCGCAGCGCGCTGTTCAGCCCGGCACTGAAATCGCAGCTGCAAGGCTACGGCGCGCTCGAGGTGATGCGCGCGCATGCCGCCAATGCGCCGACCGAACATCCGCTCAGCCTGATCCAGTACCTCGACATGAAAACCTATCTGGTCGGTGACATTCTGACCAAGGTGGATCGCGCCTCGATGGCGCACGCGCTCGAAGTGCGCGTGCCGTTCCTTGATGTCCGCTTCGTCGAGTGGATGTCCGGCTTGCCGCCGGAGCTCAAACTGCACGATGGTCAAGGCAAATACCTGCTGAAGAAAGCGATGGAGCCACATCTGCCGCACGATCTGATGTACCGGCGCAAGATGGGTTTTGCGGTGCCATTGGCTGCCTGGTTCCGCGGTCCACTGCGCCAGCGCATTCGTGATGAGCTGTTGCAAGGCCCGCTGGCCGACAGCGGCCTGTTCAATCGTCAGTACTTGCAAACCCTGCTTGATCAACATCAGTCCGGCCTGCGTGATTTCAGTGCACCGCTCTGGACGCTGATGATGTTCGCGCGCTTCCTCGCCAATCAGCCCGGCCTGAAGGTCTGAGCCGATGAAGAGCCTGCTTTTCCTCGCACACCGGCTACCATACCCGCCGAACAAGGGCGACAAGATCCGCTCGTATCATCTGCTGCGGATTCTCGCCAAGCATTACCGCATTCACCTCGTCACCTTCATTGATGACGCGAATGACTGGCAGTACGTCGATGCCTTGAAACCACTGCTGGCCTCGCAGCACATCGAGCCGATCAAGCCGTGGCAATCGAAGTTGCAATGTCTGCCAGCATTGTTGACCGGTGCGCCGCTGTCGTTTGGCTGGTACAACTATCCTGAGGTACATCAGCGCGTCGCCGAGCTGGTCGCCGCCAAAGAAATTGACGCGGTCATCTGCTACAGCTCGGCCATGGCGCAATTTGCCGAGCGCTATCCTGAGCTGCCGCGGTTCATGGATTTTGTCGACATGGACTCGGAAAAATGGCGCCAGTACGCCGCCACCGGCAAGGCACCGATGAAATGGGTGCATGCGCTGGAGGCGCGCCGTCTGGCCGACGCCGAGCGCGACATCGCCGACAGTTTCGATGCCAGCTGGTTGGTCACGCCGGAAGAGCGCAACCTGTTTTGCCAGCGCCTGTGTCTTTCACCTGCCCAAGTCGGTTTTTATCGCAATGGCGTCGATGATCAGTACTTCGCCCCAGATGCCAGCCTGAGCTCGCCGTATCAGCCGCACCAGCAGGCATTGGTCTTCACCGGCGCGATGGACTATCACGCCAACATCGATGCGGTCGTCTGGTTTGTCGAACAGGTATGGCCAACGATTCGCGCCCGCAACAGCAACGCCGTGTTTTACATCGTCGGCAGCAACCCGACAGCCGCCGTCACGGCGCTTGGCAAAGTCGCCGGCGTTACTGTCACCGGCCGGGTGCCCGATGTCCGCCCGTATCTGCAGCATGCCGCCGTGGCGGTAGCGCCGCTGCGTATTGCCCGCGGCATCCAGAACAAAGTGCTCGAAGCGCTTTGTATGGGCCGCACGGTAGTGGCGACGCCGCAAGCGCTGGAAGGCCTGGTACCGGACCCGTTGCTGGCCGATCTGGCGCACGACAGTGCCGCCGCATTTGCCGACGCCTGCCTGCAGCGGATGCAGACACCGCTGCCAGTCGAAGCCTGTCGCGATTACATTCGCGCGCACAGCAACTGGGAAGCGTGCGTGCAACCGGTGCTGACTGCCATCGGCAAGACCTTGCCTGAACGCACGGGCGGATCGCCATCGTGAAAGCTTGGCTGCCGTTGCTGCTGTTGCTGGGCGCCTGCTCGGATGCGGTCACGGACGAGACTGCAGGCAGCGCAGCGGCCGATGAGGCTGCCGTTCATGCCGACAGCGACAACGCCAGCCATCCGGTGCCGACGCTGCGTGCCGAACGGCCGCGACTGCTGTCGACCGACGTCGCCAACCGCAACAACGCGCTGCCGGCAAACTCGCCACTGCAACAGGAAATGAGCCGGCGTTATCTCGGTTGCAAAGACGAACGCCGGCTGCATCTGCTGAATTGCTGGTTGCGCACCCGGCGCGATGACATCGGCCAGCTGCTGGTCAGCCGGATGCCGAAATTCTATGTCTCCGAAGCCAGCGACGCCGGCGCGGTCAGCTCGGCGTGGGAACTCGCGCTGATCTACGACGCGCTACACGGCTCACCATGGCTGGACGCCGACAGCGAGGCGCTCGCCCGCAAGAAAATCAAGGAAGGTTTGCGCGACACGCTGAATGTATTGGATGAGGATTCCGCTTCGCTCTGGCACAACCGCGCATCACTGGCTGCCACCGCGCTGATCATGGCCGTCGCAATCGGTGATGCCGATGACGAAGCCAAAAAACTGTTGCAACGCGCGGTGCCGTATTTCCTCGACACCATGCAGGCGATTGCACTGACCGAAGCCTGGCCGGAAGGCTACAACTACTGGATTCAGAACCGGGCCATGTTGTTCGCCCACGCGACCCGTGCGTACCTGCAAGGTTTTGTCGAGAACGAAGACAGCAAGTATGTGCGCTTGGCGTTTTGTCGCCATGCCTGGTGGCCGGTCTATGCCACCCGTCCGGATCACCGGGTCGAAGGCCTCGGTGATGAGGGCTCCCGCGTCGATCTTGCGGAAGAAACCCGGCCATTTATCGACGCCGCCGCCAGCCTGTGTCAGCAACCCTTACTGGCCGGTTATTCCGATTACCTGCGTGCCCGCTACCCGGAGCGCAGTTACTACGAAGACTACCGCTGGGGTTTTCCATTGTTCAACGATCCGGCGCTGGCGCCGCTGCCGATGACGGAACCGTCGCTACGTTTTCTCGAAGGCGTGCAACCGAAAGCGGCCTGGTTCGGTCCCGGTGGCATGAACCAGTTTTATTTCCGCACCCGCTGGGACAAGAATGCGGTGTTTCTGAGCGCGCGCGCCGGCGCCAGCTTCAGTCATCATGGCCATTACGATGCCGGCCATTTCACCCTGTTCCATGACAAGCCTTTGCTCGTCAATGGCAGCAGCTATGGCAAGTATTTTGGTGACAACCGGCTCCATTACGCCATTCGCACCATTGCCAAGAACAGCGTGCTGGTATTGCGACCGGGTGAAAAAGTCCGGCCCAATCACAAGTTCAAAGAAAATGTCAGCGACGGTGGCCAGCGCATCACCTTGCCGACGGGCAGTGCCATCACCAGCGTCGCCGATTGGCGCGCCAACCTCGGTCAGGGCCAGCATCTCGAAGGCGGCAAGGTGCTGGCGCACCGGTCCGACGACGATCAATTTTTCTTCAGCCAGTTTGATTTGACTGCGGCTTACAACAGCACGGCCTACGATGATAACGGCGGTAACGGCAAAGTCGCCCGCGTCCAGCGCACGCTGGTGTACCTGCAACCGGATGAGCGGCTGCTGGTGCTGGACGATGTCGAAACCACTGCGGCCGAGTACACAGTCAAATCGCTGTTTCACAGCATCCACAAGCCGCAGCTGGAAAGTGCCCGTGTGCTCGCCGGTCGCGCTGACGATGGCATTCTCGAAAGCGCCAGCGACAAACTCGGCATCCAGAACGGCGAGGGCCGCGCGCTGCTGCAACGACTGTTGCCGAAAGACGGTGTATTTCGGCTGGTCGGCGGCCCGCATTACCGCTTCTATGTCGAAACCGATGGTGACGAACGTGAGCTCGACGGCCACAGCTATGCGAGCGGTGCGTCAGAAGAAAAATGGTTTGAGCCCGCCTATTGGCGCGCCGAACTGCAATCCACATCACCAGGTCGCGAGCATTTGCATCTGGCGAGCGTCGCGGTCTCGCGCGGGCAATTTCGTGCCGATGCGGCCAAACTGCTGAACCATGAACAGGATTCTCTGGTGGTCGATACCGGCCGCTGCCTGTGGCTGCACGCGCTCAATGCCAGCGCCGTGATCAAACACAATGTTCGCGACAAGGACTGCGTACTAGTCACCGGCGACGCCCGCGCCACAATCAACGTCACCACAGCAGACGGCGTTCTCGCGCGCGATCGTCAAGGCACTGGCTGGTGGCGCCGGAACAACCAATAAAATTCAAGCAGGATACGTTTGTCATGAAAGTGTTGCATGTTTTTGATCATTCCTTGCCGCTGCACTCCGGCTATACCTTTCGCAGTGGGGCAATTTTGCGTGAGCAGCGCGCACTCGGCTTCGAGACTTGTCATGTCACCGGCGCGAAGCAAGGCGCCTATCAGGCGGCCAGCGAAACGGCGGACGGGCTGCAGTTTTACCGCACCGCACCCGGTTTGCTGGCCAAGGTGCCGGTATTGAACCAGTGGGATGTCGTGCGCGGTCTGAAGGCGCGGTTGCGTGAACTGGTCAAGACGCTGCAACCGGATCTGATCCACGCACATTCGCCGTGCCTGAATGGTCTTGCCGCCGCCGCGGTTGCCAAGGAAGTCGGTCTACCGTTCGTTTACGAAGTGCGCGCCTTCTGGGAAGATGCTGCCGTTGATCACGGCACCACCGCCGAGGGCAGCCTGCGCTACCGGCTGACACGGGCGCTGGAAACCAAGGTGTTCAAGCAGGCCGATGCCGTCACTTGCATTTGCGAAGGGCTGCGCCGCGACATCGTCGAGCGCGGCATTCCGGCGGAAAAAATCACCGTCATTCCAAACGCCGTCGACATCGACAAATTCCAGTGGATTGATCAGCGTGATCGCGAGCTGGAAGCCCAGCTCGGCTTGCAAGGCAAAACCGTGCTCGGCTTTCTCGGCTCGTTCTACGCCTATGAAGGGCTGGATCTGCTGCTGAATGCGGCCGCGAAACTGATCGAACGGCAACCGGATCTGCGGGTGCTGCTGGTTGGCGGTGGTCCGCAGGAAGCCGCGCTGAAAGCACAGGTGCAGGCGCTCGGCCTGCACGATCGGGTGATCTTCACCGGTCGGGTTCCGCACGCCCAGGTCAATCGGTATTACAGCCTGGTCGACGTGCTGGTTTACGCCCGTCACAAGATGCGCCTAACCGATCTGGTGACACCGCTGAAGCCCTTGGAAGCGATGGCGCAAGGTAAATTGGTGCTCGCTTCCGATGTTGGCGGTCATCAGGAATTGATCCGCGACGGCTACAACGGTTTCCTGTTTCCGGCCGGCGATACCTCCGCGCTCGCTGACAGCATCGAACGGGTGCTGGCGGTGCGCGCGCAATGGCCGACGCTGCTGCAGAACGGCCGTCACTATGTCGACACCGAGCGCAACTGGGCGAACAGCGTGCAGCGCTATCGGAAGGTCTATGCCGACGCCAAACGGAGCTGCGGTCAATGAAGGTGTTGGTGGTGGGGCCGCTGCCGCCACCGAACGGTGGCATGGCATTGCAAACCGAAGCGCTGGTGCGCCAACTGCGCGCCGAAGCCGTTTCGGTTGAAGTGGTCGCGGTCAACGCCCCGTATCAACCGGCCTGGGTCGGCAAGATTCCGGTGCTGCGCGCCGGTTTTCGGTTGCTGCCTTATCTGTGGCGGCTGTGGCGCGCGGCTGGCCGCGCCGATCTCGTGCACATTCTCGCCAACAGCGGCTGGTCCTGGTTTCTGTTCGCCGTGCCGGCGATACGCATCGCTGACTGGCGCGGCAAAGCCGTGGTGCTCAATTATCGCGGCGGTTTGGCGGGTGAATTTTTTGCCCGCTCGTTCGGCAAGGTGCAGCGCTCGCTGCGCCGCTGTGATGACATCATCGTGCCAACCGGTTTTCTGCAAACGCTGTTTCAGCACTACCAGCAACAAACCGCGATTGTGCCCAACATCGTCGATACCGGCTTGTTCGCACCGCGTGGCGAACGGCCGCGCGATCTGCACATCGTTGTGACCCGCAATCTGGAAGCCTTGTATGACAATGCTGCGGCGATCCGCACGCTGGCCTTGTTGCGGCCGCAGCACCCGGAGGCCCGGCTTACGCTGGCCGGTGAAGGACCGGAGCGTGCCAACCTAGAACAACTGGCTGTGCAGCTCGGCGTCGCCGATGCCGTGCGGTTCGCCGGTCGTTTGCCGCGTGAGCAGGTCGCCGCACTGTTGCAATCGGCGCGCGTCGTGCTCAACCCCAGTACCGCCGACAACAGTCCGAACTCCCTGATCGAAGCGATGGCCGCCGGCGTGCCGATCGTGAGCACCGATGTCGGCGGCGTGCCGCAGCTGTGCCAACCGGACGTGCACGCCCTGCTGGTGCCGGCACGGCAACCGGACGCCATGGCCGCCGCGATCCAGCGCGTGCACGGAGACACCGCGCTGCGCGAGCAGCTGATCAGCGCCGGGCGCGCACGCGCGGCAGAATTCGGTTGGCCGGCGGTCTGGCCGGCCTTGCAGGCAAGTTACGCTCGCGCTCGTGCGCACCGGAGTCAACGCGATGCGTGATTACATCATTCTGCTGCTGATTGCCGGTGGTTTGCCGGTGACACTGTTCCGGCCGTTCTTCGGCCTGATGATGTGGTGCTGGATCGCCTACATGGTGCCGCACAAACTCGGTTGGGGTCTCGCCGCGCACTTGCCGGTGGCGAGTGCGGTTGGTGCAACGTTCTTGCTGGCGTTCGTGTTCAGCAAGGAATCGAAAAAACTGCCGATGAACCAGCCGATCGTCGTCGTGTATCTGTTGATGTTGGCCTGGTGGACACTCAGCTTCTTCGTCAACCCGGCGACCGATTACGCACTGCAGCAAGCCGACAAGGTACTCAAGATTCAGTTGTTCACGATCATCACCATCATGATGGTGAACACCCGCGAGCGCCTGTTCTGGCTGGTTGGGGTGATCGCGCTGTCGATCGCGTCGTTCGGCGTCAAAGGCGGCATCTTCACCATTCTGACCGGTGGTGATAACCGCGTTTGGGGGCCGCCCGGCGGCTTCTTTGAAGGCAACAACGAATTCGGTCTGACGTTGCTGACCATTCTGCCGCTGCTGCGCTTCCTGCAACTGCAGGCCACCAAAACCTGGCAGAAGCATGCGCTGACCGCGTCAATGGTGTTTTGTTTTGTGGCCGCACTTGGCACCCATTCGCGCGGTGCGTTGCTGGCCGCAGCGGCGATGTCGGCGTTCTTCTGGTGGAAAAGCCCGAACAAGATGCCCATCCTGCTGGCCGGCGTGATCCTCATCCCGACCCTGTATTTCTTCATGCCGGAAAGCTGGCACGAGCGCATGTCGACCATCAAGGTCGAGGACAGTGGTGGCGAACCCGAGTTTTACCGCAATACCGACACCTCAACTTGGTGTGGTCAAATGACGGACAAGATCCAGCGCCATGATTTGTCGGCCGGCGGTCGCGTCAATGCCTGGTGTTTTGCGTTCAATGTTGCCCAGCACCATCCGGTCGGCGGCGGCTTCGATGCCTTCAACCCGGAGGCGTTTCTGATCTACGCGCCGGACCCGACCGACTTCCATGACGCCCACAGTATCTATTTCAAGATCCTCGGCGAACACGGTTTCATTGGCCTCGCGTTATTCCTGACTCTGCTCGCGCTGAGCTGGTTCCGGGCCGGCAGCCTGCAAAAACTGGCAACCCAGAAAAACATGATCTGGGCTGCGCAGCTTGCCGCCATGATGCAGGTGTCGCTGCTGGCGTTCTGTGTTGGCGGCGTCTTCCTTGGCCTTTGCTATTTTGATTTGCTCTACCACCTGATCGCGATCGTCGTGATCCTCGATGTGCTGATCAAGAAGGGCGAAACACCGTCGCCCGGTTCTGCTACGGCCACGACAACCGAACCGGCGCAGGGCATGCGTCGGTTTGCCAATGTGCTTTTCCCTTCCGGTCAGCAAGGACAACGCTAATGTCGGCCTATACCTGGCTTGCCAGCTCCGTCTTGTTTCCGCTGCATGAACGCCTGAAGCGCCACCACAGCGTCGCGCTGCGGCGCGAACTGGAGCGCAGCCAGTGGTTGTCGGCGAGCGAGATCGACGCCCTGCAGGCGACTCGCCTGCAGCAGTTCATGCAGCAGATCAGCACACACATCCCGTACTACCGCGACTGGTTTGCCCGGCACGGCATCGCGCCCGACAGCATTCGCAGTCGCGCCGATCTGGTCCGGCTGCCGACCTTGGACAAACCGACCATTCGCGCCCATGGCGAGGCGATGAAAGCACCGGGTGCGCCACTCAAGCGCTTCAATACCGGTGGCTCCAGCGGTCAGCCGTTGATCTTCTGGTTGAACGAACGGATCAGTCATGACGTGGCCGCCAAGTGGCGGGCAACACGCTGGTGGGATGTTGACATCGGCGATCCGGAATTGGTGTTGTGGGGCTCGCCCATCGAGGTCAATACCCAGGATCGGATCAAACAGATCCGCGATCGCCTGTTGCGCACCGAGCTGGTGCCGGCGTTCGATCTGGCCGAATCCGGCATTCGCCATTTCCTCGACGTGTACGCGCGCATGCGGCCGCGCATGCTGTTCGGTTATCCGTCAGCGTTGGCGCGCATCGCCCGCTTTGTCGCGGACCAGCGCATCCCCGTCGACAACAGCCAGTTGAAAGTGGCGTTCGTCACCGCCGAGCGTTTGTATCCGGAACAGCGCGAGCGGATTCAGCAGGTGTTTGGCGCACCAGTCGCCAACGGTTACGGTAGTCGCGATGCCGGGTTTCTCGCTCACGAATGTCCGCATGGCGGCATGCACATCATGGCCGAAGACGTCATCATCGAAACGCTCGACAGCGACGGCAAGCCGACCGCGCCCGGCGTTGCCGGAGAAGTCACGGTGACCCATTTGCGCACCAGCGATTTTCCGTTCGTCCGCTATCGCACCGGCGATGTCGCGGTGCTGTCGCAGCAAACTTGCGCCTGTGGCCGCGGTTTGCCGCTGCTTGCCAACATCGAGGGTCGCACCACCGATTTTGTCGTATCGGAAACCGGCACCGTCATGCACGGACTGGCGCTGATTTATGTCGTTCGTGAAATCGACGGCGTCGAATCCTTCCGCATCATCCAGCACAGCCGCACCGAACTGGAAGTGCTGCTGGTCACCACCAGCTGGGACGATGGCCGCCAGCAACGGGTGATCAACGGCATGCAGGCCCGGCTCGGCCAGGGTGTCCAGGTCACCGTCAGTCGGGTCGAGCACATCCCGACCGAGGCGAACGGCAAATTTCGCTATATCATCAGTAAGGTGGCCTGCTGAAAGCGCGTCGGTAAACGGATCAAGGGATGACGATCCGACCAGACGCCGCAGGCACCTGAAACCGCGCGCTACCGGTGAATCCCGTCACCGTGCGCCGCGTGAATTGCGCTGTCGGGATAGCGTGGTAGTCCGATGTTGACGGCATTTCCGAAAGTCCGCGGTGCTTTGCAACGGCTGCAACTGGTGCAAGACATCCTCACCATCATGCGCAGCAAGGCGCAGCAAGGTGGCCTGTCGTTCTGGCGGCAAGCCGGCGAAATGTTCTGGCTGAAGCTGCGTCGGCAACAGACCTACCGGTTCTATCTGATGGCACGCATGTGGCGCCCGGACATGCCGTGGCAAGACAAGCTGGATCATTTCAATCACGCCGATTTCAGCGCCTTGATTGATCACCTCAATCCCCCCGCCGCCCGACAACGCTACCGGCACAAACCGGAACAGAAACAAATCCTGCTGCAACATGGCATCGCGACACCGCCGTGGTTTGGCTATTTCCATCCACAGCATGGCCGCTGCGCCAATGGCAAGCCGCTGACCACGGCCGCCGAACTCACCGCCTTGCTTGATGGTCTGGTTGATCGGCAGATCACGCTGAAGCGGGTGGTCGGTTCCGGTGGCCAGGGTTTTCTGTCATTCCTTGTTCGCCGCGACGGCGACGCGATTGCGCTGGAGCATCCGTTGACCCGCGCCCGGATCAGCATGGCCGATTTGCTGCGCATGCTGCAGCAGGAACAAACCGGTTATCTGATCGAGCACTATCTGGTGCAGCATCCGGCGCTGGCGCGGTTGAATCCGGATTCGGTCAATACGCTGCGGATCTGGGCGACACGCGAGGCCGGTCAGCTGCGCGTGGTTGGCTCGTTTTTGCGCGTGGGCCGCCGGCACGTCTTGGTGGACAACACCGCTGCCGGCGGTTTGATTTGCACCGTCGATGAACAGAACGGCCGCTTGCTTGAACTGAGCAGTGGTGATCTCTGGCGCAAAGTGTACCCGCAGCATCCGGATACCGGCATCAACGTGACCGGACTGTCAGTGCCGTTCTTCCATGAAGCAGAAGCGCTCGCCTGTCAGGCGCTCGCCTGCTTTCCGGATATGGCCATCGCGGGTCTCGATATCGCCATTACCGAGCAGGGACCGTCGGTAATTGAAATCAACCTCGACAACCCGGCCCAAATTGGCTCGGCCTGCTTTGATAAACCGGGCCGGCGTCTGTTTCCGACCTTCTTTGCTGCGCGCAATGGGTAAGTCACGGACGTAGCCAACGCGATCAGCGCGCTGGCGCCAACCGCCGTTTCAGAAAATCGATCGCGATCTGCTCCAGCCCGGCTGGCCGACCGCTGCCATGCCACAACAGCAGCAAGGCCAGCAGATACACCGGCGCCGCCATCACGCCAGCGAGCGCAATGCGGAGCAACGCATCAGTGATTGTCGTCACCGGCGTGTTCGGCAACCACCACCACAGCGCCAATGCCATCACGGCGACTGCCGCATAGGGCCGCCAGGTGCGGCGCCACCAAAACAGCATGCTGAATTGCAGACTGCGCCGGATCAGCCAACTGTCGACGCTCACCTGCACCACCAGAACAATGAAGATGGCCAGCGGCGCACCTTCCAGACCGTACCAGCTGAGCGCGAAATACATCAGCACCGGTCGATAGACAATCGTCGCCAACGCCCGCAGGAACAGGCCGCGCACTTTGCCCAGCGCCATCAGCAGCGGCACGCTGCTGGCCGCCGACAAAGACACCACCTGTGCGACTGCCAAGCCTTGCAATAGCGGTGTCACCTGCGCCCATTGCTTGCCGAGCAGCAACATCACCGCCGCGTCCGCCACAAACGCCAAACCAACGGCCAGCGGCAGAGCCAGGGTCAACAATCCGCACAGCGCCTGCAGATAGGTGTCACGCAAACGTTCCGGCTCGTTCAGCATTGAGCTGAAGCCGGGAAACAAGGCCCGGCTGATCGGCATCACCAATTCAACCGTCGGTAGCGCCGCCAGCATTTGCGAATTGGAATAGAAACCGAGTGGGGTCAGGCCCTGCATCCGGCTGATCAGGAAATGGTCGGTGCGCTGCGCCACCGTCATCGCAAAATTGAAGCCCATCGCCCAGCTGGAAAAGCCGGCCAGCTCGCGCCAATGCTGCAGGCAGAAACGCGGGCGGAACGGATGCAGCCAATAGCTGAGCAGCAAACCGCTGAAGCGACCGGCGACCATGCCGGCAACAAGCGCCCACACTGACGGCGAGAACCAGGCCCAGCTGACCGCGACGGCCACTTCCAGCAGCTTGCGCCAGAATTCCAGATGAAATTCCTTGCTGAAGGTCAGCTGCTTGCGCCATGCCACCATGCCAATGTTGTGCAGACCATCAAAGAAAAAGCACAGCGCAATGACTTGCAGCACCAGCGTTGCTTCCGGTGCCTTGGCAAATGCCGCCAACCACGGCGCCGCCAGTGCCAAGGCCAGCGCAATGGTAGAGTTGCCGATGACATTCAGGGTCCAGGCGGTGTTGTAGTGACTGTCGTCGAGCTGCTGTTTGCGGATCAGCGCGAGATCGAAATTGAATTCGGCCAGCACCTCGAACAGCATGCTGAAACTGAGCGCCAGCGCCAGCAAGCCGAAATCAGCCGGCACCAGCAGGCGCGCCAGTATCATCGTGCTGACCAGACTGAGCACGCGCACGGCCCAGCGCTTGGCGACCATGATGGCGCCACCGATGGCGATTTTCTTGCCGCTCATGCCGATTGCCGTGTGCTGGCGGGATACAGGCCAGCGCCGTGGTCACGGCCAAGCACGCGGCGCAGCAGCGTCATGAAACCGGACAATTCCGCGGCAAATTCCAGCGGGTGCCAATTCTCACCATCGAGCAGGCGCGGCAACTGCAGCAAATCCGATTGCGCCGTCACCAGACCAAGCACGGTGGTGGTGGCACTGCGCACGCCGTTCTGGCGCAGCAAGGGCAGATGCTCGGCGTGGTATTCGCCGCTCGGAAAACACAGATCATCGACCGGTCGCTTGGTCAGCGCGGTGATCAACTGCCGGTTGTGCTGCAGTTCTTCGGCCAGCGCGACCGGATCGCGCGGCAAACGGTGCCGGTGGGTGTGCAACTGCACATCAAGGCCTTTTACCGCCATCGCCTCGACTTCCGCCAGCGTGCTGAGTCGAAACAGCATTTCGCCGTCGTGCTGCAGGGCAACGCCGGCCTTGGCCGCTGCGGCTTGCAGTTGCTGATACTCCTGCAGATTGTCGTCGGATTCCGCCGGCAGCGCGACGCCACGCCATTGCAGATAACGGCGCAGCACATTCAGCACCGGCCGCTGCTTTTCGACATACCAGGTGGTCAGGTACAGCGTGCTCGGCAGCTGCAGCCGCTGCAATACCGGAAACGCGAACCGGGCAAAACCGGTCCAGCCGTCATCCACCGTGATCACCACCAGATTGTCGATCGGTTCGCCGCGCTGCAGACGGCCGACCAATTCCGTCAGCGGCACCACGTTGTACCCCTGACGCCGCAATTGTTCCATCCGGCGCGCGAAGGTGTCCGGGTGCATGAACAGTTTCGGCGCAAACCGGTGTTCATCGTGAAAGGCAAAGCCGTGATAGCACAGGATGCGGGCCTGCGCGCGAGTCAGGCGCCGCGCCAGCGCAAACAGCCCGAGCCGCTGCGCGACCGCGAGCACCGCCAGTTTGATCGGCCGGATCAGCTGCTGCTTCATGCGGAACGCCCCAGCTTGCCGAGAAAATTGCGCCACGCCCGCCAGTACAGACCGCGGTCGCCCGGAAACCACAGATCGGAATGTACCGCCGGATGCACTGCCAGCAGAAAGAACTCGGCCACGGTTTTCAGTTTTTGCCAGGCACTGACCCGGCTATCGCGGCAACGCGACATCACATAGCCAACATCTGCCGGCACCGTGTAACGGGCGCGAAAGCCCAACCGGCCCGGGCCCATTTCCCGAACGGGTTCGGCACCAAAATAGGCATCGAGCTGCCAGCGCGGGAAATCTTTTCCGGCCAGCAAATCCAGATTCAACGCGTTCCAGTAACGGGCGTTCAGTTCCAAAAACCAGAACCGGCCGCTGCTGGCGTCGTATTTGTACTCGACCATTGCCACGCCATTCCAGTCGAGCGCGTCGAGCCGGCTCTTGGCATCGGCGAACATGGCGTCATGCCACCACAGCTTGCGGTAGGCGGTGAGGCCGCCGGTATGCGGATTCTCATGCATGGCCACACACATGCTGGCGGCGCGGAATTCACCGCGATGGCGCCACAGGTTCACCGTCGCTTTGACGCCCGGCACCGTCTCCTGAACCTGGCAACGCTGGTGGGTTTGCATTGCTGCTGCCAATGCTGCCTGCAGTGCTTCCGGATCGGCAACGGCACGCACGCTGCTGCCGTGTCCGGCATCGGCGTGATGGCCGTCGGTCTTCACGTACAGCGGCCACTGCCAATCGGCAAACTCGCGCGAATCCGGTCGCGGTTGATCGCGCTGCACCACCACGGCTTTCGGCACATGCATGCGCACTGCCGGGTTGGCGTGTTGAACAAAGTAGGCTTCGACATCGGCCTTGGCAAAACAGCGGTAGACCGCCTCGGCACTGCCGGCATCCGGCAACAGCGCGCGGAATTGTTCGTAGTACGGAGCGATCGCCAGCAGGAAAGCTTCCGACGGCACAATCGCCGCGATCTGCTGCTGCGCGATGTACTGCTGCAACCATGGCAGAAACGCCGGCTCGGCATAACCCGGATGGCGCACGGCAGTGCTCGCATAACGCGACGCGAACCCCGGCGCATCAGCATGCATCGACGCCGCGTGCACCCGATAGCCGGCCCGGCCGAGCGAGCGAATGACGCCGATCATGCCGATGGCCTGCGCCTCGACGACCAGGATGTTTTTGTTCGCCGCAACGGCATCACGAGTCATGGCGGGCCTTGGCA
>DASUEK010000340.1:0-3183 GCA_036275115.1 Permianibacter sp. | reverse complement strand
CGCCGAGCGGGCGCGCGCCAAGTTCCAACGCCGCAGCGAACGGTTTGGCAGCGCCATCAGCGCGGTGTTGATTGTGCTGGAGTCGATTCTGACCCTGGTGTTCATCCGGGCGATTTACCGGTTGCTGATGCTGCCGTTCCGCCGCCGCCACGCGAACGGCATGGTGATTCAGCGCAGCTGAGTCAGCCCAGACACGGTATCGCTGTCACAAGTAAAAAGGGCCGCAGTCATTGCGGCCCTTTTGGTTTTGCTGATAGGCCTGTGGTCGGCAGATGCGAAGGTCCTGAATCACCTGCCATCAGCGACTCACTCCGCCGCCGCGCTCGCGGCAGCCAACGCCGGGTCCTGCCGATGCGCTTGCGCCGGTGACAACAGGGTGTAAATGACTGGCACCACGAACAGCGTGAAGAACGTTCCAATTAGCATGCCGCCGACAATGACCCAGCCGATTGGTTGCCGGCTTTCGGCGCCAGCACCGGTTGCCAGCGCCAGCGGCACTGCACCGAGCACCATAGCGCCGGTGGTCATCAGAATCGGCCGCAAACGCAACGTCGCGGCCTCGGCCACAGCCTCGAACAAGGCCTTGCCTTCGGCCCGCAGCTGGTTGGCAAACTCGACGATCAAAATGCCGTGCTTGGTAATGAGACCGACCAGCGTAATCAAACCGATCTGGGAATAGATGTTCAACGTGCCGCCGGTGAGCTTCAAGGTGAACAGCGCGCCGGCAATGGCAAGCGGCACCGAGAACAGGATCACGAACGGATCGATGAAGCTTTCAAACTGCGCTGCCAGCACCAGGAAAATGAAAATCAGCGCCAGCACAAAGGTCATGTAGATCGAGCTGCTCGATTCCTTGAACTCGCGGGTGTTGCCGGCGTAATCGATCTGGGCCTTGATATCGCCCAGTGCCAGCACCGTTTCCTCAAAGAAGGCCACCGCTTCACCGAGCGTGTAGTTGGGCGCCAGCGTTGCGCTGATCGTCGCCGAGCGCAGTTTGTTGAAGTGGTTGAGCTCACGTGGACTGACCGTTTCCTTGATGGTGACGAGATTCGACAGCGGCACCATCTGATCATTGACCGTGCGCACGTAAAGCCGGGTCAGATCATCGGGGTTGGCGCGATCCGGGCGATCGACCTGAACCCAGACATCGTATTGCTCGGCGCCGATCTTGAACCGTGTCACTTTGCGACCACCGAGCATGGTTTCCATGGTGCGGCCAATCTGGCTGATCTCGGCGCCAACCAGTTTCGCTTTCTCGCGGTTGACCTCAACTTGCAGCTCGGGTTTGTTCAAGCGCAGATCGCTGTCAATGTTGGCAAGGCCCGGATTGGCACGCGCCTTTTCGGTGACGGCGCTGACCAAGGTTTGCAGGTCGGCATAACTGCCGCTCGTTTGCAGCACGATTTCCAGCGGTTTCGCGGTCGGCCCCTGCCCCAGCGACGGCGGGATCACCGGAAACGCCATCAGGCCCGGCACCCCGGCCCATAACTGACCACCGATCGCCTGCGCGATATCGGCTGGTTTGCGTTCGCGCTCTTCCCAATCTTTGAGCCGCACGAACGACAGCGTTTGGGTCGTGGTCGGGAAGCCGACGATGGTGAACCAGCGCTCGACTTCCGGCACGCTCTTGAAGATGTCTTCCATCTTGTAGGCGTATTTGTTGACGTAATCCGGGGTCGCGCCTTCCGGTCCCAAACCAAAACCGATGAACAGGCCGCGATCTTCAGTGGGCGCCAGTTCACTTTTCAGGGTGGTGAACAGCCACGCCGACGCACCACCCATCGCCAGCGCAAACAGCACCACCACCACACGCAGGCGCAGTGCCCGCACCAGCAGTGCGTGATAGCCACGGTTGAGGGCGTTGAAGAAATTCTCGAAGCTTTGGTACAGGCGGCCGTGCTGCTCGTGCGGCTTCAGCATTCGCGAGCACATCATCGGGCTTAGCGTCAGTGCGATGAATCCGGACACCAGTACGGCACCTGCGAGCGTCAGGGCAAATTCGGTAAACAACTTGCCGGTGCGCCCGGTCGAGAACGCGATTGGCGTGAACACCGCGGCCAGCGTCAGGGTCATCGCGATGACGGCAAAACCAATTTCCTTCGAGCCCTTGAACGCCGCCGCCATTGGCGCCAAGCCGGCTTCGATGTGGCGGTGAATGTTCTCCAACACGACAATTGCGTCATCAACAACAAGACCAATGGCGAGCACCATCGCCAGCAAGGTCAGCGTGTTGATGGTGAAGCCGAACAGCGCCATCAGCGCAAACGCGCCAATCAGGCTGACCGGAATGGTCACCAGCGGGATCAGGGTCGAGCGCAGCGAACGCAGGAAGATGAAGATGACCAGCACCACCAGCACGACGGCTTCGATGATCGCCTCGTACACTGCATCGATCGAGCGTGCGATGAAAATGGACGAGTCGTATGCCACCTCGGCGCGCATGCCGTCCGGCAGGAATTTTTCGATGGTCGGCAATTCGCCGCGCACGGCCGCCGACACGTCGAGCGGGTTGGCGACCGATTGCTTGACCACGCCGAGCGCGACTGCGTTGTTGCCCTTGTAGCGAGTGTAGGCGCGTTCGAATTCAGGCCCGACTTCGACCCAGGCGACATCGCCGAGCCGGACCAGATAACCGCCATCATCGCGCAGGATAATGTCGCGAAATTCTTCCGGCGTGTTCAAATCGGTTTGCGAGCGGACGGTGAATTCGGTGTCCTGGCTTTCGACCCGGCCGGCCGGGATCTCGACGTTCTGCGCCCGCAAGGCCGTTTCAACATCTTGCGCAGTCAGCTTGTAGCCGGCGAGCCGCTCCGGATCGAGCCAGATGCGCATGGCGTAGCGACGGCCGAACACGATCACATCGGCGACACCGGGCAGCGTCTGCAAACGGTCCTTGACCGTGTTGTCGGCGTAATCGGTGATCTTCAGCAGATCGTGCCGATCTGACATGAACGCGATCCAGATGATTGGCTGGGCATCGGCTTCGGTCTTGGCGACGATCGGTTCGTCGATTTCACTCGGCAGGGCTCCGCGGGCACGGGCGACCCGATCGCGGACATCGGAGGCCGCCGCATCGATGTCGCGGCCAAGTTTGAAGCGCACGGAAATCTGCGAGCTTTCGGCACGATTGATCGAGGTGATGAAATCAATGCCTTCGATGCCGGACAGCGAATCTTCCAGCGG
>DASUEK010000339.1:0-14003 GCA_036275115.1 Permianibacter sp. | reverse complement strand
GCACTACTGTTACGCCGATGACGGCGATCGGCGCCGGTGCCGGACCCATGACGGTTGCTGCTGCGCAGCCGGCGCAGGCTTGGCTTTTGTGGTGATGCATGTCGAGAACGGTTGTCCAGACGGGTTTGAGCGCCCGCCCTTCTTTGTCCCTGTTGGCACTGACCATCGCCGCCCTGTGGACCGGCGCGGCGACCGGCCATGACCGCCGGCAGCCGGCGGATGAATTGTTCGCCCTCAGCCTCGATGAGCTGATGAACCTTCAGGTGACCGGCGCCGCCGTGCGCGATCTGGGCCTGGCGGAGCATGCCGAAACCGGCAACCCGTTTCATTGGGCGATTCTGGATATCGCCGCCTCGGTGGAAACCATTGATCACAACACCCTGCAGGCGCGCAGCCTGAACAACGTGATCGAAGCGGCCGAGAATCTGGTCGGCGTGTTGTCGGGCGACTCGCCGGCCGAACCGCACAGTTTCAGCATGCGCGGCTTCTCGCGCGACTCGGTCAATGTGCTGCACGATGGCATCTCGATGGGCATTGCCACGCTGAACACCCGGCCACAAACCACATTCAATCTCGCCCAGCTGGAAATCACCAAAGGCGCGGCCACGCTGCAACATGGCCAAGGCGCCGCCGCCGGCAGCGTCAACTTTGTCACCCGCAAGCCGGTGATCGGCAGCCAGCAGGTCACCGAAGCGATTGTCGAATACGGCAGTCATGCCAGCCACCAGCTGAACCTTGGCATCAGCGGACCGTTGCAAACGGACAGTGCTTATCGCTTTGATATCAGCCACCAGCAAACCGATGGCTGGCTGGAACACGCGGAAGCCGAATCGCTCACCGTAACCGGCGGCCTGCGCTGGCAGCCGAGTGAACAACTGGAACTGGGCTTCAGCCTCGACTATCTCGACGACAGCCTGCCTGCGTATTGGGGCACACCGCTGGTACCGCGCAGTGTCGCCCGCGATCCGGTCAGTGGCGTCATCGACACCGATGATGATCGGGTGCTGGATGGCGCCACGCTCGACAACAATTACAACATCAGCGATCACCTGATCGGTTCCGAAAGCCTGTGGACCCGTGTTGATCTGCAATACGATCTCAATACCGCCAGCCACATCCATGCCAGTGTCTACCGTTTCGACGCCGACCGCGATTGGCGCAACGCCGAAAACTATCGCTTCAATGCCGATACCGGTGTCGTCGAGCGCGATCGCTTTCTGGTCCAACACGATCGTCTCCTGCACGGCCTGCGCGCTGGCTATGTTCGGCTCGGCGAGTGGCTCGGCCGCGCCAACCGGTTTGCGCTCAGTGTCGAATGGAGCGACAACAATTTCGATCGCAATATCGGGTTTGACGCCGACAACCCGGAGCCGTTTGTCGATACCGTCGATCTGTATGCGCCGGTCGCCGGCCGTTTTGGCATGGTCGATGTCCGGCCGGACGGTGTCCGCACCGAAATCCAGGCGCTCGTGCTGGAGAATGCCCTGGCGCTGACCGCGCAAACGCGGCTGGATCTGGCCGTTCGGCAAGAGTGGATCGGCATCGACCGCTGGCGGCGCAATTTCAATGGCGACTACATCGCCCGCACATTGCTCGACAAAACCTTCAGCCAGCAATCCTATCGCATCGGCCTGCTGCACAAAATCAACCCGACCCTGTCGCTGTACGGCCATGTGGGCCAGCAACACGATCCCTTCGAAAGTGACATTGCCAATGTGTACTTTGCCGACAGCTTCCAGGCGTCCGATGTCCGACAATACGAGATCGGTCTGAAAAGCCTATTCGCTGACGGCCAGCTCGAGCTGACCACAGCCTGGTTCGACATCAACAAGCGCCAGCGCGTGCAGCGCAGTGATGCCACCTTCATCAACAACGAACAGGACGCACACGGCGTCGAGCTCGCGCTGCGTGCCCAGCTCACTGACGATGTCCGGCTCGGCGGCAATCTCGCCTACACCGACACCCACTACAACCGCTATTACGACGCCGTGATAGACGCCAACGTTGATGGCAACCGGCCGGTCAATGCCCCGGAACAAATGGCCAGTCTGTGGGCCAGCATCAACCGGGTTGCCGAACTGCCGATTGAAGTCGGTGCTGGTGTCTATTACGTCTCCGAGCGTTTTGCCGACAGTCAGAACCGGATCACGCTGGATCGCTACACCCTGATCAACGCGTTCGTCGCCTATGCCGAAGATCGCTACCGGCTTGCGTTCAACGTCCGCAACGCCAGCGACGAGCTCTACGCGCCGTGGAGCGATACCACCTACCCGAACCAGATTGCGCTTGGCGCACCGCGTAGCTACGAACTCAGCCTGCAACTGAAGTTCTGAGACGCCGGTAAACGCCTGGTTGCGCGCCGGTGCGGGCGAGCCCTGCGATGCCTTTCCCCAAAAAGAAACGACCGATGCAAGCGGCGATCGGTCGTTTCTTGGGCAAGCCTGCTTTCAGCGCGACGCAACCTCGTTGGCGATAATCAGCACCACACGCCGATTCTGCTGCCTACCGGTCGCGGTGGTATTGTCCGAAACCGGCATCATTTCGCCGTAGCCTTTGGCGGTGATCCGCTCCTTGTTGACACCGTGCTCAACCAAATAGCGCTGCACCGCATCGGCGCGCCGGCTGGAGAGCATCAAGTTGCTCGCTTCGGTTCCGGTGCTGTCGGTATGCCCTTCGACCGTCACCATCCGATCTTGATAGCGCGTCAAAAATCCGGCCACCTTGTCGAGGTTACCCGCACTGTTGGTGTTGATTGTTGATTGGCCGGATGCAAACAGCACATCGCCCAAGGTCACCACCAAACCACGCTCCGTCTGTTTGGCATTGAGTTCAGCCACCTCACTGCGCATACGGTCGGACTGTTGTTGCGCCTGCTCGGTCGCAGCCGCCGACGCCTCCGCCAGACTTTGCTGCCGCTGCGCTTCAGTGCGAGCGATCAGCGTTTCACTGCGAGCCTGGGCAGTGGCCTCGCGTGCCCGGTCCGCAGCCGTGCGCGCCGCCTCGGTCTGGGCATGGGCAAGATCCGCTTCCCGGGTTCGCGCCGCAAGCCTGACCGTGTCGCGCTGCTCGGCCAGCCGCTGGCGTTGATCTTCCAACAGCGCGGTTTGGGCAAGCGTCCGCGCCATTTCAACCTTGCGCTCCGCGATCAGCACCAGGTGCTGAGCCAGCTGTTTGTCTCGTTGCGGTACCTCTGCCGCCTGCACGGCCAACTCGGCATCCTTGATTGCAGTCGTGGCGCGGCTGGCCAGCTCCGGAGTGGCCTGGAGCTCGGTCAGCGCGGCCCGTGCCTGATCGGCACCGACCGGGCGCTTCATCGATGTGGAGCACGCGCTCACCAGCGCGACGACAGCAATCGCGACGGTCGTCATGAGAAAAGGTTTGCGAACGTTCATTTTCGTTCTCCTGCATTGCGCTGCGTTTCCTCTCTCAAGGCATCAATGCTGCGCTGCATGTCAGCATTGATGGCCTGAGCTTTTACATGCTCCGCTCGCGCCGTCGCCAGATCCGCACTCACGGTCGCTTCATCGGCAAGCCAGCGGGCCAGCACCATGTTTTCCTGTTGCACCGCACTGCGGGATCGGCCGAGCTTGCTGCGTGCTTCGCTGAGATCGGCAGATTGATGGCCCTGCACCTGGGCCCGTTCGGCGACAACAATCGCCCGCTCCGCCGCTTGCATGGCCGCTAATGGCGGTTGCGGTTTGCTCGCGCACGCCATCAGCACCAATAGCGCAGCCGAGCCCGTCACCTTCCATCCGGCCAGTGGCCGACGGCGGCAACGCGCTATCATTGACAGGTTCATGTGTATTCCTTGAAAGCGGCCCAGACGGACCGATGCGTTCGAATCGACAGTCGATTCAGCTACGTCGGCGGATAAGCAGCAAGGCCGCGCCAAGCGCGATGCTGCCAGCCCCCACCCAGAACGGGATGTTGATGCGTTCGCGTTTGTCCACCGACACATTGAGCGGGCCCCACTCGGTTTCATTGGAACGGCTGCTATAGCTGAAACCGCCATAAATCAGCCCCAACGTGCCAGCGACGATAAGTACGATCGCGGTGATGCGTAATCCGGTCATGATCGACCTCCTGACTTGGCCTATCGGATGGACAACGGCGAGCCGCCATCAAACCCGGCGACCACGGATGACCCGTATGAGCGTGACAACAATGGCAATGAGCAACAGCAGATGGATCAATCCCCCGAAGGAGTAAGACGTCGCAAGGCCCAGTAACCAGAGCAGCAGCAAGACAACAATCAGTGTTTCAAGCATGGGGGATTCCTGGAATGACCCGTTGGGTGGCCGTACACTCAGCATCTGCCGGTGCGATCGCCTGCTCTGTTCGGCGCCACACATGCTGGCACCTTTATTCCCGCCTTACGGCGGTCGGTCGCAGAGCCGATAATTGTCGAAACGCATGAAAACGCCCCCGAACATGAAAATCGGGCCGTTTGCTGCCCAATGTTCGCTAGCGCACGTACCCGTAAACACATTTCCGTATATTGTGTGGTACCACACACAGCGAAACAGACATTGGTTGGTCTCCTGCACGGATGACAATGTCCCGTTGCCCTCACAACCGGTGACAGCCATGACGGCGATAACACTCCCCCAGCAAAATCATTTGCTAGCCGCCCTTTCCAGCGAAGCCCTTGCCCGTATTGCGCCGTATCTGGAACTGGTCGCGATGCCACTTGGTAAAGTGCTCTATGAATCCGGCGACACCATGCGCCATGTCTACTTCCCGAACGACTCCATCGTGTCGCTGTTGTACGTGATGGAGAGTGGCGCCTCGGCAGAGATCTCCGTTGTTGGCAATGACGGCATGGTCGGCATTGCGCTATTCATGGGCGGCGAAAGCACGCCCAGCCGCGCCATCGTGCAGGCCGCCGGCACCGCCTACCGCATGTTGGGGCACCGGCTGAAAGACGAATTCAATCTGCATGGTGATCTGATGGGCCTGCTGCTCCGCTACACCCAGGCGCTGATCACCCAGATGGCGCAGACAGCCGTCTGCAACCGGCACCACAGCATTGATCAGCAACTGTGTCGCTGGCTGCTGCTGTCACTGGATCGCCTGCCCAACCAGAACCTCACCATGACCCAGGAGCTGATTGCCAACATGCTCGGCGTACGGCGAGAAGGGGTGACCGAGGCGGCTGGCAAACTGCAGCGAATGGGGGTTATCGAGTACAGTCGCGGCCAGATCCGGGTGCTGGACCGCCGGCGTTTGGAGCAACTGACCTGTGAATGCTATGCCGTCGTCAAACGCGAGACAGACCGGCTGCTGCCGTATCTGCCGCAAGCCAAAAAAATGCAGACGGCACGCAACAAACCCAAACCGGAACAAGCCGTGTCGTAATCCCGACGCACATCTGCGCCATAACGATCAGAGATGGCGACTCCACTGTATTGCTGATGCCTGTGCGCAGTTTCGGCCGCGGTGCGTGATGGCAATTCCTGTGCGATTCATACCGGTGTGTGTTGTAGCGAACAGAGTGATGACGGCGTCCTCTTCATACTGCCAGCCACGTCGAATACCAAGCGTCACCGTGGCAACACGACCGGTTGGCGCGCACCGGAGGGCGCCCGTGTCCCTTGCCAACGCCTCACCTACCGAAAATCACCTGCTGCACCTGCTGCCAGCGCTGACACGAAACCGGTTGCTGCAGCACGGTGAGCAGGTCGATCTGTTATTTGGCCACACCCTGCATCTTGTCGACACGCCCATGACCTTCGTCTATTTTCCGGTCAGTGGTTTCATCTCGGTGATTGCCAGTGTGCCGGACCATCCGGCGTTGGAAGTCGGCGTCATCGGCAATGAAGGGATGCTGGGTGTCAGCTATGTGCTTGGCATTGCCGAGGCACCATTACAGGCCATCGTACAAGGCGCCGGCACCGCGCTGCGGATCCCGCTCGGTGCGTTTCGCAATGTCCTCGACACCGACCCGGACTTGCGTCTGCAGCTCAACCGCTACCTGTACCTGCTCATGACGCAGCTGCCTAAAACGCTGGCCTGCACGCATTTCCATGAAGTGGGGCCGCGATTGGCCCGCTGGTTGTTGCTGACCCATGACCGCGCCCACAGCGATCACCTGCAACTGACCCACCAATTTCTTGCTGACATGCTCGGCGTCCAGCGTAGTGCGATCACCATCGCGGCGGGCCTGCTGCAAAAGCGCAAACTGATTCAGTATTTTCGCGGCAGCATCCAGATCTGCAATCGGGCGGGCCTACGCGCTGCTGCCTGCCGTTGCTATGACATCGCCAATGAGGACTACCGGCGCATCATCGATGAAGCACGGCGCGCCCCCTCCGTGCATTGAAATCGCTGATCGGGAAAAGGGCCACTCGTGCCTGGCGGGTGGAACCCGCAACGCGGGCACCACACCCAACTGTCACAGCCAACCCCCATCAAAAGTGGAGGAAAACGCCCAGGCTCACCACATCGACGTCGAATGTTCCGTCCAGCTCAACGCCAATCTCGGAACGGCTCAACTTGACTTCGTACCGCTCCAGCTCCAGCCGAAAGCCCATGGCATCACTGACCAGAAAATTGGCGCCGACCCCGTAGAAATTCTCGTTGCCATCCAGCGTGTCGCGAAAACTGTCACCCACCCGGACCTTGTCCTTCCACCATAGCCGACCCGCTTTCGCGAACAACTCGAACCGGTCGTTGAGCGGCAGAAAACCGACCGCCGCAAGGGTGTTACCAAGCAATTCAGAGGAAAACGCTCCGTCGCGGCTATCACCGTAATCATTGACTGCCACCTCAAGCCCGAAATACGGGTTGAACCGACCGCCCAGAAAGACTTTGATGGCCTGATCATCGTCATCAAAATCGGCCCCATCCACGCGACTGACACCGTATGCGGCACCGACATAAGCGCCAGATTCCGCGGCATCAACTGGGCTGGCCACCCATACACCAACAGCGGCGAGCGCAACTCCTGCCCACCCCCTCGCCAACCGTGCACTTTTCATTACGTTCATCACCAGACTCCTTTCATTTAAGCAGCGTAAATCCCTGCAACGCTTTCATTTCAGGCCAAACCTGACTGCCGGTGAAATGCTGCTTTCAGCCGAGCTTCAAACCAGCCCGGTGAGCAGCAGTGCTATTAACACAAGCAAAATCACCGCCAATGCCCCACTTGGCCAGTATCCCCAATGCCTTGCGTGCGGCCATGCCGGCGCTGCAGCAATCAGGAAAAGCGTTACAAAGATGATTAGAAGAAGCAGTAAAGTCATTTGCCACTCCTCAGGAAAGCGGCCATGTCGCTCTGAATCAAGCGTCCTGACGGCGCACATGCATACTGAGCGAACGGAGGTCAAACTGCTCCAGCATGCAACGTCGTGCCAGGAGTGCCGCGCTATCTCAACAAACGAACCGAGCAAAGCTGGTCGTTCGTTGCTGGCACAGCGTCAGCCTAACCGTCATTCAACACCAACTCGGTTCGGCATCGAACATTGCTTCGTCAAACATCCTTCTTCGCCAAGCATCACGCCAAAACTGCGCCTCACACACCTTCGAAAAATGGCGCCATGATGCCGACACAAATCGACCGGCGAGAAGCCGGTCGATTGAAACGTCAAGCGCCTTGCAGAATCATCGACTACCGCAGCCAACCGTGAGTCGGGACAAGCTTGAAGTCGATTTTTTAACCATTCATCTTGAAACCAGCTCATTTTGAAACGAGGTTATTTTGAAACGGGGCTATTTTGAAACGAGGTCATTGCGCACCCGCTCTACCCCGGTAACCGCTGCCGCCACCTTGCCGGCGCGCGTCACTTGCCAGCTGGAATCAACAAATCCAGAAAGCTGTACCGTTCGATCAAAGGTTTCAACACTGATATCGAGCGAATTGATGTCTTTCTCCGCCAACAACGCTGTCTTTACCTTGGCGGTGATCGCGGAATCTGACATGACTTCCCGACCGGTTTGGTCGCGACCGTAGTGGGCACAACCCGCAACCGTCAGCAGACCCGTCGCCGCCATGATCATGACCATTAAACGGCTTCGCGAAATTCTCATCGTGCTCTCCTTGAAATGAAATATCGAAGTGACCGCGATCAGCATGCATGGCAATGAAATGCGCAGTCTGTGCGACAGAGCACTCAGGCATTTCCTTTGTCGTCTTCAGCCGCGTTCTGTGTTGGCGCCGGCGTGGATCAAAGAACGCGTCGCATCAGCCATTGCGGTCCGGCGACGAGGGTGAGGGAAGACCAGAACGACCAGCGTTCCGGTCGTTCCCGGTCAATCCGTGCAGCAAGCGAGCCAGCATCAGTGCGGGCGGTATGACTTGGGAAAGCCGGACACGGAACGTGACGCCAACAAGCACAGCAAGAAGGCTCGCGGCAAGCAGCGGATTGTTGCTCAGGAAGCGCATGGTGTGGCTGCGAGGAAAGTCGGAGCTGTCGTTCACGCCGGCCTGCAGTGCCAATGCAATCTGTTGCCGTCGACACTGGAGCTGGCGCCGCAATGCCGCTCGCCTGGCGTACAAGGCTTGCTGTGACAGCTCAGGCCGCGGCAGGTCGTCATCCGTTTCGTTCATCGCGGCGGCCTCAGCAGCGACAGATCGGCAGCCAGCTCCTGACGAACGCCAGCAAAACTGTGCTGTCCCGCCCGGCTAAGCTGGCGCAGTCGATACCCCACAAAACCGACGCCCAGCCCGAGCAAGCCGCACAAGGCGGCCACGACCGCCGCGGCGTACGGCGTGGGCCAGCTGAACAGCAGCGCCGACGCGACCAGCAGCAACAGCAAGCCGAGCCAACAAGAAAAGCCGAGCAGCCCCAGTAGCAGCATCTGAAACAGACGCCGCCGCTCCAGTAACCATTCGACCTGGATCAGATCGGCATACAGCTCGGCATGACCGAACAAATGCGGCCCTGCCGTGCGCAACACGTGCAGCAATCCAATCGGACTGATCCGTGTGCGCGTCATCGTCTCTTCATCGAATGCCGCGCCGGGCGATGCCGGCGAAGGGTCCGAACTCGGCGCCCTGCCGTGATCGACCGACGCGTGCAGGTGCATGCCAAACGCCTAACGTCGGGCAATCAGAAAACCAACCAACAAGCCCAGCGCCGCACCCGCACCAACGGCTTTCCACGGATTGTCATGGACATAGCTGTCAGTCACTTTCGCCGCGTAGCGAACCCGGCCGACCGCTGCCTCGCCCATTTCTTCAACCGAGTGCTTTGCACTGGCAATGCGCGCATTCAGTTTGGCTTTGGCGCGCGCCAGATCATCACCGGTCAATGAACCGGTGGCTTTGACCAGATCTTCAACATCAGCAATGAAATTGCGAAATTCTGTGGCTTCTGCCGGCTTGGCGGCCGCTCCGGCGTTGCGCAGGCTACCGTCACCGGCATTCAATTGAGCGTTCATGTTGTTGTCCATTAGCGGAAGAGGGAGACCAGTATCCATCGCCCATTCGAGCTGCTCGGTGCGGCAGCGCACGTGGCGACAAGTTTTTCCATGACGCGCCGCCAGCCGTGTGATTCTACTGACGCAAAGCAGTCAGCCCCCTGCGAGCACCTGCCGCAACCTGAGTTGAATCGGCAAATAGTCGATGCTGCAAGGTCATGCGCGACTGCGTTCACCGGGCATACAGCGTGACCACTTCGGCAGGTGAGAACTGCTCAATCAGACCGGAGGTTTTGGCGGCATACATGGCGCCATCGGCCTTCTCTACCAGCGTAGCGAACTGCGCCCCATCGGTCGGATAGACCGCAATACCGATGCTGACGCCAATGCCATGCACTTGCTGGCCAATGTGATAGGGCATTGAGACATTTCGTCGGATTTTTTCCGCCACATAGACCACGCCAGCTCGACCGTCGACATCAGGCAGTAGCACCACAAACTCGTCTCCACCATAGCGACACGCGGTGTCGATGGCGCGCAGGCTACAGGCGATCCGTTTGGCAACCCGCTGCAAGATTCGGTCGCCAACGGCATGACCGCATTCATCATTGATTCGTTTGAACCCATTCAGATCCATGAACAACAACCCGAGTTGATGGTGTGACCGCACCGCGCTGGCCAGCGCCAACTGAAACCGGTCGGTCAACAAGCTGCGATTGGGCAAGCCGGTGAGCTGATCAAAATAGGCCAGGTACTGTACATCGGAGAACTTTGACATCTGCTTGTTCAGCTTGCCGCGAAGCCGATCCAAATCACGCTGCAAGGCGCTGTTCGCCGCTTGCTCGACCCGGACTTGCTGCCTGGCCGTTGCCAGCTCAGCGAGCAGTCGCGCAACATCGGGATGCTGGCCATTACCGGCGTTGTCGGCGAGTTTCTGTCTGCGGTCAGCCATGCGTTCGTCTCCCCGTGTTGCGACGCAGCCTTGCCTATTGCCAACCAACAGCGCCGCGAGTCGTCGGCCGTTCCGGTGGTCGCAGATTGCCTTGCCAATCACAGCCGATGGTTCGGCACTGGTAGCGGTAAGCAGGCCGAAAGAGGCCAAACAGCCGGTCAATCAACCGCCTGTGTACCCTGATGGCGGGTCCGCCACACACCGGACAGGGTTGCTCCGCCACCGGTCGCCAGATCTCGCGCGATGCGGCCGTTCGTTGCTGATTCCGATAGGAATCAACGTGCGCGTACGGCCTGAGCGGCGTCCACGCCATGTTGGCTCACGCACGCTTCGGATGACCGCGTTCACCGTGATTGCGATCGGAGTGATAGCGCGGCATGGTGGTGACTTCATCCAGAAAGGCGTTGATTTGCCGCTCGGCTTCATCCGCGCTGATGCCGTACAAACGCTGCAGCAACATCGCCAAGCGCGGCCTCTTGCCTGAAACCGTGTCCAAGCTCTCGTCACTCAGCATGCGCCAATGTGTCCGCAGCTCGCCACGATACAACCGCCAGTTGCCCTCAATCATGTTCCAGTTCATGGTGATTCCTTATCCGCCGGCAAGGGTTCCACTCGCGCTCCATGCACCGACTACGTCCACGTTGCTCATGCGACACATAACGCCCGCAAGCCGGGCGGTTCCTCAACATGCCCCCTATTTCACGGTATGCAAATTTCGAAATCGCGCGACATGACATGGCGTTCACCACCATGAAAGTGCGTTCGTCCCACGATGGACGGCGCCGTCACCGCTTGCCGGCGTCGCTGCTGCTACGTGCGTTCAACCGGTCTCGACAATCATGCCAAGACATCTCATCAGGCTTACGACACCGGTTTGTCACCGGACGACACAGCGACCTGTGCAGCAGCAAACAAACTGCCGCACACAACCACCTCGCCAGCGTCCATGCAGCCGCACGCGATCAGTTCATCAGGACGCCTTTTGCTTTTCAAAGAAAGCCTTCACCTGCTTCTCGGCTTCATCAGGTTGAATCGCATAGCGCGTTTGCACCAGCCCGGCCAGGCGGGTTTGCTGTCCTTCGGTCTTCAGCAGCTCATCCTCGGTCAACTTGCCCCAGGCGATTTTTGCTGCACCAACCTGTTGCTTCCAGTTGCCTTTTGCTTCATCGCCGCTCGGCCAGTCCGGCAAATGCTTCTGGAAGAAATTTTTCACTTGCTTGTCAGCCTCTTCGCGGGTCGTGACATAGCGCTTCTGCACCAGCTCCGCCAGCTTGTGAGCCTGGCCTTCGATACTGGACAGTTCGGGCTCGGTCAGCTTGGTCCACATCGCTTTCGCGGCGGCAATTTTTTCCTGCCAGCGCGCCTTCAAGCTGGGCTGCGGAGCTGCCGCCGGTGAGCGGCTGTTGGTTGCCGGTTCGCTCATCAGATCGTCATCGCCCTTGGCTGCCCGCGTTGCCGGTTGGCTGCCAAGATGGTTCGTGCTGCCGGTTGGCCGGTCGGCCCAATCTGCGGAACTGACCAGTTCGTCACCGACACCGGGCGTTTGCGGTTTGCCATCGGCGCGATTGGGGCTTGGACGGTCGGTTGTGGAAGCCTGTTTGTCCGCAGGTTTCATTGGCGGCACCGGTTTGGTGCTAGCGTTACGTTCGGTTGGACTTTTCATAGGCACCTCTTGATTCGTGTAGCAGCGCGCGGGATTGCGAACCACCAGAGCCGAGTCATGGCCAAACTTTAAAGGGCGACGGTGCGGCAGTCGGTGCGCTACCGAGCATAGCCTCCGCGCCAGCACCCACAATCGCGACAGGCCTGCGTACCCCGATTTGGCGCCTGTCAGCGCCACCATGACTGGCTTTTTTGCCGTTTGCTCTTACGCTTGAACAGATACCCCGAGGCACCACAAGCTCATGGCCAACAAGCTCCCTGCCGACAAGGACATGTTGCTGGACGCATTGCGCCGCAGTGAGGCCCGTTTTCGTGCCATTTTCGAGAACGTCGATGCCTTGTCGATTCAGGGCTATGCCCCGGATGGCACCGTCACCTACTGGAATCCTGCGTCAACCAAACTCTATGGCTACAGTCAGGCCGAAGCGCTCGGCAACAGCCTGTATGAACTCATCATTCCCGAACCTGCGCGCGACATCGTGCGGCGCGATGTCCAGTGGATGTTTCAGCACAAGCAAGGCGTGCCGGCGGCGCGTCTCGCGCTGCAACACAAAGACGGGCATCTGGTGCACGTTTACTCCAGCCACACCGTGGTGGAAACCGAACAGCACGGGGCGACCCTGTTTTGTCTGGATATCGATGTCAACGAACTGGCGCGCATTGAACAAGCCTTCAGTGAAGCCGAACAGCGTTACCGGGCCTTGTTTGATGGCTCGGCCGACGGGGTGTTGGTGGTCAAACCGACTGGCGACATCATTGATGCCAATCAGGCCGCTTGCACGCTGTTTGGCGCCAATCGTGAGCAGTTGCTGACGCTGACACCAATTGCCTTGTCTCCGGAGCGACAGCCGTCGGGCGAACCCTCAGCCGACGCGGCGCTGCGGCTGATCGGCGCGGCGATGGCCGGCACCGCACAAGTGTTCGAATGGCGCCACCGTCGCCTCGATGGCAGCGAATTCGACGCGGAGATCCATCTGGGTCATCTGCTGCTGGATGGCACGCCACATGTGGTCGGCACCGTGCGCGACATCAGTGCGCGCAAGCAATCGGAAGCCCATATCGAATTCCTCGCCCATCACGATGCCCTGACCGGCCTGCCGAACCGAACCTTGCTGCGCGATCGTTTTCTGCAAGCCAAAGCACAATCGGAGCGTCATGGCAGCAGCGTGGCGCTGCTGTTTCTCGATCTCGACCATTTCAAGCTTATCAACGACACACTCGGGCACGGCGCCGGCGATGCCGTGCTGCAACAGCTGGTGACGCGGCTGCAAGGCTGCGTGCGCGACACCGACACCATCTGCCGGCAAGGCGGCGATGAGTTTCTGTTGCTGGTACCGGACGTTCAGCAGATGGCAGCGCTGGACCGGATCTGCCAATGCATCTTGCAGCAGTTGCAGCAACCGCTGCGCCTGGCCGAACAGGAATTATCCCTGAGCGGCAGTATTGGCATCGCCGTTTTCCCACAGGACGGCGACAATTTTGATTTGCTGCTGCAACGCGCCGACATGGCGATGTACGCGGCCAAGGCCGCTGGTCGCAACAAGGCACATTTCTACAGTGCCAGCATGCAGGCCGCCATCGACAAGCGGGCAAAGCTTGATCGACGGCTGCGCAAAGCCTTGCAGCAACAGGAGATGCAACTGCATTTTCAGCCACAAGTCGATCAAGACGGCCGCATTTGCGGCGCCGAAGCGCTGCTGCGCTGGCAACCGCCCGGCCAGCCAACCATCTCACCTGCGGAATTCATTCCACTGGCCGAAGACACTGGCTTCATCGTCCAGCTCGGCCAGTTTGTGTTGCAGGAAGCGTGTCAAACGTTGGCGCGCTGGGCACACGAACCCGCGCTCGCCGGGCTGACGTTGGCGGTGAACCTCAGCGCACGGCAATTCCGCGAACGGGATTTTGAAACCGAACTTGCCGACACGCTGCGCCGGACCGGCTGCGACCCGCGCCGGCTCAAGCTGGAGCTGACCGAAAGCAGCGTGCTGGAAAACATCGAAGAAGCGGTCAACCGGATGGACCGTCTGCG
>DASUEK010000338.1:0-3847 GCA_036275115.1 Permianibacter sp. | reverse complement strand
TGCGCGAGTTCGGCGGCTTCCCAAATACGACCTTTCGCGGCCAGATTGAGCCACCCCGGAATGTCGTTATGGACCGGGCATTTCCACGAACAATACGGATTGCCGCAGGACAGGCACCGGGTCGACTGCTGCACCGCTTCTTCGTTGACGAAAGCGCGATAGATCTCACGGAACTCACTCTGCCGCTCCAGCAGCGGCAGCTTGCCCGGCTCGGTGCGCGGGCGCTCCAGAAATTCGAGAACGCTCATGCCACCACCTCCAACTTGACGGATTTATGTTGCGTCGGCAGCAATGCCTGCAAGGCAAATTGCCGCGGCTTGACCACTTTGAATTGCCGCACCGCGCTGCCAAATTCGCGCGCCAGCGCCGCGCCGATGCGGCTGCCGGTGTATTTGGCGTGGGTTTCCAGCAGGCCGCGCAGGTATTGCGAGAAGCCCGGCATGTGGACATCGGCGAGCGGGATCACTTCAACCAGTTCGGCGTTGACCCGACGGTGGAAATCACCGTCCTGATCCAGCACAAACGCCAGCCCACCACTCATACCGGCGGCAAAGTTTTTACCGGCGCGGCCAAGCACCACCACGACGCCACCGGTCATGTATTCGCAGCCGTGCGCGCCGCAGCCTTCGATGACGGCAATCGCGCCAGAGTTACGCACCGCGAATCGCTCGCCGGCACGACCACGGGCGAACAACTCACCACCGGTTGCGCCGTAGAGGCAGGTGTTGCCCATGATCGGCGTCTGCTCGGCAATAAAGCGGCTATTGTCCGGCGGCTGGATGATCACACGACCACCGGCCATGCCCTTGCCGACATAGTCGTTGGCATCACCAATCAAATGCAGCTCAACGCCCGCCGCATTCCAGACGCCAAAGCTCTGGCCGGCATTGCCGCGGAACTGCAATTGAATCGGAACGGGCGAGCCAGCGTCGCCATAACGGCTGGCGAGTTCACCGGCCAGCGCCGCGCTGACGCTGCGATCGCGGTTGCGGATGCGGTAGTGCCGGCGGATCGGCTCGCTGCCATCGAGCAAAGGCTTCAACTCATTGACGATCTGCGCGTTCAGATCCTGCGCCTGCGCAGCGAACGGCGACGGCTCCGGCTTGGCGTAGACCACCGGTGAGTCGATCTGCGCCAGCACTGGCGCCATGTCCAGATGCTGCTGCTTGTCGGTTTGGCCGGCGACAATCTGCAGGAGGTCGGTGCGGCCTTGCAACGCTTTCAGATCGGCAACGCCGATGCGCGCCAGCCATTCGCGGGTGTCGTTGGCGACAAAGCGGAAGAAATTGATGACCTTCTCGGCGGTGCCGATAAAATGCTGCTTGCGCAGCGTCAGGTTTTGGGTCGCGACACCGGTAGCGCAGTTATTCAGATGGCAGATGCGCAGGTATTTGCAGCCCATCGCGATCATCGGCGCGGTACCGAAACCAAAACTGTCGGCACCGAGAATCGCGGCCTTGACCACATCAAGCCCGGTCTTGAAACCGCCATCGACTTGCAGCACAACGCGGTCACGCAAGCCATTGGCGACCAGCGCCTGCTGCACTTCGGCAAGGCCGAGCTCCCACGGACCGCCGGCGTATTTGACGGAGGTCAGTGGCGAAGCACCGGTGCCGCCATCGTAGCCAGAGATGGTGATGAGATCGGCGCCACACTTGACCACGCCACAGGCGATGGTGCCGATGCCGGCTTCAGCGACCAATTTGACCGACACCAGCGCTTTCGGGTTGATCGATTTCAGATCGAAAATCAGCTGGGCCAGATCTTCAATCGAATAAATATCATGATGCGGCGGCGGTGAGATCAGGGTGATGCCCGGCGTCGCGTGACGCAGCGCGGCGATCTCGGCACTGACTTTGTCGCCCGGCAGCTGACCGCCCTCACCCGGCTTGGCGCCTTGGGCGATCTTGATCTGCAGCACTTCCGCGCTCATCAAGTACGCGGGCGTCACACCGAAACGACCGGAAGCAATTTGCTTGATCTTGGAGACACGATCGGTGCCGTAACGCTTCGGGTCTTCACCGCCTTCGCCAGAATTGGAGCGGCCACCGATGCGGTTCATCGCCTGCGCCAAGGTTTCATGCGCTTCCGGCGACAGCGCGCCGATGGACATGCCGGCCGAATCGAACTGGCGCAGGATGCTCGCTTCCTCTTGCACGGCAGCCAAGGCTTCGGCGTCGAATTTCGCGTTGGCGACGTCGTCGCGCAGCTGCAGCAGATCGCGCAGCATCGCCACCGGCCGTTGATTGACCAGCGCGGCGTAGCGACGATAAGCGTCTTCATCGCCGCTGCTGACGGCTTGCTGCAGCGTCTGCACGACATCCGGCGACCAGGCGTGGTATTCACCGCCGTGCTGGTATTTCAGCAGGCCACCCAAGTTGAGCGACACGCGCTCATCCCAGGCTTGTTTGTGCAGACGCAGCACATCGTTCTTCAGATCGGCAAAGGTCGCGCCCTGAATGCGGCAGGCCACTTCCGGGAAGCAGCGTTCGACGATTTCGGCATGCAGGCCGATGGCTTCAAACAGCTGGGCGCCACGATAACTCTGGATAGCGCTGATGCCCATTTTGGACAGAATTTTCAGCAGACCTTTCTCGATGCCCTTGCGGTATTTGGTCAGCGCCTTTTCTGCTTCGCCTTCTGCCGCCAGATCGGTGATGACGGCGTACGCCAGCCACGGGTAGACGCTGGTGGCACCGCAACCGATCAGCACCGCGAACTGATGCGGATCGCGTGCGCTGGCGGTCTCGACCACCAAGTTGGCATCAACGCGCAGACCTTCCTGAATCAGCCGCTGGTGAATGGCACCACAGGCGAGCACCGCCGGAATGGGATAGAACTCGGCATGCTGTTCACGATCCGACAGCACCAGCATCACCGTGCCGCTGCGCACGGCCTCGACTGCCGTTTCGACCAGCCGATCAATCGCCGCATCGAGCGACTCATCCAGCGCCGCGGTCAACGACAACACCCGGCCCTTGGCGCGGGTGGCACTGGTCAGAAAACGGAACACGCCATGCGAGAGGATGGGTGAATGCAGCACGTAGCGCTGCGCTTCACCGGTCGCTTCGGCGAACACGTTGTGTTCGGAGCCGAGCCGGGTATTCAGCGTCATCACATAGCTTTCGCGCAGCGGATCGATCGGCGGGTTGGTGACCTGAGCGAATTGCTGACGGAAATAATCGAAGATCGATCGCGATTGCTGCGACAGCACCGCCAGCGGCGTGTCATCGCCCATCGAGCCGACCGCTTCCTGGCCCTGCTCGGCCAACACGCGCAGCACGCTTTCGCGCTCTTCGCGACTGATGCCGAACAGTTTCTGCCAGGTTTTCAGCTGCTCCTTGTTCAGCGCCGGCTCGCCGAGCACGTCTTCATTCGGGATATTGACGGTGTGGCTGTGCTGCTCGAGCCAGTGCTTGTACGGGTGCCGTTCTTTCAGCAGCAGATCGATGGCGCCCGAGCGCCACAGTTCACCGGTTTCGGTGTCGAGCGCGAGCATTTCGCCGGGGCCGACGCGGCCTTTTTCAATGACGCTTTCCGGCGCGTAGTCCCAGACGCCGACCTCTGACGAGAGCGTCAGCCAACCGTTGTCGGTGATGACGTAGCGCGCCGGCCGCAGGCCGTTGCGATCGAGCGTGCAGGCAACGTGACGACCGGTGGTCATCACGATGCCGGCGGGGCCATCCCACGGTTCCATGTGGCCGGCGTTGAATTCGTAGAACGCGCGCAGATCCGGGTCCATGTCGTCGCGGTTTTCCCAGGCCGGCGGCACCAGCAAACGCAGCGCCCGGTAAATGTCCATGCCGCCGGCGAGGCAGACTTCCAGCATGTTGTCGAGCGACATGGA
>DASUEK010000337.1:0-23315 GCA_036275115.1 Permianibacter sp. | reverse complement strand
GTGGTCGCCGATCTGGAGTTGCACATCCCGCTCGCCGGCCTTATCGATGTCGAAGCCGAAAAGACCCGCCTGACCAAGGAAATCAGCAAGCTGGCGGCGGAAGTCGAACGGTTGAATGGCCGTTTGTCGAACCCCGCCTTTGCCGACAAGGCACCGACCGCCATCGTGCAGAAGGAACGCGACAAGCTGGCGGAAACCCAGACCGCCTTGGTCAAGCTGCAGGAGCAGCTGAAGCAGTTCGGCGGTT
This sequence comes from Permianibacter sp., assembly GCA_036275115.1. Lineage (GTDB taxonomy): Bacteria > Pseudomonadota > Gammaproteobacteria > Enterobacterales > Permianibacteraceae > Permianibacter. Next base: position 23,068 of record DASUEK010000337.1, on the reverse strand, counting down.
GAGCAGTGCCGCGTTTGGTGACGGCAATGCGGCCATGTCACCGAAGGCGACAACACAATAAAAGAGGGCGTACCAACGCCCTCTTTTATTTTCATCTCACACCGTATTTCAACAGTCAGCACGATCGACTTTGCTTCGCTTATCGGTGCGCACGAGTTGCCGATGGTGCGTGTGCAACAAGAAAGGAACTGCGCGAATGATGGAGACACCACGCCTGCGCTTGCGGCCGTGGCGGGCCAGCGATGCCGAGCCGCTGGCTGCCATGGTGGCCGATCCGGAGGTGATGCAATATTTTCCCGCGACGCTGAGCCGGCCGGAAAGTGACGCGCTGCTGGCACGACTACAACGGCGCATTGATGAAACCGGATTGGGATTCTGGGCGGCGGAGCGACGCGACACGGGCGCGTTCATCGGCTTTGTTGGGCTGAATTTCCCGGACTACCCGCTCCCGTTTGCGCCCTGTGTCGAAATTGGCTGGCGGCTGGTGCGTGCTGCCTGGGGACAGGGTTTGGCAAGCGAGGCCGCACGCGCGGCCCTGCATCACGGTTTTGGGGTCAGGCAGTTGCCCGAGATCGTCTCATTCACCAGCCAGCACAATTTGCGTTCGCAAGCGGTCATGCAACGGCTTGGCATGCGGCGCGACCCGTTTGGCGATTTCCTGCATCCGAAACTGGCCAGCGATCACTGGCTGGCACCGCATGTGCTTTACCGTTTGACAGCAAAGGAGTGGCGCGCTGCACAGCAGAACCGTTCCGAAGTATGAGCCGGCACTGCCCCAACTCAGGTGTTATCGCCGCACCGGTGCCGGCGCGCCGCGAAACAATCGCGCCATCCCGATAATCAACAATTCAATCAACAACGCGACCACGAAACCGATCGTGATACCGGCGAGCACCGCCTCCTGATTCAGCGGCACCACGTACGTGTAATTCAAGCGCGTTTCCGCCATCAGCTCGTCGTTGGCGGCAAACAGGACATGAAAACTGCGTTGCAGGAACGGCTGTTGGACGGCCTGCAATTCCTTGCCAAGCAGCTGCACGCGCTGCCAGATCTTGCGGATGCTGTCGCCGTCTTCCTGAAACACGACATCGCCGCTGGCGAGATGGTGCTGAATCATCGCCTCGACGTCGCCACCGAAATGGCGATCGGCGGTTTGCTGGAAACCGGCGAAGTTCAGCTTGGCCTCCTGATAATGGGCATCGACCCGCTTGGCATACTGATCCACAAATCCGGGTAGCTGCACGCCAGCAAGCAAGCCAACCGCGAAGACCATCAGCCGAACATAATCACGAAACATCGAACCCTCTCCCCTGCCCGTTCCAGCCGTGCATTTCCGCTCTCTGCCAACTCGGGCCCATCATATCGGTGCGCCGGGCGGAATCACCGGCAGTGGTCGACGTTTTGTGCCAGCCGGATCACGCAAGTACTGCTCCAGATACGCCGCGGCCTGTTGCCGGTTTTCGCCGCGGACACCACGACCCGCATTGTTGGCCAGCCAGCGCTGCCATTGACCGAGCTCGGCGCGCACCGTTGCCGCGACACTCGGATGCAACTGATCGCCATCAAGCACCGCCAGAATCTGGTCGAGCACAATCCAGTTCGCTGCCTGTTGCACGGTTTCGGCAGCCACGACGTCGGCCGGGAAGCGGTCGCGTTGCCAGCTGCCGGCAAACACGGCCTGCATCACGGTCTGCACGCCGGGCTGGGAAGGCTCGCGTGCCTGTTGCCAGGCAAGCCGATTCAAGCGAGCGCCGTCAAACAGCAATTGACTCGCGAGCGTTGCGGCCGACTCCACCGCCGCAAACGCATCGAACAGCGGCGCCATCCTGCTGGCGAAATACTCGCGATTCGGGTTGTAGCCCGCCGCTGCCGGCGTCATCACATCGAGTATGTTGCTCGGCAAGGCCAACTCTTCTGCTGACAACAAGCGGACCATGCGTTGCAGTGCGGCCTGTTGTGTCGCAGCGGAAACCGGCGTGGTGCCGGCGCGATTGCCGAGCACGCTGTTTAATGCGTAATCATAGGACGCACCGCCGAGCTGACGCGCGACCGCATCGGCCTGATAGCGATGCAACAAATAGATGGGGACCAGACGCGCCGCCAGTTCACCGGTCTGCCGTTCCGGAGGGAGCACTGCAGTAGAAAATTGCTGCAGCGCTTTGCGTCGCACCGCCATGACCTCATCAAAGGTCTGCAGGCTGTCGGCGCCGTAATCCCACAACAAGCCATCGGGATGCGCCATATCGCCCGAGCGCGAATCCGGATCGCTCATGTACTGCATGCCAGTCGCCGCAATCTGTTGGCGCAGCGTCGCCAGCTCCGCCGCTTCGTTTGCGGGCGCAAACTGGCCATAGGCATGCTTGACCACGAACACATCCCATGGCCCGACGCCGACACCGTAAGCCTGGCTCAGATCCAGTTTGCCGTTCTGCAGCGACAGGATCGGATGCGGATAATCCATGACCGAACCGTTGCCCTGCCGGCTGGCGGCAAAGTTGTGGGCAAAGCCGAGCGTGTGGCCGACTTCGTGGGCCGACAATTGTCGCAGGCGCGCCAACGCCATCTGCTCGGCCATGGCTTTCAATTCAGATTCATTGCTTTTGCCATAAGGCGCCAGCAGCCCTTCGGCGATCAGAATGTCCTGACGCACGCGTTGCGAACCGAGCGTGACATCGCCTTTCAGGATCTCGCCGGTGCGCGGATCGTGCAGGAAGTAACCGTACGACCAGCCACGTGTCGCCCGGTGCACCCACTGAATGGTGCTGTAACGGGCATCCATCGGATCCATGTCTGGCGGCATCAGTTCGACGCGATAGGCATCCTTGAAACCCGCCGCTTCGAATGCGGTGTTCCACCAACGCGCGCCGTCGAGCAATGCTGACCGCACAGGCTCCGGCGTGCCGCCATCCAGATAAAAAATGATCGGTTTCTTGACCGGACTCAGCGCAGCGGTCGGATCGGTTTTCTCCAAACGAAACCGCGCTTGATAGCGCACATCCAGACTGGCAGCGAGCGGCTGGGCGAAATCGAAGAAGCCGATATCAATGCCACCCGAGCCCGGATGATACGGGCGCGGCTGAAAACCATCGGCCGGCAAACGCACCAGACTGATGCGCTGACGCAGGCTGAGGCTTTCCGGATCGACCGCGACATCGCGGACAAAATTGCCCTCACCACCACCGGCAAAGGTCAACAAGGCTTCCAGCTCGGTATTGTCCGGAAACGATTTGCTGCGCTCGTAAACCGGCGTGCTGCGGGCATCGTCCACTTTATAGCTGCCCTGCTTCGTCGCCGCCAAACGCTGGCTGATGCCGTGTCGGTCCGCGACCACATACGAAGTGAAATCGATCAGCGTGCCGTGCTTGCCGGCGACGGGTTCCGCAAGCACCGACCCCCCCCACAATACCGATTCGGCAAACGCCTCGGTGACGCTGTCGCGCTCCAGCTTGTCCGCCGAATTGGCGACGAAACGGGTATTGCGTTGCACCAGCAGCACCTTGTTGCCACTGCGACGAAATTCGACCAGTCGCACCTCGCCGGGCTGGCCGCGATCAAGACCGATATCATTCGAACCGAGACCATACGGCAGCGACGTCGTCAGCAAGAACGGCTGCCCAAATTCGGCAATGCCAAGCAGCAAACGGCCCTTGCCTGGATCACGATAGAGCTCGAACAGCCCCGCCTGACGTTGCAGCCCTTGCACGGGATTTTCTGCTGCACTGGCAACCGGCACAGCAAATGGGCTGATCCATGTACCGGTAATCATCAGGCTGACCAGCAGCCAGACTCGGAAATGGCGACCTGTTGTTTTCATTGTCCGCTCCGCTCCTGATTTCATTCGATGATGGCTCTGCAGCAGCCCAACCACAATGGAATGGACACGCACCGCACGCAAATGCATGTCAACGCTCCCCGGTCTGCAACCGCCACAACGCGGCGTAACCGCCGTTGCGCGCCAGCAGACTGTCGTGACTGCCGGACTCGACGATGACGCCATTTTCCAGCAGATAAATGCAATCGGCCTGACGCACGGTCGACAGCCGGTGTGCGATGACGATGGTGGTGCGCCCCTTGCTGACCACGTCGAGCGAGCGCTGGATCGCGGCTTCGGTTTCGTTATCGACCGCCGAGGTCGCCTCATCCAGCACCAGAATCGGTGGATTCTTCAGAATGGCGCGCGCCAGCGCGAGCCGCTGGCGCTGACCGCCCGACAATTTCTGGCCGCGCTCACCGATCCGGGTGGCAAAACCAAGCGGCAGTTTCTCAATGAACTCGGTCGCTTCGGCGGCGCGTGCCGCCGCCGCAATGGCCTCGTCGCTGACATCGGTCAGGCCATAAGCGATGTTCTCCGCGACAGTGCCATCGGTCAGAAACGTATCCTGACTGACATAGCCAATTGCCCGCCGCAGGTCCTGCAAATTCAAGGCCTCGATATTTTCGCCATCAAGCTGAATGCTGCCTTGTGAGGCGTGATAGAAGCGCAGCAGCAGTTTCACCAGCGTGCTTTTACCGGACCCCGTCGAACCAACAAAGGCAATGGTCTTGCCAGCGGGCACCGTGACATTGATATCGCGCAGCGTTGTCCGCTCACCGTCGTAAGAAAAATGCAGGTGATCAAAGCGGATTTCGCCGCGCACCTTGTCGACCGGAAAATGCTTGCCTTCATAGGGAATGGCAATCGGCGTATTGAGCACGCCCAGCGCGCGGTCAATGGACGCCATCGAGCGTTGATACATGTCGGCGACATCTGCCAAGCGAGTCATCGGCCACAGCAGCCGCTGCGTCAAATACACCAGCACCGAGTACGCACCAACCGCCAGCTCACCGTTGATGGTCAACCAACCGCCATACACCAGCGTGGTGGTGAAGCCGGCGAGAATCGCCATCCGGATCACCGGTGTGATCGCCGAGCTGACCCGGATGGCCCGGGCATTGGTCGTGCGATAGCTGTCGCTCGCTTCGCGGATGCGACCCGATTCGAATTGCTCGGCGGCGAAACTCTTGATGGTGGCAAGACCCAGCAGATTGTTGTTTAGCCGGGCGTTGACATCGCCGGCTGCTTCGCGCACTTCGGCATAGCGCGGTGCCAGCTTCTTCTGGAACCAGAACGCACCAAACAGGATCATCGGCACCGGCAGCAGCGCGATGATCGCGATGGTTGGCTGCAGCACAAAGAACACTGCACTGACCATGATGGACGAGCAGAACACCTGGATGATTTCATTGGCACCGGTATTGAGGAAGCGCTCCATCTGGTTGACGTCGTCATTCAGAATGGAAAGCAGATTGCCGGTCTTGCGGTTCTCGAACCAGGCTAGCTCCAGCTTCTGCACGTGGTTGTAAACATCCAGCCGCAGGTCGTGCTGCAGCGACTGCGCCAGATTGCGCCATTTCAGGTGATGCAGGTATTCAAACAGCGATTCGCCGGCCCAGATCAGCACGTTCAATGCGCCAAGGAACAGGAGCTGGTGCCAGGTGCTGGTGATGCCCCAGCCACTGAGAATTTCCCGCGCCAGAAACGACTGCTCGCCGTTGACGACAATATCGACCGCCACCCCGATCAACACTTCCGGCAGGATGTCGAACAGCTTGTTCAGCACCGAATAGCTGGTGCCGAGGACAAAATCACGGCGATAGGCGCGGGCGTAACCCAGCAGCTTTTTGAGTGGATGCATGCAATCCCGATGAGCTGATTCGGACGGCGCCGGTCGCCGCTCCGCAAAGGTAGCTAGTGTAGGCCAACTGGCACGTTGACTGCAGAAGCAACGCCAGAATCGCCCGGGCCGCGACACGCTCGGCAAAACGGGCCAGGCGGCCACCGCAAAGTCGAGTCCTAAAGGATCTGGACCTGCTACGGCAAAGCCTGCACAATCCCGACCGCCGCAAGAAGCGGCATTTACCAATTGTTACAAGGATGCCTGCATGTTGCGTGCGCTGCTCTGTGCGCTGTTGTCACTGCCGTTCGCGGCCACCGACGCCAACACCCTCTATCGCTGGACCGACGCCAATGGCGTGGTGCACTTCTCCGATCGGCCCGCACCCAGCAATGCGCCGGTCAAAAAAACCACGCAAATCATCACGGTTGACAGCAAGGACGTGCCCTACAACAACACGGCCGAAGAGCGTTGGCACGGTGCGCTGCGTGAGCATGGTGTGCAGATCCGCACCATCACCATCAAGCCCCCCACGCCTACCCATTCGAACCCGACCGGCCGCTGATTGTGACAGTACGCCGACCAGCCATGCGCCAGTCATTAACGGTTGCCCGGCAAAGGCCCGTCGAGTAAGGTAGGCCGCCCGCTAAGGACGTCTTGGCATCGCAGCCGGTGGAACCACTCCACTGCGCGCCCTCATGGCGATGCCGGATAAAAAAGTAATTGGTATCTGGATACCAGCCACGATAACGAGACATTGGGGAAAGCAATGCTCTTCCAACGCATCAAACCACTTGATCAAATCCTCGAAGCTGCCGAGAAAAAAGGCCTGAAGCGTCAGCTCGGTGCGCTGCAGCTTGTCATGCTTGGCGTTGGCGCCATCATCGGTACCGGCATTTTCGTGCTGACCTCGATCGCGGCCAACAAAGCCGGCCCGGGCATGATGTTTTCTTTCGTCATCGCCGCCATCGTTTGCGCCCTGACCGCGCTGGTGTACGCCGAGATCGCCTCGATGGTGCCGGTCGCTGGTTCCGCCTACACCTATTCCTACGCGGTGCTCGGTGAAGTCGTCGCCTGGATCGTCGGCTGGGCCCTGATTCTGGAATACGCCGTTGCCGCGGGCGCGGTATCGGTTGGTTGGTCGGGTTACGCCAACGGCTTCCTGCACGAAATCGGCATGGGGCTGCCCGCTGCGTTGACGGCTGGTCCGTGGGACACGGTGACGATGCCGGACGGTACGGTGCAGAACGGTTCGTTCAACCTGATCGCGTTTGTGCTCGCACTCGCCATCACCTTCCTGCTGACCCTTGGCACGACCAAGAGCGCCTGGGTCAACGCGGTGCTGGTTGCCATCAAAATCACGGCGCTGACCGTGTTCGTCGTGCTGGCGATTCAGGTGGTTGACCACAAAAACTTCGAGCCGATGTTCCCGAATGGCTGGGGCAGCCCGCTGTCGTCGAGCGGCCTTGGCGTGCTCGGTGCTGCGGCCTCGATCTTCTTCGCCTACATCGGCTTCGACGCCGTTTCGACTGCCGCCGAAGAAACCAAGAACCCGAATCGCAACATTCCGATCGGTCTGATTGGTTCGCTTGCCGTCTGTACCCTGTTCTATCTGTTGGTCGCCTACGCAGCGGTCGGCGCGGTCGGCGCCCAGCCGGGCGGTGAACTGTCGCAGTCGAAAGAGCCGCTGGCTTACGTGCTGCGCACCATTGGTTACCCGCAGATCGGCAACTGGGTTGCGGCGGCCGCCATTCTGGCGCTGCCGTCGGTCATCCTGATGATGATGTACGGTCAGACCCGCATCCTGTTCACGATGTCGCGTGACGGCCTGATGCCGAAAATGTTTACCGCCATCCACCCGAAATTCCACACCCCGCACGTGGTGACTTGGGTGACTGGCATCGCGGTTTCGCTGTTCGCCGCGCTGTTCCCGGTCTCGGCGCTGGCCGATATCACCAACTCGGGCACCTTGTTTGCGTTTTTCATGGTTGCGCTCGGCGTCCTGCTGCTGCGCAAGCGTGAGCCGAACCGTCCGCGTCCGTTCCGCACCCCGTTCGTGTCGATCGTGGGGCCGCTCGCCATGGCCGGTTGCATGTTGCTGTTCTGGAGTCTGGATGGTGTCACCAAGTCGATGTTCCTCGGCTGGGTGATCTTCGGCCTGATCATCTACTTCGCCTACAGCCGCAAGCGCTCGGTTCTCGCCAACGGCGGCGGTGAATGAGTTCGGTTGTTATCGCATCAACGCTGTTGCAACGCAAAACGCGGCCTACGAGCCGCGTTTTGTTTTTCCGGGCGGCATAATTCACGACGCCGGCGCCAGCGCCAGGGCTTGTCGGGTCGGGACGACATGCGCATAATCGGCGCTCACTGGTCGTACCACGGAGCCCGTCATGGCCAAAGCCAATCGTTTGACCCGTCTGTTTGCCCGCTGCAAGTCCCTGCCAGCGCCGCTGCAATCGTGGGCGATGAGTTTTCTGTTCGGGTCGGCGGTCAAGTTTTTCGGCACCGCCAAGATCCGCATCACTGAAGCCGAAGCCGGCCGCGTGGTCATGGTCATCAAAAACCGCCGCAAGGTGCAGAACCACATCAAGGGCGTGCATGCCGCGGCGATGGCGCTGCTGGCCGAATCGGCCACCGGTCTCGTGCTCGGTCTCAGCCTGCCCGATGACAAACTGCCGCTGATGAAGACCATGAAGGTCAATTATGTAAAGCGTGCCCAAGGCGATCTGAAAGCGATTGCGACGCTGACACCGGAACAACTGCGCGCCATCGAAAATGATGAGCGCGGCGACATCGTCGTACCGGTGCAGGTGTTCGACAGCGAAGGCAATGAACCACTGCAAGCCGAAATGCTGTGGGCCTGGCGGCCGAAAAAATCGGCGTGAGTGACCAAAAAAAAAGACCGCCTTGGCGGTCTTTTTCATTTGATGAATCAGCGCCCCTGTTCCCCCAAGGCTTGCATGCGCTGCAACCATTTCGCCCGCTTGCCGGCGTCGGCTTCGACCATGCCGATCAGCGTTTCCCGAATCGGACCGATGCCACAAAACCCGAGAATGCTGCGCTCCAGGCTCTTCAAGCTGTGGGCGCCAAAGAACCAGCGATACGCGAACGCCGGCATGCCCATGGTGACCACAATACGGCAACTCTTGCCCTTCAGTTTTTTCTGCCAGAGTTTGCCGCCACTCGCCGGCTCAAAGGCAAAACCGGGCCGGAACAACTGCTCGAAAAACGCTTTCAACAACGCCGGCATCGCACCCAGCCAGAGTGGATACACGATCACAACATGCTCGGCCCAGCTCAGATCGGCTTGCGCCGCGGCAATCGCCGGCACCGGCTGGCCGTGCTGGAAATCGTCCGGATCACGCAACAGCGGAAAATCGAGCGCTGCCACCGCAATGATGCGAACGCTGTGGCCGGCTCGGCGGGCGCCGTCAGCGTAATACTCGACCAGCGCGTGACCAAAATGGGTCCGGTTGGCATCCGGGTGACCGTGGATGATCAGAATCCGTTTTGACATGTCCGCCCTCCCCGCTTGTCCATCGCACCGCCCTCACTGGCATGACGCTAGCACCGGCATTCCGGTGACGATTTAGCGCAGATCAAATCCGGCCGGCTTTCAGCCGGTTGGCGCAGTCGCCAGCTGCTTGCGGCGTTGGGCCTGGCTAATCATCAGCATGCCGACATCCGCAACGGTTTTCAGGCTGCCAAACAACAGCAGGCCCCAAGTCGAATCGGTCTGGCCAAAGGCAAAGATGATGGTGATGTGCATCGGCAGAATACGCAGGTACGGGGTAAACATCAGCGCACCGATGTTCGGCACCTGCGATTGGTCGTACGCGCGTTGTTGCCGATGCTCGGGCAGGTATTCCAACACGAACGCCAGCACGCACAGCAGCAAGGTCCAATCAAACAGCGACGCGCCATTACTGTCAGCGACGATGAACACCAGATACACCAGATGAAAAAAACCGTAGTGGAACAGGAAAAACCAGGCGGTGCTACGCCGGGTCTGGTCGTTGGGCTCGGCGGCTTTGCCGTTGATCTTGAAACCTTCGGTGCTGAACTGTTGCAAGCCGAGTATGCGCAGGAAATTGCCAATGCCGATGACCACGCTCTGCGCCCAGTAAATGAGCATCAGCGAACGATTGCTCCAGTCGAACACAAGCGCCACCGCCAGCACCGCAATATTGACCAGCAGCAGCATCATGACGGCGGCGCGATCGTCGCGACTGCCGGTCGCCATCGCACTGCGCACCAGCCCGACACCGACCATCGTCTGTTGGCAATGCGGGCAGCGCGGCGGCAGGCGCGTCTGCTCCAAGGTCGAAGTTTTGCCGCAATGAGGACAGGTCAGCATCTCTGGCACCGCGCCGCACGAGAACATGGCTAGCAGCATAGCGGGAACGGCGGCGGCGGGAAACGTGCGATGGACAAACGTACGATGGCCAAACGCGTGATGGCAGGACGATTGCTTGAGAAATGACGGATGGAAAACGCGTCAGGCACGCAGCAATTGCAGCACGCCTTGTGAGCTGAGGTTGGCCTGCTGGGCAATGGCAAGACCGAATTGCTGCAGGATTTGGCTGCGGGCCAACTCGGCCGTCTCGACCGCGTAATCGGTATCGACAATGCGGCTGCGGCTGGTGGCGGCGTTCTCCGTCGTGACACCCAGATTGGCAATGGTCGATTGCAGACGATTCATTGTCGCGCCCATTTTGGCGCGCAAGGCATCGACCTTGGTCAGGGCCTCATCAAGGAACAATGTGGCGAAACCCGGCGCGTTGACCACGTCGAGCTCCGACAATCCCAGCGCACCGGTAGAAACGCCACCGAACTGCGCATCAATGGTTTCAAACCGGTTGGCGCCCACCTGAAAGCTGACGATCTCGCCACCGAGTCCACCCGAGCTGCTGGCCGGAAACGCCGTCGCGAAACCATCCAGCGGATCATCACTGACACCATCGCCCGTGCCGACGTTCGGCATGATGCTTTTGGCGGTGTACACCTGACCGCCATCGACATCAAAACCGCCAACGGCGCCGGTATCGGTGTTGCTGAAATTGAAACTGCTAATAAACGCGGCACCATTGGCACCAAAGTCGGCTTCGAATGCCGCCAGGCTGGCGTAGGCGCCATTGCTGGCATTGGCGAGTGCATCGTTCAGGGTCGCGCCGGGGTTGTTGTTCATGTACACCATCAGATCCTTGATGCCGGTACCGCCAGCGCCCTGAATCTGCTCGTGCAAATAGCGCACGGCGGAATATCCGGCCGAATAGCCGGCACTGCCGGACACATCGTCCGCCGCAAACGCTGCCATCACCGCCGCGGTGTTGGTACCGTTGGCCGTATCAGCGGCTACACGCTCTTCCGCGCCGTGAATGAACTCGGCCATGCCTTCGATGAACCAATTCGGATTGGCGCCCATGTTGGAGGTTCGGAACATCACCGCGTGCACCATTTCATGGGCGATGATGCGGTCATTGAAATACGGCGAGCTGCCGCCATCAGGCAGGTTCGGCGGAATGAAGTCGGCCATGTCGACATTCAATTCGAGATTCAGGCCACGGCCGTTGCCATCCAGCCCCGTTGCACTGACCCAGGCCAAAGCGCCGCCGGCGCCATCGGTTTCGGTGAGATCGATGGTCAACGTCGCCCCATCACCGAGAATGCCAAAGTATTCCTGAATGCGCGCTTCGGCTTCTTCGAGCCACACCGCTTTCAAGCCGGCAGTGACCGCGCGCAGCGCGAACGCTTCGGCGGTGGAACTTGGCGCGGCGCCAAACACTTTTTTGCCACCGAACGAGGTGGTCTCGTTGATGCGGTTGATCTCCTGCTGCAGCTGATTGATTTCTTGTTGCAGCGCGCGCCGCTCGGCACCGCCGTTGCTGCCGTTCGCGGCCTGTATCGACAGATCGCGCATGCGCAGAATGTTGTTGGTGACTTCCTGCAGTGCACCTTCGGCGGTTTGCAGCATGGAGATGCCGTCATTGGCGTTGCGGGCGGCCTGGGTCAAGCCACCGACCTGTGCTTTCAACCGATTACTGATCTGCAATCCGGCAGCGTCGTCCTTGGCGCTGTTGATTTTCAGGCCCGAAGCAAGGCGCTGGAAGCGCACGCCCAGAGACTGACTGGATTGATACAGTTGCCGCTGCGCATTAAGCGACGCGACATTCGTGTTGAGTTGCACGCAGTGCACTCCCGCCGGGTGAGAAGGCCGACATAAGGCTCCCCTCCCATGATCAAGGGAGCCTCGTTGCGGTTTTCGGCGGGGAAAAACAGAACTTGAGTGTTTTTTTGATCGTGCAGTGCGACAAACGCGTTTGCGCGGTGAGGCGGCAATTTTTTGCCGCCTGCAGGACAGCGATGATGCCCGGTCCGAACGGCCCGACCTCACCGATAGCGACAATCGCCGTCAGTCCAAGACGGTCAATCCAGCGCCGACAGCGGCAACCGGGCACTGCGCACCCGTGGCGGCTGGTTTTCGTCAATCTCGGTCCACGCCAGGATCAACGTCGTACCGTGAATGGCCAGCCGCGGAAATCCGCTGCTGCGGGCCAGTGCCAGCGTGGTCAGATCGCGTATCGGCCCCGCGGAAGGCTGGCCCGAACCGGCAGCCGCGCTGCGGCTTACCTTGCGCAGTCGCCAGACGGCCTGCTCACCACGCCGCTCCAGCCACGCCGCAATCGCGCTCTGGCCATCGGGCATGGCAAGCGCCACCCGCCCGGTCGCGGCGCCATCATCAAGCCGCAAAGGCAGACCAAAGCGACCATCCGGATCGGCGAATGCCAACCGCACCTGCGGCGTCTGCTCGGCGGCGGTATACCAGACCACGGCCACCTGCCCTTGTGCTTGCGCCAGCGCCGGGCCATTGACCGGGCAACCCGGGATCTCCCAACCATCGGCATGCACCAAGGCCGGCTCGCTCCATCGGCCTTCGCGCCAGCGCAGGAACGCAATGTCGCGGATCTCCGCCTGCGAATGATCGCGATAAGCGAGCCACAGTTCGTGGCCGGCATCACGCGATAGCGGCCGCACCACCGCGCTGGTCTGGCAGCAGGTGCAGGTGTCGCCATCAACGATCTGCTCGGCCAACTTTTTGCCGTGCCGATCAAAACGGGCGTGACGCAATTGCATGCGCTCGTGGTGACCGGCACTTTCCCGGCCGTCGAGCCACATCAGCGACAAGGCGTTGTCGGGTTCGGGCAACAGACTGACGAAACCGTGCTCGGTGCGGGTGCCATCGTCATGCGGTGTGATCGGTGCCGACCAACGCTTGCCGGCATCATGCGAGAACGCCAACTGGACATCGTAGGCATAACTGTCGGGTGCGGATTTGCGCAACCAGTGCGCCGCCAGCGTGCCATCGGGCAGCGCCACCAGAGAGGGAAAATCGGCCCAGTTCACGAACCAGTCATCGCCTTGCGCGATCCGCTGCGGCGCTGACCACTGCTGCTCATCGAGCACCGCAAACCACAACGACGCGCGACGAATCTCCGGTGTCGGCGTCTCCAGCTGCAGCCAACTCATCCAGACCCGTTTGCCGTCACTGTACAACGACGGGTATTGGCTGCCAGGACCGGCGGCAATCGGTAACTCGGTCCAAGCCGGAGCCTCCTGCGCGCGCGCTTGGGCTTGCACGCACGGCATCCCTGTCACCAGCGCAAGGCTCGCCAATGCAGCGAGCACGCCGCGTCGGCAGCAGCCGGCCGCCACGCGCAACGGATTCGATCGCAACATTCCTCGCCCTCTTTCATCATGGCTTGCCGTCCGCACCATACGGCGCCGGCAGCTGACATGCCAGCCTCGGCCAGCACAGCAGTCACTGATAGCGCGTACAATCCGGCGGAAAACATGCTGGGTGATGGGTGGCACACCGTTATGTGCTGGCATCAACAACCGGATGCAACGTTGCCGCGGGTGCGACGGCGACCCGGTTACGGCCCTGCTCCTTGGCGCTGTACAGGCACTGATCGGCAGCGCGGATCAGATCGGTCAGTGAGGCTTCATCGCGATGCTGGACACAGCCGATGCTGACCGTCAGACGGTGTTCGTGCTGCGCCACCAACGCGGCTTGTTCTGCCACCGCCAAACGAATACGTTCCGCTAACGCGGATGCTTGCGGCAGCTCCGTTTCCGGCAACAGTAACAAAAATTCCTCGCCGCCCCAACGAGCGACAATGTCGCCGACGCGACTGTTTTGCTTGAGCAGATTGGCCACGGCAGCCAGCACCTGATCGCCAATATCGTGACCATAGCGATCATTCACCGGCTTGAAGTGATCAATGTCGATCATCAACACACTGAGCGGTCGTTGCCGCCGTAGCACGTTGCCCCAAACGCCGGCCGCCTGCTCAAAAAAACCACGTCGGTTCGGCAAACCGGTCAAGGCATCCTGTCGCGCCAGCTGCTCGGCTTCCTTGCGCGCCCGTTCGTGATGGCGCATGCGGTTGGCGAGCGCCAGCGCCAGCAACGTCGCTTCGAGCACCATGCCAATTTCAACAGCATGGAAACCGGCCGTGGTCGCGGGGACCCAGCCCCAGACAGTCAGCGCGGTTACGATGGCACCGCCGGCACCGGCGGTAACCGCCAGCAGATAATAGCGACCGGCACTGCGGCCGTGGTGAAGGGTGACAATGCCGAGCAGCACCATGGCCAGCGCGAATGCAATGGCAAAGAAAAACGCCAGAAAGGCCGCAGGCACATGCTGATCGAACGCAATCAACGCCAACATCAAGGCCAGCGTCGACAACACCGCACTTTCGAGCCCAGCTTTCAACCGGGGCGCATGTTCGCCCAGCGCCAGAAATGTGCAGGCAAACCACAGACCGCTGCTGCCATAGAGCACCATCAACAGCAAAATGATATAGCGCTGCAGCATCACCTCGCCCGGCCAAAACTGGCTCAGACCGTGCCCGGTGTAAGCCAGATTGAGTGCGATGAACGTCAACAGGTAAATCGCATACTGCAAATGGCTACGCGTCCCCATGCCGCCGAACAGCAACAGGTTGAACGCCGCCAACGCCAGCAGAAATCCGTACAGGCCGCCGTAGAGATAGTGCCGGATGCGATCGTCGTGCGCTTGTTGCAGCGGTTGCGCCACCGACAAATCAAACAACAGGGGATCGCCTGACGTTACCCGAATGAACAACTCCGAACGCCCCGGTGAAACGGTCAAGGGCACGGCGTAACCAGCTCCCGGGATCAAGGACTGCGTCGCGCGGCGTTCATCGCCCGCCGCCCATTGCTGCACGGGCTGACCGTCCTGCACTTGGTAGATATCAATCTCATCGAGCCAGCTGGCGCCAATCAGCAAGCGCAGCGGCCGTGCTTCAGCATCCGGATTCTGCAGCGGCAGATGGAACCAGGTCGGCGGCTCGCCAATCCCCAGACTGGGGGTGGCCCGACTCAAGGGCTGGAAGGCCTGATTGGCCAAGGCGACACGGACGGCATCCAGACTCAGCGGCGCATCCGGCTGCTCTTGCAAGTAATGGCTGAATTCGCCCAAGGGGCCGCGTGGCAACGCATCAAGTGAAACGACCGGCGGCTCGGCCCGCACCGGCATCGCGAACAGGAGCAGCAACGCGTACGCGCCGAACCAGCGCCAGTACGGGCGGTGCGTGCCACGCCGCGCTGGCCACCATGCACAGCCGGCTACCGACAACAGAACGGATGCAAAACCTTGCAGATGGCGGGCGGAGGCCATGAATACGACTCGGGAAACGACCGTTTGAACGGTAGTCGAGATTGACCGCCACGCCAAGCGTGGCGGCGACAAATTTTGTTCAGCGCGCCTGCCGTGCGCGCAACCAGTACCACACCAGCAACGCGCCGATTGCGGCCAAGGGCAGCCACATCACCAGCACCGGCAAACGTGCAAGCACATGGCTGGCAACCGCCCATGTCGCCAGATACAAGGCAAAGAACAGCAGCACCAGCAACAGACTCAGTACATGCAGCAAGCGCTGAGCCAGTCGATACTGTTGCTCAGCGTTCGCCGCCGTAATGCTGACCGGGTAATTGTGCCGATGCGGAAACCGGGCGAGTACTGACAGCAAAACAAACTGCAACGAAGCGATCACCGGCAACAGCAGAATCTCGCCACGCTCGCCCCAGCTTTCAGGTTCGCCACTCAAGCTGAAATGCACCGGCAATGACGCCGGCAACAAGGTCCAGCTTGCCGCCACCACGACCAGAAACACCGCCAACAACACGGCACCCGCCAGCTGCAGCCCCTTGTCCAGCCCGGACGGGGTCAGTTGCAAACGCGGCCGATCCGCATACCGAAGCCACATACCGCCATCCCCAAACGGGTGAAATCCGACAACGCCTTAAAACGCCAACGAACGCCACCAAGTTCAGTCGCGTTGCCAGCGAATCTGAAACTCGATTTCTTCCTCGGCATCGTCCCGCTCGTGCTCAATGCTGAACTCGGCATGCACGGGCACATAAATGCGCTCACCGGCAATCTGGATTTCGAAACGCTCATCGTTCTCAATGGCATCGGCCAGACGGCGCAGTTTGGCAACGAACTCCGGCTTGGAATAGACCTTGTCGATATCACGATCGGCTTTCTTGCTCATGTTCACCCCTTGCTTATGATTCGCGCTGGCGGCGTGTTTATGCCCCGGCGCAAAAAAACACCGACAAATAGTCCGGCGTCGGATAGGCAATCTCCATCAACTGCACATCCAGCTGCATCATCGATTTGAGATCTGCCTGCAAACGCTGTGCAGCTTGCAGCTCATCCGGATTGTGCCGAATCACGTTATTGCCGATCTGATAACCCACCCGGGCATTGATTTCCTTGGGTAAGGCCCGAATGCGCCAGCTGCCGGTCATCGTGTCGTCACGCAATTGTTTGGCCGCTTCGGCCAAGGGTTTGCTGCGGCTTTCGGTGGCGACGCAGTAGAACCAGTCGATGCGCATGAATCCATAGGGTTTGGTCGCGGCATCGGCTTTCGGCGCATTGCGATCAGACGTTGCAATCGCCACCGGCAGCACCGCTTCTTCCTGATAGAAATTAGCCGAGACTTCCGCTTTCTGTCGCACCTCAGGACTGTCACTGGCGGATGCGATGGCTTGCAGCAATTTCCAGCGAAACGGGTCCTCTGCCAGCGACTCGACCAGCACCCGAACCGCCTCTTCCTGCCGCGCATTCGCTTCATTGGCACTGAGCACGGCACGCACTTCCTTGAAGAGCTCAAGGCTCAGCGTCCGCGACGCCTCCAGTCGCTTCAACTCGGCCTCTGAGACTTTCAAGGCGTTGTCGAGCCGTACCGCCTCCGCCTGCAACTCCTTCATTTGCTTGTCGAGCGGCAAGGCATACCACGCCGCCACAACTGCCACCGCCAACGACACCAGTGACAAACCTTTACTCAACTGATCCATCCATGCTGCCATCGCCGTCTCCTGTGCCGGTTACGTACAGTTGTCGACTCACGTTGTTTGACGCCGGAACACTCGGCGTTACCCAAAGGTGCGTCAGCAACCGCAAACGTCTTGCACCCGTCGCCGACAGCAGACTGACGAACGGTGCAGATCGCAGCGATTCGCGCCGCTGCGATCTGCCATTACTTCACTTCGCGAGCAGCGTTTGCCGCACCGCCTTGAACTCCGATCCGTCCTGGAAATCGACGTTCTGCAAATCCATCACCATGTCGCGACCGATCAGGTAATACAGTTCAGCGTCCTGAGCAAAACCGCTGACGTCCCAATCCGGTTTAATCTCGTCGCCTTCCTTGTGATAGTGCTGACTGCCGTACTCTTTCGAGCGCTGCAAGCCGTAGCCTTCCGGTTTGTCGAGCACTTCGACACCGCCTTTCAGGAACAAAGCCGGCACGCCTTTCTGCACCAGGCTGAAATGATCGGAACGGAAGTAGCCACCGCTCTCCGGACGCTGATCGGCCACCATGTAACGCCCCTGTGCGGCCGCGTGTTTTTCCACCAGCGCTTCGATGGTGGTTTGACCGGAACCGATGACCTGAATGTCCTTGGTTTTGCCCCACGGCTGCAAGGCATCGATGTTGAGGTTGGCAACTGTCGACTTGAGTGGATAGAGCGGATTGTTGGCGTAGAACTTTGAGCCCAGCAGCCCTTGTTCTTCGGCCGTCACCGCCAGAAACAAAACGCTGCGCTTCAGCTGCTTTTTGTGACGGGCAAACTCCCGGGCAATTTCCAGCATGGCGGCAATGCCAGACGCATTGTCGACCGCGCCATTGAAAATGTGGGTGTGCTCGCCTTCCACCGATTTGCCCAGATGATCCCAATGGCCGGTGTAGATCACATGCTCATGCTTGTGCTTGGGGTCGCTGCCTTCAATGCGGGCAATGACGTTCTGCGAGGTCATTTCACGCAAGCTGTTTTGCAGCGTGGCATTCAGCTGAGTCGCCAATGCCACCGGTTTGAAATCCTTCTGCAAGGCAGCAGTTTTCAGGGCATCGAAATCCTGACCGCAGGCTTTCAACAACTCACGTGCCTTGTCTTCACGGATCCATGACCGCATCGGCACATCGCCGGCATTGCCGTCGGTGGGCTTCAGCGTCATGTTCTCGCTGACACCGTTGTTGCGCACCACTTCATAAGGATAAGACGCCGGAATCGTCTCGTGAACGATGATGGCACCGGCGGCGCCCTTGGCCGCCGCGATTTCGTATTTGTAGGTCCAGCGACCGTAATAGGTCATCGCCTTGCCCTTGAACATCGCATTGTCGAGCTGGCCCGGATTGTTGGCGTCGGGAATGGCCGGGTCATTGACCAGCATGACCAAGGTTTTGCCTTTGACATCGAGGCCTTTGTAATCGTCCCAGCCGTATTCCGGCGCCACCACGCCATACCCGACAAACACCAGATCCGATGCCTTGATGGCAATCTGCGGCTGCACCTGCGTCGTCCACGCCACATAGTCATCGGGGGCATTCAACGTGAGATTGCCGGCACAACCGTTGAACTGCCATTGCGGCGTGCTGCGGATGCCCACCAGCGGTACGTTTTGCACCCAGCTGCCGTCCGGATTGCCCGGCATGGCGCCGGCCGCACGGAATTGTTCGCTCAAATACGCGACGGTTTTTTCTTCGCCGATGCTGCCGGGGCTGCGGCCTTCAAAGCTGTCATCCGACAGGACCTTGATGTGCTCAAACAACCGCGCCGGGTCAACACGCGGCGTGGTATCGGCAGGGGCGGCGGCCTTGCCGCCGGCACACGCAGCCAAGGAGGCCACCACAACACTGGTCAGGCCGACCACGCGAAGACGCGGAGAAAACCCACGCAGCGATTCACGCCAGGATTCACACAACAAAGACATGGATAAAATGCTCCTGTTGACGCCACCGTGCGTCACGCAAACGCAACGCCATGGCAAGAACGCCTTTATAGCGGCACAGCCGGAGCAGAACAACCGGATTCGCTGCGGCTGGCGCAGAGATAGAGAACAGGCTCGTATCGGTGGCCGCGTTGCGTCTGTCGCGGCGCCAGTCACAGCAAAAGCGCACTGCAGCATCGTTACAACCGGATGGCAACCACTTCGTGCTCAGCGCGGCAGCCATGCGCCAACTCGCCTTTCGGGGCCAATGGCCAGTGCCAGCGGGCAAACACCTCGCCCTCCAGTTGCAGCGGCGCTACCAAAACCACCTCTTCCACCAGTTCACCGGCGGCATTCCAGGTGCGTTGGCGATCATCAGTAACCAGACAGACAGGGCAGCAAAACGACTGCAACAGGTTCAGGTGCGCCCGCAGCAACTGCCAGGCAAAAGCATTCAGGCTGTTCAGCGGCAAGGCCGGGCGCTGCCGCTGCAAATAGTCGACGGGTTTGACCGGCAGTTGCGACAACAGGTTGACCGACACCACCAGACTTACGTCATCACGCGAACTGTGCAGACCTTGCAGCAGCGTCATCAACGCCGTCTGAGCCGCGAGCTCGGGTCGCAACGCCATCAGATCGTCGGCGGTTTGAATGGCAGCCGGTCGCGCCAGGATGTCGGCCAGTCCGGTCAGATCCTGCTCATGGCATTCGACATTTCTGAACGCCTTGCAGCGCTGACGAACACCAGGCAGAAACACGATATCGACCAAGACCACCCGTTCAAAACGCTGCGCCAATTCGGCAACCGGCACATCGTGACACTCACCGGCACCGAGAATGAGTGCCAGCTGGCGACGCTCGCACTGATCGGCGACTTGCAGAATGGCTTGACGCGTGTGTTGTTGATGCGCTTGCCAGTGACGCCGCTGCCGACGTGTGCGCGCCGACAGCGCGATGGCCTCCGCCAGATGCCCCAAGCGACGCGCCGCTGGCGCGCACGGCGTCCGTAACCAGAGCCAGACTTCCCGCAACATCGGCCGTACTCAGTTTTGCAGCAATTGACTGAACGCGTGGATGTCTTTACGCGACTGGTTCAGCCATGGCTCCAACCGTTGCCGATCCAGATGCAGACGCTGCGCCGCCGGCATGCTATCGATCGGTGGCACGGTGGAATTCGGCAGCTCCTGCCATTTCGCCAGCTCCAATGCCACGCGCACTACATCAACGGTGGTAGCACTGGCGTCAACCCCGGATTGCTGCAACGCCATCGGCACCATCACCACGTCATCGGGCATGTTCCACTGCCGTAGAATCGCTTCGCCGAGCGCCGCCTTTTCACTGGCAAGCAAGAGTTTCAACAAATCCAAACGACCGGCCAGCTCGCGCTGATGCGAGAACAAGGCATACACCGGCAACTCACCGATGTTGTGCATCATGCCGGCCATCAGCGCGTGATTTTCACGCAAGCCCAGTTTGGCATTGAGCATTTCCGCGTACGCGGCCGTCAGCGTCGCGCGCTGCCACACCTTGCGCAGCTCTTCGCGCAGCGGGCCGGTTTGCCGTTCCTGAAACAGCTTCGAC
Organism: Permianibacter sp.; assembly: GCA_036275115.1. Classification (GTDB taxonomy): domain Bacteria; phylum Pseudomonadota; class Gammaproteobacteria; order Enterobacterales; family Permianibacteraceae; genus Permianibacter. The sequence goes on along the minus strand of DASUEK010000337.1, from coordinate 2,536 downwards.
AGACAGTAGTTGTAGACGAGGCCGCGCACCGCATGCAGGCCGAGCCGGGTGATCGCCGCGTCCAGATTGGCCGGCGCCTCCAGACCAATCCAGGCTGCACTCGCGGCCTGCATCAGCTTGGCCACCAGCACCGGTTCGGCCGAAAGCGTCTGCGCCAAGGTACGAATGGATACATTGCGGTCTGCCACGGCGTCACGCAGGCGCCGGGTCACCTCCGGCAGGCTCGGCAATTGCAGCCGTTTGAGCCGCAAATCTTCCCGCAACTTGGCAGCCCATTGTTGTTGCTCCTGCTGCAAGGTTTTGCGAACCGGCAATGCCACGCTGACAACTCCCTCCGTTGCGGTGTCATCAGAGTGTAGTCAAGCGGCCGGCAATTGCGTGCCGACTCAAGTCAATGCTTGCGCCCAGCGACGACGGTAGTGCCGCTCCCACAGGATGTTCGCGGTAACCCCAATCAGCACCGGCGCGAGCCACGGCAACACGCCCCAGAAACCGACCAGCCACTGGTCAAACGCCGCCCGCGCGCCGAACACAAAAAACGCGGCATGAAATGCGATGCCGAGGCCGATGCCATGCCCCATGTGCTCGAAAAACCATGCCCGCGGCTCGCGCTCGGGCTGGCGCAAATGCCGGCGCATGGTCCAGCTGTTGAGCAACCCGAGCGGACTCAAGGCATACAACAACACGTTGGCGGAAGACGGCAACCCGATCGCCACGGCCAACAAAACCACACTCGATGCCGCGCTGATGGCAACCAGCGCCCAGGCCATCGGCCGGCGCAAGCCTTGCAAATCGGTCTTGTAGCGCAGCACATGGCGCATATACCAGGCACTGACCAACACCGTCACGCCGAGGTAGGCCAGCAAGACCATGAAACCGAACAACGGCAAGGCGCTGGGCGAGCGCCCTTGCATCAGTTCCGTCCCCATGCGCAGCGCAACCGACGCCAGCGAGGTCACGCCAATCACCTGGACGCAGATCAGAAAGTAGCGGCCGGCGCGCCGGTGCAGCGGCGCGCCTTTGCGGCTGAATATCGGCAACCAGAACAGCAGCAATCCGCACGCGCCGGCCACCACATGAGCGCGGCGAAGCACCGCCATGATTAGTTCCATTACCAGTTCCATCATCGCTCTCCTGCCACAAGCCCAATGGCTTGTCACCGTCAGCATGACGGTGGGCGAGCGGCGGTCACAGTGCCGGAAGTCATGTCGGCCAGCGATCTGCGTGGCCGAACAAACGCGGCATGTCGGGCCGCAATCGGTTAACCCGTCGGCAGATTTCGGCTTTATGACAATTCGGATTCAGCTTGCCGGCCAATTGTCACAATTTTGTCACCGCCCCGCTTTAGGCTGCGCAAGCCCGTTTCCACGCCCCGGTCCATCATGAAAAAAACGCTGCTGATTTTCTTGGCAATTCTGCTTTCTGCCGGCGTCGCGCTGGCGTTTTGGTGGCGCGGCCAAATTCCCGCTTCCGAGTCCGCGGCGACGAGCCCGATCGCCTTGCGCATTCACGGCTCCAACACCGTCGGTGAAAGCCTGATGCCGGCCTTGGTCACAGCCTTTCTGGAGCAACAAGGCTACGCCTTGATCCGCACGGAAATCGGCGCCAGCCCGGTTGAAAAAACCATCCATGCCCGGGTCCACCCGAGCAAACCGGATCTGCGTATCGAAATTCACGCCCACGGATCCACTACGGCATTTGAAGATTTGGCGGCTGGCAGCGCCGATCTCGGCATGTCGTCTCGCCGCATCAAGACCGAAGAAGTCGAAAAACTGAAAGCGCGTCTCGGCGACCTGACTGATCCAAAACAGGAACACGTGATTGCGCTCGATGCATTGGCGATCATCGTGCCGCCCAATCATGCGCTGGAAAAACTGAGCATCGAACAGATTGCCAAAATCTTTGCCGGTGACATTCAGGATTGGGCGGAACTCGGCCTCGCCGCCGGCCCGATTTCGCTGTACAGCCGCGATGACAAATCCGGCACCTACGACACCTTCAAAGAACTGGTGCTGAAAAAATTCGACAAGAAACTGCGCGGTGATGCCCGCCGATTTGAATCAAGTGAAGCACTCACCGAGGCCGTGCTGGCCGACCCGAATGGCATCGGTTTTGTCGGCGTCGCCTATGCGGCGCGCGCCAAGCTGATTGCCGTTTCGGCGGATGGCGTCAAAGCCTATACCCGCCCGGCCAAACACAATATCGGCACCGAAGCGTACGCACTGTCACGGCGCTTGTATGTGTACGAGCCGGCCAATCACGGCCATGCGCTGCTGACCGACTTTCTGCGGTTTGCCGGCTCCGACGCCGGTCAGCGTCTGGTCGATGCCAGCGGCCTGATTTCCTACTACCCGACCCGCGACAAACCACGCGTCGCGTTGCAGCCGTTTCCGGCCCGCTATCAAAGCCTCGGCACGCTCGGCGAACGCCTGAGCGTCAACTTTGTCAGCGAAAACGCCCAACTGGTGCTGGACAGCAAAACCGAGCGCGATCTCGCCCGCGTCGCCAATTTTTTCCGTGATCATCCGGACAAGCG
>DASUEK010000336.1:0-4886 GCA_036275115.1 Permianibacter sp. | reverse complement strand
ATCATCGAGAAGCATTACCAGCGGCCGATGGACATCGAGTGGGCCAAAGACGGTTCCGACGGCAAGCTGTACATCGTTCAGGCGCGTCCGGAAACGGTCAAGTCGCGCGACGACAGCCGCGTCATCGAACGCTACATGCTGAAAACCAAAGGCCGTGTCGTTGCCGAAGGCCGCGCCATTGGCCAGCGCATCGGCAAAGGTCCGGCCCGCGTCATTACCGACATTTCGCAAATTGCCCGCGTCCAGCCGGGTGATGTGCTGGTCACCGACATGACCGATCCGGATTGGGAACCGGTCATGAAAAAAGCGGCGGCGATCGTCACCAACCGCGGCGGTCGTACCTGCCATGCCGCGATCATCGCGCGTGAGCTCGGCATTCCGGCCGTGGTCGGTTGCGGCGATGCCACCGATCACATCAAGGAAGGCGACAACGTCACCGTGTCGTGCGCCGAAGGTGATACCGGGTTCATTTACCAGGGGCTGCACGAGTTCGACATTCACCGTGCCGAAGTCAGCGACATGCCGAAGCTGAAGTTCAAGATCATGATGAACGTCGGCGACCCGGACAAGGCCTTCACCTTCTCGCAATTGCCGCACCACGGTGTCGGTCTGGCGCGTCTGGAATTCATCATCAACCGCGTCATCGGCGTGCACCCGAAAGCGCTGATCCATTTCGACAGCCTGCATGATGCAGCGTTGAAGGAAAACATTGCGGCCCGCATCGCTGGCTACAAGTCGCCGACCGATTTCTTCGTCGAGAAACTGGCCGAAGGCATCGCCACTATCGCGGCGGCGTTCTATCCGGAGCGCGTCATCGTCCGGATGTCCGATTTCAAGTCGAACGAATACGCGAATCTCATCGGCGGCAAGCTGTACGAGCCGCACGAAGAAAACCCGATGATCGGTTTCCGTGGCGCCTCGCGCTACATTTCGGCCGACTTCCGCGAATGCTTTGCGCTCGAGTGCAAGGCGTTCAAGAAAGTGCGCGACGAAATGGGCTTGACCAACGTCGAAGTGATGATCCCGTTTGTCCGCACCCTCGACGAAGCCAAGCGCGTCACCGAGCTGCTGGCCGAACACGGTCTGAAGCGTGGTGAGAACGGTCTGAAAGTGATCATGATGTGCGAACTGCCGTCGAACGCCTTGATGGCCGACGAGTTCCTGCAGTACTTCGACGGCTTCTCGATCGGTTCGAACGACCTGACCCAGCTGACGCTTGGTCTGGATCGCGATTCCGGCATCATTGCCCATCTGTTCGATGAGCGCGATCCGGCGGTCAAGAAACTGCTGGCGATGGCGATCTCGGCGTGCAAGCGCAACGGCAAGTACATCGGCATCTGCGGCCAGGGCCCGTCCGATCACCCGGATCTGGCGCAGTGGCTGATGGAGCAGGGCATCGATTCGGTGTCACTGAACCCGGACTCGGTGCTGGAAACCTGGCTGTTCCTCGCCGGCAAGAAGTGATGCACTAGCAGTACGCTGACCGCCCGCGCGTTTGCCGTGGCGGTCACCAAGGACGACAAAGGCGGATGCAGGATTCCGCCTTTGTTGTTTTTGCGGGCCAGGCATTTCGGTTGGCCATTGGTTTTGACGGCAATCGCAAGCGGTAAGGACACCGGCTCGCGCGGGATCACAACAACAATGAAAGTCCTTGAGCGGATACATCCCATCGTTCTGGTGCTGATCGGCATTTTCAGCGTGCAGGCGGGTGCGGCGTTTGCGAAGCATTTGTTCGGCGCATTTGGTCCGCTCGGTACAGTCTTTTTGCGGGTCGGCATTGCGGCACTGGTGCTGTGGCTCTGGGTGCGACCGCGCTGGCGCGAACTGGCTGGCCGGCAATGGCGTATCACGCTGATGTTTGCCGCAGTGCTCGGTGGCATGAACGCGACGTATTACCTGTCGTTGGAGCGGCTGCCGCTTGGTCTCGCGGTCACCATTGAGTTTCTTGGTCCGTTGACCGTTGCGTTGCTGCAGAGCCGTCGGCTGCTCGATTTGGTCTGGGTGTTGTTGGCGGGTTTTGGCATTGCCTTGCTGAATCCGTTTTCCGGTGCACTGGATCCGCTTGGCCTTGCCTACGCATTGGCCGCTGCCTTTTGCTGGGGGGCTTACATCATTCTCGGTCAGCGACTCAGCGGCGCCTTGCCGGGGCAGCAAGGCTTGGCGTTGGCGATGTCAGCCGCCGCGTTGATGATCGCGCCGTTCGGTGCCGTCGCGGCGGCACCGGTGGTGACCGATCTGAATTGGCTGCTCGCTGCCGTGGCGGTGGCACTGCTGTCGTCGGTGGTGCCGTATACGCTGGAAATGGAAGCCTTGCGCCGTATTCCGACCCGGGTGTTCGGCATCCTGATGAGTCTGGAACCGGCGGTGGCCGCGTTGATGGGCTTGCTGATCCTGCAAGAAGCGCTGAGCGGCAATCAGATCGTTGCCATCGCCTTGGTGATGGTCGCGAGCTACGGTGCCATGCGCTATGCCAAGGCGGCCGCGCCACCGGCCAAGGCCGAAGACAAAGCCGCTGGCGGAACGAGCTGAATATGGTAAAACCTTTCGCTATCTCGAACCGAAAAACGGGTGCAAGCATGAAGCAGACAGCATGGGTGATGGTGGGTTTGTCATTGGCGGTGTTGCTGGCCGGTTGTGGCGAAGAAACGCCGCCGGAGCCATCGGCCGTGGAGGCGGCAGGCAAGGAGCTTGGTCAGGCTGTCAGTCGCGATCTGAAAGACGAGCTGGAGCAGGCGCAAGCCGTGCAGCAGCAGGCGCAACAAGCGGCCGAGCAGCTCGATAAACAGATCGACGAACAGACCGAATCGCCCTGAGCACGCCGTACCCGCCACCGTTGCCGGCATGACGATGAAGCCGGAATCAGGTGGAAATCGTTATCACGTGGAATCGATGTTCGGTCAGGCGCCGGGCCTGACCGTTGAATGAGTTGCAATCGCCATCATGACCGCTGTACCTGCCCTGGTTGAACAACCGCAGTTGGATGCTGTGTATCTGCAGTTCATCAACGAACTGCGTCGCGCCGGTTTTGCCGGCGTCATCGCAACGGACTATGCCACGCGTTTGGTGCATGCCACCGATAACAGCGTCTATCAGTTGTTGCCGCAGGCGGTGGTTTTTCCGCGCCACGAAGCGGACGTCAGCTGCATTTTCGCGCTGGCACACCGGGATGAATTCCGCGCGGTCAAGCTGTCGCCGCGCGGTGGCGGCACCGGCACCAATGGTCAGTCGCTGACCACCGGTATCATCATTGATGTGTCGCGCTTCCAAAACGCTATTCTGGAAGTGAACACCGGCGAGCGTTGGGCGCGTGTGCAGCCCGGTGTGATCCTCGATCAATTGCAGGATGTGGTGAATCCGCAGGGCTTTTTCTTTGCACCGGAATTGTCGCCGTCCAACCGCGCCACGCTCGGCGGCATGGCCAATACCGATGCCTGCGGCAAAGGTTCGCGGCTGTATGGGCGCACCGGCGACCACGTGATCGCGCTACGTGTAGTGCTGAACAATGGCGAGGTCATCGATACCGGCCGGCTGGAGTCGAGCGAATTTTTTGCCCGTAAGCACAAGCCGGGTCGGGAAGGCGAGATCTACCGGCTGATTGACGAAGCCTGTCGCAACGCACCGCAACATCCGAACGCGGACCGGCTCGGTCGCTTCATTACCGCCTACAACCTCTGGCATGTAATTGATGAAAAGACCGGCAGCTTCTCGCTGAATCCGGTGCTGTGCGGCTCCGAGGGCACGCTCGCCGTCATCACCGAGCTCAAGCTCAAGCTGACGCCACTGCCGAAGCACAAGGCGCTGTTCGCGATTCGCTACCGCACCTTTGATGCGGCGCTCGCGGCGGCGCATGATTTGTTGAAACACCAGCCGTCGGCAGTGGAAACCATTGACGACAAGATCCTCACGCTGGCCAAAGACGACATCATCTTCCCGAAGGTGAAGCCGTATCTGGGCGAGCAGCAGGATTTCACCGGCAATTCCATCAACTTGGTCGAGTTCGTCGGCGATGATGCCTCGGAATTTTCCGCACGCGCGGAGCAGCTGAAAGCCGAGTTGCCGACCGCGGCCGAGGTCATCAGTTTTCACTACACCACCGAGAAAGCCGCGCAGGCCGCGCTGTGGGATCTGCGCAAGAAAGGCGTCGGCCTGCTCGGCAATGCCAAAGGCAAACGCCGACCGATCCCGTTTGTCGAGGACACGGCGGTGCCGCCGGAAAATCTCGCGGCCTACATTCGCGAGTTCCGTGCCTTGCTCGACAGCCACGGTCTGACCTACGGCATGTTCGGCCATGTTGATGTCGGCTGCCTGCATGTCCGCCCGGCACTGAATTTGCGCAGCGATGCCGACGAGGCGGTGTTCCGCCAGATCTCCGATGCCGTGTATGCGCTATGCAAAAAGTACGGCGGCGTCATGTGGTCGGAACATGGCAAAGGTCTGCGTGCCTGGTACGGGCCGGAATTTCACGGCGATGAAATCTACCGCCGCATGCGGCAGGTCAAAACGGCGTTTGATCCGCGCAATCAGCTCAGTCCGGGCAAGATTTGCGCGCCGCTCGACGATGCCACGCTGCTGCTGGACCCGTTCCAGAACACGCGCGGCCAGCAGGATCGCCAGATCAGCGACAGCGCAGAAACGCTGGCGCCCGGTGCGCTGTACTGCAACGGCAATGGTCAGTGTTTTGATTACCGGATGGACAGCGTCATGTGTCCATCCTACAAGGCGACCGGCAACCGGCTGCACTCACCGAAAGGTCGCTCCGGTCTGATGCGCGAATGGCTGCGTCAGGCGTCAGCGGCCGGCATCAGCCTGACGCCGGCGCCGGCAAGTGTCGGTGAAACACTGCAGCGCGAACTGCGCCGCATTCCGCTGTTGAATACCGGTGCGGA
>DASUEK010000335.1:0-8649 GCA_036275115.1 Permianibacter sp. | reverse complement strand
TCGACGTTGAGCAGTTCAGCGGCCAATGTCAGTCGCAGCCAGCGCGCTTGTGCGTTCACCGCTTGCGCGCTGGCGTCAGCGTGCTGCTGGCGTTCGGCGCGCTGGCGGGCGAGCGGCAAAGCCAGCTCCAGTTCGGTTTCGCGGGCGGCGCCGTCGCGCTCATCGAGTCGCGAAATCGCCAGTGTGGGCGCATCGGCCAGCCAGCCATCGGCACGGGATTGGCCAGCGCGCGCCGCGTCGGCGTTGGCGGTCAGCGCCTGCGCTTGCGGGTGGCGCAGCCAATAGGCATCGAGCGCAGTTTGCAACGCGTTGCCGGCGTTGGCGGTGGAGGTCAGCAATGCGCAGAGCAGGGCGGCGAACGTGCGCCCGGCGATCGCGCGGGAGATTTCAGGCAAAACCATGACAGCCTCGTCAATCCATCAGGACAGGGCGTGCGCCACGCGGCAAGCTTCAGGCAAATATCAGCTAGCCGACCGCACGGCACACACGGCACCGGATCACAGTGAGGCGGTTCGGGGAGGGCGGTTCAGATCGTGGGAGAAACCGGCGCGTTGACCGGCGTTGGCGCTGAGCGGATGCTCGGCGCCGGGGCGTGCTTGTTGCTGCGGCAGCGCGGTGACGACCACGGCCGAACAGTGTTCGTCGCATTGGCCGCAATGCTGGCAATCCTGTCCGGCGTTGGCGCTGTCGGCGGGGGCATCGGCGTGGTGCGGCTGGATTTGCTGCGGGGCGTGATGCGAATGCGGTGACGCCGCCATGCCGCTGTCGTCAGCGGCCATCATCATTTGGTGGTGACCATGATGAGCGCCCGGCATGGCGTCCGCGTGATCCGCCGCCACCGAGGTGCTGGTGACCGCCGGCGAGCCGGTGCTGGCGCAGACCAGCGCATGCGGCAGCGCCGCGGTCAGGCGCGGTGCCAGCATGGCAATCAGCAGCAGGATCAGGGCGGACGTTCTCATAAGGGGCAAGGATACGCGCCGGTTTTGGTCAGGGGCAAGGCCTTACCATGTGGCAAGCCTGGCAAAAATTGCTTCGACCGACGTCCCAGACCGGTTCATTCGCTGCCGTTGAGCGGGTTGCGCTGATAGAAGTCGGCAATCTGCTCAAAGGCCTGTTCGGCGGTTTCGGCGTAACTGAACAGCTGCAAATCGCGCCGGTTGATCACACCTTCTTCGGCCAGCGCCTCAAAGTTGATGATGCGATTCCAGTAGTGGCTGCCGACCAAAATGATCGGCATCCGGGTGACCCGGCCGGTTTGCCGCAGCGTCAGCGTCTCGAACAGTTCGTCGAGCGTGCCGAAGCCGCCGGGGAAAATCACGATGGCGCGGGCGCGCATCAGGAAATGCATTTTCCGGATCGCGAAATAATGAAACTGGAAACTGAACCGCGGCGTGGTGAAGGGATTCGGGTGTTGCTCGGTCGGCAGCACGATGTTGAGGCCAATACTTTCAGCGCCGGCATCGTGGGCGCCGCGGTTGCAGGCCTCCATCAGACCGGGGCCGCCGCCGGTGATGACATGGCAGGGAAAGCCAAAGCGCTTTTCGCCGTCGCGTGCCACTTTGCCGGCAAGCGCATGCGCCATGTCGTAGAACACGCTTTTTTCCAGCAGCCGTTCGGCAATGGCGAGTTCCTCAAGCAAGTCGCGGTTGTCGTGATCCTGCTTCAGCGCCGCTTTCAACGCACTGACCCGCACCTGCATTTGATCGCGGGTGCCGATGCGGGCGCTGCCGAACATCACGATGGTGTGTTCGACGCCGGCGTTGTCGAGCAGATCATCGAACTTCATCCATTCCAGCATCAGCCGGACCGCGCGGGTGTCGTCCGACAGCAAGTAATCGTCGTCGGCGAACGCCAGCCGGTAGGTCGCGGATTCGGTTTGCTCGGTGTTCTGACACTGCTTGGACGCGCGCAGGGTTTCTTTGGCGGTGGGGTATACGCGTTTGCGGGCGTGCGATTTGGCCATGACACATCATCTCTTGCAATCAAACGCCGGCCGCGCTGGCAGGTGTGGGCGCCGGCATCGGGCGCTGGCGAAAACGCCGATCAGCTGCCGGGGCGATCCTCTTCCGGGGCGGGTGGCAACGGTGCGTCAGTATGGCGGTTGTCAGACGTAGCTGCAGCAGCGGTCTGCGGTTCTTCGTCTTCATTCCGGCAATGCGAACCGGGCGGCTGTGACGCCGGCAGAATGCTCGGCGCCGGCGTTGGCCGGCTGATGCGCACCCAATCACCGGGGCGGACGCTGCCGGCCGCGAGGGTCAGCGGCCAGGCTTCCCGTAATTCGCCGTCACCGGCGGCCAGCCGGATCTGCCCGATGGCGTAGTCATCGTGATCACGGTGATACAAGGTCAGCTCCTGACGGCCCTGCAGCCAGCGCCCGGGATCGGCCAGTTGCAATCGGTTGCCGCGCACTGCGACGACCGCGAGCGATTGCTGTTCGTAGCCGTGCATGGCTTCGAGCCAGGCGACGATGCGATTGACCGCGGCGAGGCTGGCCTGGCCAATGCTGCTGTAGCGGTATTCGCTGCTGAAGGCGGTCGGCGCTGGCGTGACCGCGGTGGTCGGCGCCTGTTGCAGGCGCAGGCAACTGTCGCCATCGACCTGCACGGTCAACCGGCGCTGCTGACCGTGTGCGGCATCGTGCCAGATCGCTTCCACCGTTACCGCCAGCGGTTGCGGTTCTTCCGCGACCCAGCTGCGCCAGTAACTGCGGGTTTGCTGCCAGAAACCGCTGCGTTCGCCGTGCCGGTATGGTGGCTCATAACGCAGGATGCGCACGGTCAATTGGCCGCCGTCGCGCGCGCGTTCGACGTCGTCGTCAATGACGGCAAAGCGGCCGCTGCCTTGCAGCTGACCGGCGAGCAGTGCATCGAGCACCGCCACCGGCACGCCACCGCGTTCGGCATCGTCGCGATCGGCGGCCGGATCGGGCTCTTCACTGCTGGTGACGCTGTCGTTGCGCAGCAGCGCCAGCCGCAGCGGAATCGGTTCGGTGCGGCGCGGCTGCAGGCGGGCATCGGCCCAGGCCTGCAATGCATAGCCGCGTAGCTGCACGGTTTCGGTGTCGCCACTGGCCAGCGTTGGCGTCGTTGCCAAAACGCTCGCCAGCACGGCCGCCAACCAGCTCGCCGGCGCTGTCAACGGCAGCCACCACCGGGAAACGGCGTGACCTGGCATGATGAAACTCCCGCGCTATAGTGCATGTCGGGCATATCGGCCGCCGGAGGCAAAAATGAAGGGAAGCGATGAAAGCGCCAGCATTGCGCTGGGCGGCATTTTTTTGCAGGCCGATCATCCCGCCGCGCTGGCCGACTGGTATCAGCAGCATTTTGGGCTGGGGTTTGCCGCCAATGGCGGCGTGCATTTCTGCTCGCCGCCGCCGATCGCGGCGGTATCGCCGGCCGGTTACCCGGTATTCAGCCTGTTTCCACGCGACAATCCGTATTTCAATGGCAGCCCGCTGATCCTGAATTTTGTGGTCGCCGACTTGATTGGCACTTTGCAGCGACTGAGTGCCGAAGGTGTCGCGGTCGAGGCCGAGATCGAAGACGGGGAATACGGCAAGTTTGGTTGGCTGACCGATCCGGCCGGCCATCGCATCGAGCTGTGGCAGCCACCGGCGCGCCAGCCATGAACGGCGAAACGGCTGGCGCCGTGTTCAACACGCTGAAAGCGCTGCTGACGCCGTATCAGTCGCGGCTGGTGGTGGTACATGACAGCGCGGATCACTACTACCTTGATACGGCGTTTCTGATGCCGAATAAAAAACCGTTGTTTTTTGCTGCGGTCAAAACCGGCAAACGCGACATCAGTTTCCATCTGATGCCGATTTACGTGTTCCCGGATCTGCTCGACACAGTGCCGAACACGCTGCGCAGCCGGCTCCAGGGCAAGTCCTGTTTTCATTTCAGCGGGCTGGATGCCGAGCAGCAAAAAGCCTTGCAGCAGCTGGTGGCGCACAGTGTCGAACGGTACCGGCAGGCCGGTTATCTCGGCTGAGTGCTGACCGTGCGATTTCTGGAGGTCAGGTCCGCAAGTGGTGTCGCCACCGGCGCACGAGGTTTTGACTTGTCGAAACGCTTAGCTGGCGCTGGCAATGCGGTTGCGACCGTTGTCCTTGGCGAGGTACAGCGCGCGATCGGCACGCGAATACAGCGCCGAAAAGCCCTCGTCCTGCGGTCGCCAGCAGGCCACGCCAACGCTCACGGTCACCGCCAAGGTTTGGGAACCGGTCAGCTTGAAGGCCGGTGTCGCAATCGCCTGCCGGATGCGTTCCGCGAGCGCCTGCGCGCGGACCAAATCCGTGTCCGGCAATAGCACGGCAAACTCCTCGCCGCCGAGCCGGGCTGGCAAGTCTTCTTTGCGCAAACTACCGCGGACGCGCTCGGCGATGGTGGCGAGCACTTCGTCGCCAGCCGGGTGGCCGTGCTGATCATTGATCTGCTTGAAGTGATCGACATCCAGCATCAGCAGTGACAACGGCAGGTTGTGACGCTGGGCGCGGGAGAATTCGCGCTCGGCCGAGCTGAGAAACGAGCGGCGATTGGGCAGATCGGTCAGCACATCGGTGGTCGACAGCCGGGTCAGCTCGACCTGCAACTTGTGCAGCTCGGTGATTTCGGTGGAGAACCCGATCAGTGTTGGGCGAGTGCCACCAATGTCGATGGGCAGCTTGATGGTCCAGTAATGTGAGGTCTTGCCATCCGGTTGGGTGATGAATTCCTGACCGGCGTGCCGTTCACCGGTGGTGAACACCAGCTGGTCCAGTTCGATGAAGTTGCTGAGGCTGCCGGGCGGCAACAGCTCTTTGTCGCTACGGCCGATGATGTCGCTTTCTTTTCGGCCGAACAGCGCCGCCAGTTTTTCGTTGACGTAGTGGTAGCGGTGCTGGTCGTCACGGATATAAATGAACGCATCGACGTTGTTGAGTACGGTTTGCAGCAAGGCGCGTTGTCGGGCCAGTTCAGTCTCCAGCCGCTTGCGCTCGGTGATGTCGGTAGAAATGCCGCAGATGCCGACGATGCGGCCGTGCGCGTCGTACAGGGGCTTCTTGACGGTCCAGTAGATGCGCTTTTCGCCGGACGGTTTCAGGTAGTTGATCTCTTCCCGCTCAATGACCTGGCCGTGATCCATGACCAGCCTATCGTTCTGGCGCAGCTGATCCGAGCTTTCCAGATCGAAGAAGTGGCTGTCGTCCTTGCCCACGACGTCATTCAATGCCCGGCCGAACAACTGCAACACGTAACGATTGGCGTACGTGTAACGGCCGTCTACATCTTTGGTGAACACATAGGCGCCCACTTCATCGAGCACGGTGCGCAGGTTTTGCAGCTCGGCCTGCAGCAGCGCGACATCGGGGCTGAGTTCCGCCATGACTGCAGGTCCGCGACTGTCCTGCCGCAAGCATAGTGCGAATTTTTCCGCTTGCTTGCGAAGGCTACGCGATGGCTTTCATCTGGGACATTTGTCATGGCTATTGTCATGGCAGCTGGAGATGCGTAGACCCTGCGCCAACGCCGCATCAACGGGCTCAGTCACGTGGCTGCGGTCGCAGTGGTCGGCGTAGCGGCCAACGCGCCAGGGTTTGATAGCGCACGCCGTCTTTGCTGTTGTGCGAGGCCATGAGGCAATAGTGCTGGCAGCCGAGTGTCAATGCCAGCGGTGCGGCTGCCGGCGGCACTGGCGGTTCGACATCGCGTGCGAGGGTGATGTGCGGCTGATAGCGGTGCTCTTTTTTGGCGCTGCCATATCGCCCCTGCAATTGCTGACAGTGACGTGCCAGCGCCAGCAGTGCGTCGGGTTGCTCCCGCGGTGCCACGAACAAAACTTTGGGTTTGGTGAAATAGCCGAGCTCACCGAATTCGAGGGTGAACGGTGGCAGGGGAGTGCGCGGATTGGCGAGTTGCTCGTCATCGAGCAAGGCATCGAGCAGGTCGTCCGCGAGCTCGCCGAGAAAGGCCAACGTCAGGTGGAAATTGGCAACCGGGACCCAGCGACCGCTGACCAGCGGCAACTGTCGTCGCCACCGGTCCAAGGCCAGCGCAGCGGTTTGCGGTACCGGCAAGGCAAAAAATACCCGGGTTTGCGCCATCGTGTTCGTGTTGTGGTGGTGAGTGCGTGGGGAAAAGTGTGCCAGCTTTTGGTGCGCGCCGCAGGTGTGCAAGCGGATGGGGCATAATGCCGGTCAGCGATGAGCAATTTGACTCAGGTTGTAACCGACATGGTGAAAGGACGTGCGGCCGGGCTGGGCACGATGGCATTGCCCATCGACGCAGTATTGCCGACGCTATTGGCTACGCTGGCAACATCAAAGCGGGCGGTGCTGTCGGCCGCGCCGGGTGCCGGTAAAACCACCCGGGTGCCACTGGCCTTGCTTGAACAACAGGGGCCCGATGCCGATTGGTTGAACGGCAAACAGATTCTGATGCTGGAGCCGCGCCGGCTCGCTGCCGTGCGGGCGGCGCAATACATGGCGCAACAACTGGGCGAAGCCGTTGGCGAGCGGGTCGGCTATCGCATTCGTGGCGACAGCAAGGTGTCGGCTGCGACCCGCGTGATCGTGGTGACCGAAGGCATCCTGACTCGCATGCTGCAGGACGATCCGGAATTGTCCGGGGTCGGCATCGTCTTGTTCGATGAATTTCACGAGCGCTCCTTGCACGCGGATTTGGGGCTCGCGCTGACGCTCGATGTCCAGGACAACCTGCGCGACGATCTGCGCGTGCTGGTGATGTCGGCGACGCTCGACGGTGTCGCGGTGGCGGCGCTGCTGGCGCAGGACGGCGTGCTGGCGCCGGTGGTGGAAAGCCAGGGCCGCAGCTTTCCGGTCAACACCGTTTATCTCGGTCGCAACGCCAACAGCCATCTGGAACCGCAGGTGGTCAGTGCGATTCAGAAAGCGCTGAAGGATGAGACCGGAGACCTGTTGGTGTTCCTGCCCGGCCAGCGGGAAATCCGCCGGGTGCAGCAAGTGCTCGACGAGCTCGCGCTGCCCGAGGTGGTGGTGCACGCGCTGTTTGGCGAGGCCTCTCCGGCACAGCAGCAAGCGGCGTTGGCGCCAGCCGCTGCCGGTACCCGCAAAATCATTCTCGCTACCGCGATTGCCGAAACCAGTTTGACCATCGATGGTGTCCGCATCGTGATCGACAGCGGCCTCGCGCGCGTCGCACGCTTTGACCCGGTGCGCGGCATGTCGGGGCTGGTGACGGTCAGCGTCTCGCAGGCGACCGCCGAACAGCGCCGCGGTCGTGCCGGTCGGCAACAGTCCGGTGTTTGTTATCGGTTGTGGCCCGAGAGTCAGCACTTGTCATTGCCGCGCTTTCCGACGCCGGAACTCCTCAGCACCGATCTGACGCCGTTCGCGCTGGAGCTCGCGCAATGGGGCGTGCGCGATGTGGCCAGCCTGCGGCTGCTTGATGCGCCGCCGGCCGCGCATTTGCAACAGGCCCGTGATTTGCTGCGCCAGCTCGGCGCACTTGATGACAACGACGGCCTGACGGCACACGGCCGCGCGCTGGCGCGCTTGCCGGTTCACCCCCGTTACGGCCACATGCTGGTGCGCGGCAAGGAGCTGGGCCTGGGCGCGCTTGCCTGTGATGTCGCCGCGCTGCTGGAAGAGCGCGATATCTTGCGCGGCGCGGATCGCAGCGACGTCGATCTGCATACCCGCTGGCTCGCACTGGTGCACGGCGGCGCGGTCGATCGCGGTGCCCGCGACCGGGCCCGGCAACAAGCGAAACGCTTGCGCGGCATGCTGCAGCTGAATCAGGAAGCGGACCAAGACGAACACATCGGCACCTTGCTGGCGCTTGCTTATCCAGATCGCATTGGTCGGCAGCGCAAAAGCGGCGAACGATCCCTGCGCTACCAATTGGCCAGCGGTATCGGCGCCAGCCTGCCCGATGGCAGTGCCTTGGCACGCGAGCCGTATCTGGCGGTGGCGGAAGTGGACGGCGTCGGTGCCGACGCGAAAATTTTTCTGGCGGCGGCGTTGCCGGCCGAGCAACTGGAAAGCGTGTTTGGTGACTTGATCGTGACCCGCGATGAGGTGGTCTGGGACAGCCGCGAGCAATGCGTGGTCGCCCGCCGCCGGCGCGCGCTCGGCCAGCTCGTTTTCAGCGAACAAACCATTGAGGCCGAGCCGGCGGCGCGTACCGCCGCCTTGCTGGCGGGGGTCCGTCAGCTCGGGTTGGCCGTGCTGGATTGGTCTGGTGCGGCGCTGCAATTTCGCACCCGCAGCGAGTGGCTGCGCCACGGCGGTTTTGCTCCGGCCGATTGGCCGGATCTCAGCGATGCCGCCCTGCTGGCGACTCTGGAAACTTGGCTGGCGCCGTTTGTCACCGGCCTGCGCACCAGGGCGCAACTTGCTAGCGTCGATTTGTTGCCGGCGCTGAAATCCCTGTTCGACTACAGCCAGCAACAGGAACTCGACAAGCTGGCGCCGACCCACCTCACGGTGCCGACCGGTTCGCGCATTGCGCTCGATTACAGCTGGCCGCAACCGGTGCTGGCGGTGCGCATCCAGGAAATGTTTGGCGAGCGCGATACGCCGCGGCTTGCCGGCGGCAAAGCCAAGGTGCTGATTCATCTGCTCGCGCCCGGTCGCCAGCCGCTCGCGGTCACCCAGGATCTGGCGAGCTTCTGGCAGAACGC
>DASUEK010000334.1:0-6032 GCA_036275115.1 Permianibacter sp. | reverse complement strand
GCCCTCGCCGGCGAACGCACGCTCACCGGCATGCGCCCGCTCGCCGTGCTCGGCGACAACATCACCACCGACCACCTGTCGCCGTCGAACGCGATCATGCTCGACAGCGCCGCCGGCGAATACTTGGCGAAAATGGGCCTGCCCGAAGAAGACTTCAATTCGTATGCGACACATCGCGGCGACCACCTCACCGCGCAGCGCGCGACGTTCGCGAACCCCACGCTGCTCAACGAGATGGTGCGCAACGCCGACGGCACGGTGAAGAAGGGGTCGCTGGCGCGCGTCGAGCCCGAGGGCCAGGTGATGCGCATGTGGGAGGCCATCGAGACCTACATGCACCGCGGCCAGCCGCTGATCATCATCGCCGGCGCCGACTACGGCCAGGGCAGTTCGCGTGACTGGGCGGCGAAGGGCGTGCGCCTCGCGGGCGTGGAGGCCATCGCGGCCGAGGGCTTCGAGCGCATCCACCGCACCAACCTCATCGGCATGGGCGTGCTGCCGCTCGAGTTCAAACCGGGCACCACGCGCCTCACGCTCGGCCTCGACGGCACCGAAACCTACGACGTGCTCGGCGCCCGCACCCCGCGCGCGGATCTGACGCTGGTGATCAACCGCCGCAACGGTGAACGCGTTGAAGTGAACGTGACCTGCCGCCTCGACACCGCCGAAGAAGTGTCGATCTACGAAGCCGGCGGCGTACTGCAACGGTTTGCCCAGGACTTTTTGGAAGCGGCGAAGGCGTGATCTGAGAGAGCCCCCTCTCCCCTAACCCCTCCCCCACGAGGGGGGAGGGGAACCCAAAACGTGCTCCGAAACGATTCGCGGTCTTTAGCCCCTCGCCCCTTGCGGGGCGAGGCGGGAATGAACGAAGCATCGCTTTGTTCCGCCGCAGCGCCACGAGCCTGCGAGTGGCTGGGGCGCGGAGCGGGGGTTGGGGAGAGGGGGGCTCGCAGGATGCGATCCTCCAGGGAGACCGAGAATGGATTCTCGCAATTTCGCCAAGTCGCTGCGGCGTAACATGACCGACGCCGAACAACTGCTGTGGCGACACTTGCGCGCCCATCGGCTCAATGGCGAGAAATTTCGCCGGCAACATCCGCTTGGACCTTACATCGTGGACTTCGTCCACTTCAGCGCCAGGTTGATTGTTGAAGCGGACGGTGGCCAGCACAACGGCAGCTCGCGCGACACGCAACGCGATGCATGGCTGGAACAGCAGGGCTTCACAATCTTGCGATTCTGGAACAACGATATTTTGAACAATACGGATGCTGTGCTTGCTGTGATATTTGATGCGATTAGCCCCCCCTCTCCCCCAGCCCCTCTCCCGCGAGGGGAGAGGGGAGCAGTGCGGACAGCAGCATTGGCGTCTCGACACCTGGCGATGCAGTAGCCAAAAGCTAACGACAGAGAAGCAAACACATCATCGAACAGGACGAGCCCCTCTCCCCTCGCGGGAGAGGGGCTGGGGAGAGGGGGAACCCTCCGCAACAAACCCAATTGAAATCGCGAAAGGACCCAACACCATGACCCAACCGCAAATCAAAATTCCCGCCATGTACATGCGTGGCGGCACCAGCAAAGGGGTGTTTTTCCGTTTGCAGGATTTGCCGAAAGCCGCACAGGTGCCTGGCGCGGCGCGTGATGCGCTGCTGATGCGCGTCATCGGCAGCCCGGACCCGTACGCCAAGCACACCGATGGCATGGGCGGTGCGACCTCCTCGACCAGCAAGTGCGTGATCATCAGCAAGAGCAGCAAACCGGATCATGATGTCGATTACCTGTATGGCCAGATCGCGATCGATCAAGCGTTCGTCGACTGGAGCGGCAACTGCGGCAACCTGAGCACCGCGGTCGGTCCGTTTGCCATTGCCAACGGATTCATCGACGCCTCGCGCTTGCCGCGTGATGGCATGTTTGCGGTGAAAGTCTGGCAAGCGAACATCGGCAAGACCATTATCGTGCACGTGCCGATCAAGAATGGCGAAGTGCAGGAGATTGGCGACTTTGAACTCGATGGCGTCACCTTTCCGGCCGCCGAGATCGTGCTGGAGTTCATCGACCCGGCCGATGAAGGCGAAGGCGATGCCGGCGGCTCGATGTTCCCGACCGGCAATCTCGTTGACGACCTCGAAGTGCCCGGCATCGGTACATTGAAGGCGACGATGATCAACGCCGGCATCCCGACCATTTTCGTCAACGCCAAAGACATCGGTTACACCGGCACCGAACTGCAGGACGCCATCAACAGCGACGCCAAGGCGCTGACAATGTTCGAGACGCTGCGTGCCCACGGCGCGGTCAAGATGGGCCTTATCAAGGACATCTCGGAAGCAGCCAAGCGCCAGCACACGCCGAAAATCGCCTTCGTCGCACCGGCTACCGATTACAAAGCCTCAAGCGGCAAGCTGATCAGCAAAACCGATATCGATCTCTGCGTGCGTGCGCTCTCGATGGGCAAACTACACCACGCGATGATGGGCACGGCGGCTGTCGCGATTGGCACTGCAGCGGCGATTCCCGGCACGCTGGTGAATCAGGCCGCCGGTGGCGGCGAGCGCGAAGCGGTGCGCTTTGGTCACCCGTCCGGCACGCTGCGCGTTGGCGCGCAAGCCGAGCAGGTCAACGGCCAATGGGTCGTGCGCAAAGCGATCATGAGCCGCAGCGCACGCGTGTTGATGGAAGGCGCGGTACGGGTACCGGACTTGCCCGAGTATCGGTGATTCGACACCACCCTGCGTTGGGCCCTGGCTATTGCCGAACGCAGGGTTTTGTTAGCGACTAGAGCCTCGACGGCACCGGTACCGCATTTCGCGTCGGTGCCTGACGCTGACACAGCCCGCTCACGCCATACCGCCACACGATCAGAAAGGCTTGTCATCCAGATTCAGCCAATAGCCGATGCGCTTGATGAGCACTGACACGATCGTCGCCACCAACAACGCCACGGTAACGAAACGGCAATCCAATGTGGCCATCGGCCACGCAACCAGCAGCGCACCGACCATCCAATCAATTTGGTCGAAAGGAAACCACGCTTGCCCCGGTGCACGACCGCAGCGGCGTTTGAAGAAACTCTTGAGCAAATCGCCCAGTAGGGCGCCAAGACCAAGTGCCGCACCCCACCACCAGGAGGCCGCTGCGTAATCCAGTCGGGCCATTGCGCGCAGCGATTCGAAATGGACAGCAAGCCGCTGCTGCGCGGCGAATACCAAGGCGCCAACCATCGCACCGGCCACGATGCCCCGCACCGTTTTGTGATCGCCAAACAATCGAATGCCGGCCAGCGAAACACCGGCATCGACAGGCCAATCCCAACGCGGGAACAAGCGCGCAGCGATGACTGGCGCCATATTGGCAACGCCGGCCGGCAACATCAGCCAGACAATTTCCACGAGCAGCAACACAGGCCCTCCTGTTGTCAGCCCGAACGGGCGACAGCCATGCACATGCTTTAGCACACGCTCCGTGTGACCTGTGTTCGCCACCGGCGCCAAGGTCTGCGATGCGCTATTTCTGCCGGTACTCATCAGGCCGCTCGGCGCGCGAACGAAATCACCGCGTTCTGGACGCTGGCTGGACGCGGCAACGGCGCCGGTCGCAGCAAAACAGGTGCTGGCGCGGTGAATGTGCCGCGGATCGCACCGGGCTGGGGTCTGGTGCCGGGCTTGACATATCGCTGGGATCGCCATACTGTACCGCCACACACAGTACAGCAGGTACAGCCCATGTCGCGCACCGTCCCCCTGATGCTGCAGCTCAGCAGCGCCGATCCGCGCCCGATCACCAAACAGCTCACCGATGGCATCCGCCGGCTGATCGCCAGCGGCGAACTGGCGACCGGCGACCAGCTGCCGAGCGTTCGCGGTCTGGCCCAGCAGCTGACCATCAACCCGAACACGGTCGCCAAGGCCTACAGCGAACTGACCAGCGAAGGCTGGCTCGACGCCCGACAGGGCCTCGGCCTGTTCGTCGCGCCACAACGGCAACTGCTGTCGGATGCCGAGCGCGAGCGCCGGCTGGGATTGGCCATCGACCGTTTCACCGCCGACGTGGTCGGGCTCGGTTATCCGCTCGACGACGTGCTGCGTCAGGTCGAAACCGCGCTGGCGCCTTGCCTGAAACAGCGCAGCGCCTAAACGGCACGCCGGCGGCATTCGCAACGTCATTGAGAAAGGAATCATCATGTCCGTTCCGCAATTGCAGATCATTGAAAACCGCGCGTCCCAGCCGCAGCCAGCGACAGCGGATTACGTCATCGAAACCGACGCGCTGACGCTCCGCTATGGCCGCAAGCGGGCCTTGAACGCGCTCAGCTTGCGCATCCCGCGCGGTCGCATTCACGCCATTGTCGGCGCCAACGGTGCCGGCAAATCCTCACTGTTCCGGATCCTGCTCGGCTTTCAATCGCCGACCTCCGGCACCGCGCGCATTCTCGGCCGCGACTGCAACTCCCTCAGCCATCACGATCGCGGTCGCATCGGCTTCGTCAATGAAGAACACAGCTTGCCGGCCTGGCTGCGCGTGGAAGAAGTGGTGGCGATGCAGCGGCGGCTGTATCCGCGCTGGGACGAAGCGCGTTACCAAAGCATCGTCGGCCATTTTCATGTGCTGCCGGAGCAACGCGTGCGCGAGCTGTCACGCGGCGAGCGCGCCGGCGTCAATCTGGCCATGGCGCTGGCGCAAGGTCCGGAGCTGTTGATTCTCGATGAACCGACACTCGGCCTCGACGTGGTCGCCAAGCGCGCGTTTCTGGAGGCGGTGCTGGCCGCGGTCGACAGCAGCGATTGCACCATCATTTACTGCTCGCATCAGATGGAAGAAATCGAACGGCTCGCCGACAACCTGATCATCCTCGAACGCGGCGAACTGAAGCACATGTCGCCGCCGGACGAATTCTGTGAGCGGGTATCGCTGTGGGTGGCCGAATACCCGTTTGTCGCGCCCGGCGCCGAAAGCCTGC
Organism: Permianibacter sp.; assembly: GCA_036275115.1. Taxonomy (GTDB): domain Bacteria; phylum Pseudomonadota; class Gammaproteobacteria; order Enterobacterales; family Permianibacteraceae; genus Permianibacter. The sequence continues at coordinate 1,069 of DASUEK010000334.1, read as the reverse complement.
CCGGCGTCTTGCAGGTGCAGCGCATCGACGGCCTGTTTCATTTTCTGGTGCTCGACCAAGGCGATGACTTTGGCGCGCTGCTCGACACTCACGGTGCGCGTCGCCATTACCGCGGCAGCGTCAGTCTGGACCGCGCTGTCAATGCGTTTCTGGCACGCAATCATGCAACGCCGGCATGACCTGCTGACCGCCTGAAGCACTGTCAGACATTCCGAACGGAGTCATCAAAAATGAAGGACTTGTTTTTCTCCGAGCTGCGCCGATTCCGCGCCATGACCGTGATTGCCGGCGTGCTGCATCTGCTGGTGCTGCAGTTCTTGAACCGGATGAACGATCTGCTGCAGCTGACCTATTTCGAGGGCGCGCCTTTTTTCGGCTTCTACTTGCTGCTCGGCCTCGGCTTCGCGCTGATTCAGATCGGCAGCTATCGCAAACCGAGCCAGTGGTTGTGGCTGATGCACCGGCCGTTGCCCAGTCAGCAAATCTTCGGTGCGCTGGCGCTGGCAGCGCTGACCGTGCTGGCCTTGGTCATGTTGCTGCCGATGCTGATTCTGATCCTCGGCACCGAGTTCTTCACCAGCAAGGTGGTAGATGCACGCCACTACATGACCGCTGTTCACCTGCTCGCTTTCGCGATGATGGCCTGGTTCGCCGGCGCTCATGCCTGTCTCAGCCGGCACAAAGCCGCCGCAGCCGTGCTGCCGGTACCGGTGCTGCTAAGCATGCATCTGATCTCGGTCTGGTGGCTGTTGCTACCGGTGTCGTTGGCACTGGCCTGGCTCGGCTGGATCACGCTGAAAAGTTTTCGCGCCAACCGCGAGGCGCCGGTGCAAGGTCACGCCACCTTGCTGCTGACGGCCTTGCCGCTGCAGCTCGGTCTGTTCCTGGTGATCTTTGAAGTCGGCAGCTTTCTGTTTCTCACCGGCAGCATCATGGTCGGTACCGATCCGCTGAACACCGAGTTTCCGCCCAAAGGCGGTGTGATCGAAAGCCTGCGCAGCGAGCCAAAAAAAGCGATGGTGCTGGCACTCGACGGCAGCAGCGACAGCCGCGCCACATCCTGGCGTGA
>DASUEK010000333.1:0-3878 GCA_036275115.1 Permianibacter sp. | reverse complement strand
GAGCTCGTCGTTCAGCACGCCGGGCAACAAGCGCGCGACGGCGTCAATCAGCACCATCGCCGGCAACTCACCGCCCGAAAGCACGTAGTCACCGATCGAAATCTCTTCATCCACCGCCATCTCGATGGCGCGCTCGTCGATACCTTCGTAGCGACCGCAGAGCAGGATGAGCCGTTCTGCTTTTGCCAACGCCTGCACTTTCGCTTGCGTCAGTGGCTGTCCTTGCGGGGACAGGTATATCACTTTGGCCGGGCCACCGGCCTTGGCCTTCGCATCGGCGATGGCGTCGAGCAGCGGCTGCGCCAGCATGACCATGCCGGGACCACCGCCAAACGGCCGGTCATCGACCGTGCGATGCTTGTCGTGGGTGAAGTCGCGTGGGTTGATGCCCACCACTTGCAACTTGCCTTGCTTCACCGCCCGGCTGCTGACGCCAAATTGCGTCACGGCCTCCAGCATCGGAGGAAACAGGGTGATCACCCCGAACCACATCTGATCTGCAGCAGATTGGCCTGCCATCAACGGCTCACCAGTCCAATTGCCAATCAACAATCACTTTCTTCGCATCGAGATCGACGTCGTCAATGTAGTGATCGACGTAAGGAATCATCCGCTCCGTCTCACCATCGACCACCACCAGAATCGGGTGGGCATCGGTCTCGAACAAGTGGCTGACGGTTCCGAGCGCGACACCTTCACGGTTTACCACCGAGAGACCTTCGAGATCATCCCAGTAGAACTCGTCTTCGTCGGCATCAGGGAACGCGTCGCGCGCCACTTCGATCGGCACCTGCTGCAGCAATTCGGCAGCATTGCGATCGTTGATCCCTTCCAGCTTCGCGACCACGCCTTTGCCTTGCACGCGGCCATCGAGCACTTTCACTTCCCGCCACTGACCCTGGGTGAAAATCTGCCAGGGCGAGTAGTCGAGAATGTTTTCGACTGGGTCGGTGTAGCTATACACCTTAACCCAACCGCGGATGCCGTGCGCACCCGTGATCTTGCCGACCGCAAGTCGTTTGGATTGCTCTTCACTCATGCGATCGGCGCAGCTCTATATCGATACGATTAGAACTTAGGCCTTGTTGCCAGCGACCAGAGCGGCAACGCGCTCCGACGGCTGCGCGCCTTTGCTGACCCAGTGGGCATAACGCTCACCGTTGATCTCGAACTTAACGGCTTTGCCCGAGGCAACCGGGTTGAAAAAACCGAGGCTTTCGATGAAACGACCATCGCGGGCGCGACGGCTGTCAGCAACAACAACGTGGTAGAAAGGACGCTTCTTGGCGCCGCCACGAGCAAGACGAATAACGACCATGAGCCTGGAACCTCTTTAAGGAGCCATAGGAAAAAGGCGCTGGGGGGCTAGTCCCGGCGCCCGTAAGGGCCGCGTATTCTACGCATCCAGACCGGCGCTGCCAACCAAAATCGGCGTCCGGGCCAGAACTGGCGCGGCTTGCCGGGCGATTGAGGGAGCCGGCAGGCAGTGCGGGTACGCCCGTCACCATCACCCCGGCGGCGTTGACTGCCGCCTTCACCAAGGGCGCCCTCCAGAGTCATCGCCCGCCACCGCTCAGTCTGGCTGACAGCAGCTACGGCCAGGAAACGGTGTTTTTACCGGCCGCAATCCGGGTGCAGGCCACCGGTCGACTCGGTTAGGCTTGGCCTTCCCGAACGCTCGTTCCTCTCCGGCAGACCCATGATGAAACCCCGTTTGCTCGCACTTGCCCTGACACTCACCTTGACCAGCCTCGGCGTCGCCAGCACGGCGCAGGCCGACAAATTTGACGATGCCGCCCGCCAGCTGCTGCAGCGCTACCCGCTGGTGGACGGCCACGTGGACGTCCCGCACCGGTTGCACGAGAAGTGGGAAGACGTCACCAAAGCCACCGCCGGCGGCGATTTTGACTACCCCCGCGCCCGTGCAGGTGGCCTGACAGCGCCGTTCATGTCCATCTACACCCCGGCCAGCAGTGAAGCCGCGGGCGCCACGGCCCTCGCCCATGCCCTGATCGACCAGGTCGAAGCCATCGCTTACCGGGCGCCGGACAAGTTCGCCATCGCCCGCACGGCGGCCGAGGTCCGGCAGCATTTTGCGGCCGGCAAAATCTCGCTGCTGCTCGGTATGGAAAACGGCGCCCCGATCGCGGGCGAGCTCGGCAACCTGCAGGCCTTCCATGCCCGCGGCGTCCGCTACATCACGCTGGCGCACAGCAAATCCAATCACATCAGCGATTCGTCGTACGACAAGGTTCGGATCTGGAAAGGCCTGAGTCCGTTCGGCAAACAGGTGGTGGCCGAAATGAACCGGCTCGGCATCATGGTCGATGTTTCACACCTGTCCGATGATGCTTTCTACGAAGTGCTCAAGCTGTCGAAAGTGCCGGTGATTGCCTCGCACTCGTCGCTGCGCCATTTCACCCCGGGGCTGGAGCGCAATGTCAGCGACGACATGCTGAAAGCGCTGGCCAAGAACGGTGGCGTGCTGATGATCAACTTCGGCTCGTTCTTCCTGACCGACGCGGCGCGCCAATATTCCGAGCAACGCGACGCGGCCGAAGAAGCGTTCAAGAAACTGCATGGCGACACGCCAAGTGCCGAGGCACTGGCCCAGTTTGAGAAAGCCTATGCCGAGCGTCACCCCTACCCGTTTGCCAGCGTGGCCGATGTTGCCAACCACATTGATCGCGCGGTCAAACTGGTCGGCATCGATTACGTCGGCCTCGGTTCGGATTACGACGGCGTCGGCGACTCACTGCCGACCGGCCTCAAGGATGCTTCGCAGTATCCGAACCTGATCGCCGAGCTGCTGCGTCGCGGCTACAAGGAGGCTGACATCGGCAAAATCATGAGCGGCAACGTACTGCGCGTGATGGAGCGGGTCGAGCAGTTTGCGGCCACCGGCAAATAAGCCAAATCGGCACCGCGCTCAACAAGCAATCGACAAAACATCCTGAAAACACCAACGCCTCCATCATGGAGGCGTTGGTGTTTTATTACTGCTGATTTTACTTCTGTGGTTTCCAGATGCTATTGACGATGGCAGAGCTGACAGGTTTCCTGCTGGAATTCGTCAAACAGATTCGCGGGGTCGTCCTGCCGATCGCTGTTGGCATAGCGCGCCATCCGTTCTGACAACTGCTGCTGACGCACCGTTATCGCCGGCAGATAAGCCCAACCCGTTGCCATTGCGTACTGTTCGGCCTGCCCCAGCCAGCGCTTCGCCGCCGCTTCGTCACCCGCTTTCGCTTCATAATCGGCCATGAATACCGCATAGGCCTCGATATTGTGCGGCCAACGCGGCAAGTTCTGGCAGGTCGGATTGTGTTCACCGCAACTTTCGGTATCGCGCATCGCTTTCAGGCCACGCTGAAAGGCCTTGCTGGCAACCGGTTCATTAAAAGCCAGCAGCGCCAGCACAAAGGAATGAAAATCCGGATTCTGCCGGTATGCTTTCAGGAAAGACTCGTACTGGCGATCGAGGGCTTTCTGGTCACCATCACGGCGGGCCAGCGTCATCTGGATCGAAATGCGCCAACTCGGGATCCGGTAATCGCCAGTGAACTGCTCGGCGCGACCGAGAAAATAATCGGCCAGAATCACATGCTGCAGCGTCATCGGATCCTGGCGTGGCGCCTCGGCTGCCAGCCAGAGATGGTTGAGTCCCAGAAGCAGATTGGTGCGGCCATCAGTCGGCGCCACGGCGTAGGCCAGCGTCAAACCCTCCAGACTTTGCTTGCCGCGTTTAGGCTTTTCGTTCAACGCCTGAAAGAACTGGCTCTCGGCGTCGACAAGCAATTGCCGGTTCTGCTCGACAGTGGCCGCAGGACGGCCTGCGTTGTCGGCGGTGACCGACGTCGCCAACAGCAGAGCAGACA
>DASUEK010000332.1:0-19984 GCA_036275115.1 Permianibacter sp. | reverse complement strand
ATCACAAAGGGGCCGTACTGGGCAATCGATTCACGTAGTGGCTTGCCGGCCACCAAAATGAAGCGGCTGTCGGCGACCGCGGTGACCGTGATGCCGCTGCTACCAGCAATCGAACTCAGAATGCCCATCTGCTGACGCTTGACCGGTCGCGCCAGCGCGCCCACGGCGAGCTCGCCCTCATACGGATACAGAAAGGCGTTGTGGCCATCCTGAATCGGCAACTGCACCGTTGCACCGGCCGGGATATGCACATCCAGATACAGCGGCTCGGTATCCGGCCGTTGAATTGCACCGTTGACGCCGGCAAACGCACCAGCAATCACGCGCACCAGCGTGTTGTTCGCCAGCACCACCTCCGGAATCGCTTCGGCCGGCAAATCCTGATAACCCGGTGCGGTCATCTTGCGCTTGGCAGGCAGGTTTACCCACAGTTGAAAGCCGCGCATCAGGCCGTCTTCTTGCTCCGGCATTTCCGAATGGATGATGCCGCGCCCGGCGGTCATCCACTGCACGCCGCCATTGGTCAGCAAACCCGAATTGCCGACACTGTCGCGGTGACGCATGCGGCCGTTCAGCATGTACGTCACCGTCTCAAAACCGCGATGCGGGTGATCCGGAAAACCGGCGATGTAATCACCGGCCTGATCGGAACCGAATTCATCCAGCATCAGAAACGGGTCCAGCCGTTTCTGCAGGTTCTGGGTCAGCACCCGGGTCAGTTTGACGCCGGCGCCATCACTGGTCGGCCGGCCAATGACGATCTGCTCCAGCTCGCGGCTGTTCTCAATGCGCGGCTCCACGCTGGGACGAACCGGAGCTGGCTGTTTTGTCATGGACATGGTGTGCCTCCTGATATCGGGCGCGGTGCCTGCCTGCACACCGCTGATGGAAGCCAGCTTACGCGCCGGATCTTGTTCAAACCAGCTGGTGGTTTTGATGAACTTGGTGAGGAAAGTTGAATGAGCCGGGAGCTGTGTTCGGGGTTCGGGCGGCGCCGCCCGAGAGGCGTGGCTAACGTAGGTTGGGTAGAGCGCAGCGAAACCCAACGTTTCTGTTTTTGCTGAGGCATGTTTCTGCGAATGGGGTGGGACCCGGCAAACCTTTCGGCTGCACACAGGTTGAATGTGCTCAGAGTTCGTCGCGGCAATGCCCCCACCCCGCCGTCCAGCCAAACGCAGAGCGTTTGTCGTTCCGCGAGCAAAACAGTCCACTGGGACTGTTTTGAATTCCTCGCTCCACCCCCCTAGCAGGGGAGGGAACAAAAAGCCCGCCGAATGGCGGGCTTTCCTTTTGACGCAGAACGAACCGAGCTTACCAACCGCAAGTGCGGCCAATATTCTGCTCATCCAGCCACGTCTTCAGCGGCGCAAAATATTCCTGCACCGCGGTCGCGTCCATTTCACGCTGACCGGTCATGGCTTCCAGCGCGTCTTGCCATGGCTTGCTGGCGCCCATTTCGAGCATCTTGTTCAGGCGCTCGCCGACTTCCTTGTTGCCATAGAACGTGCAGCGATGCAGCGGGCCTTGGTGGCCGGCCATCTTGCACATTTCGCGGTAGAACTGGAATTGCAGCACATGGGCAAGGAAGTAGCGCGAGTACGGAACGCCGCCCGGGACGTGGTATTTGGCGCCGGCGTCGAAGTCGGCTTCGCTGCGGGCGACCGGTGCTTTCACGCCTTGGTATTTTTCGCGCAGCTGCCACCAGCCTTCGTTGTATTTGTCGGCCGGAATTTCGCCGGAGAACACCCGCCAGCGCCACTGATCAACAAGCAGACCAAACGGCAGGAAGGCGACTTTGTCCATCGCTTGGCGCAGCAGAATGGCGACGTCTTGCGACGCATCCGGCTCTTTGTCGAGCAGGCCGATTTGCTTCAGGTACGCCGGCGTGATGCCGAGCGCGACGGTGTCGCCAATCGCTTCGTGGAAACCATCGTTGGCGCTGTCCATGAACAGGAACGGCTGGTTCTTGTAAGCGCGCTGGTAGTAGTTGTGGCCGAGCTCGTGGTGAATGGTGACGAAGTCTTCGGCGTTGACCTTGATGCACATCTTGATGCGGATGTCGTCCTGGTTGTCGAGATCCCAGGCGCTGGCGTGGCACACCACGTCGCGATCACGCGGTTTCAGGAACTGCGAGTTTTTCCAGAAGCTTTCCGGCAGCGGCGCGAAACCGAGCGAGCTGAAGAACTGCTCGCCGGCAAGCACCATTTTGCCTTCCGGGGTTTGCTTGATGTCGAGTTCGGCGACGTTGTTGCCGGTGACAACAGTTGGTTGGCCGTAGGCCTTCAGCACCAGCGCATCAAGGTTGACGCCTTCACCACCGCCTTGCGGTTTGACGAAGTCGTACACGTTACCCCATTGCTGCGCCCACATGTTGCCGAGCAGGTGCGCCGGGATCGGACCGGTCTTGGCAACGACATCATCGCCGAATTTTTCATTGAGCTTGGCGCGTACATGGCAGTGCAGCGCGCTGTACAGCGGCTCGACTTGCGTCCACAAGCGATCCAGTTCTTTGGCGAAATCATCAGCCGGCATGTCGTACTTGGCGCGCCACATGGCGCCGGTGTCGACATAGCCGAGTTCTTTCGACCCTTCGTTGGCAATTTCGACCATGCGGGTGTATTCGGCGCGCATGGCCGGGGCGATGCTGTGCCAACCGGTCCAGGCTTCGAGCCGCTCGGCCGGTTTGCTGGCCGGGTTGGCGATGATGTCTTCGAGCTGGCCGAGGCTCAGGCAGGTCTGTTTGCCGCCGTCGCCCGGTTTGCAGTATTTGCCCGAACCATATTGCGCATTCAGTGACGACGAGATCTTCGCCAGCTCTTCGGTCTTGGCGGCATCGGCCGGGGCCGGCAGCACCATCGCCAAGCGGATTTTTTCCAGCTTGCGGTTCAGTTCCGGCGGCAGCTCCATGCCAATGAACTGCTTGCTGGCATTGGCGAGTTCGACCGCCTTGGCGGTGGCGATCTCGTTGGCTTTGGCAATCAGGGCTTCGGTATCCGGGGTGATATAGGTTTCGGCGATCCAGGCGGCGCGCTGCGCCTCCAGATTCAGCTTCAGCAGTTCGGCTTCGGCATCGGCAACGAATTTCTCGGCATCGGCCACCGTCGGGCCATTCGCCTGTACGGTCTGTTGGGGCGATTCCGGTTCGCTGCATGCGGCAACGCCAAGGGCAACGGCTACGGCGAGCAGGGCGGGGCGCCAGCGCGCGGTCGTGTTCTGATTCATGCGTTCCTTCTCCAAAGCGGTCCCGCCGACGCGGGCGACGGCGGATTATAACGAGCAGGGCGGCCGGTACCAGCGCCATCCGGGCGGCAAAAATACTGTGGTCAAATGCATATTCCAGTAGAATGCGCGCCGGCTTTTTCGCCCTCGATCAGACTGGGAATGAACATGACGCTTGGCCGCTTAATGCTTGATTTGCAAGGCCTTTCACTGGATGCCGAAGAGCGCGAGCTGATTCGTCATCCGGCGGTGGGCGGGGTCATTCTGTTTGCCCGCAACGTTGAGAGCGCGGACCAGGTCCGGGCGCTGACCGATGCCATCCGGCGCGAGTCCGGTCGCAACCTGCTGATCGCGGTCGATCAGGAAGGCGGCCGGGTGCGGCGCCTGCGCGAGGGCTTCAGCCAGCTGCCGGCACTGCGCACGCTCGGCCCGGAGGCCAGCGCCGAGGCACTGCGCCGCGCGCAGGAGCTGGGCTGGTTGATGGCCAGCGAAGTGCGGGCGGTGGGCTGTGACATCAGTTTTGCGCCGGTGCTGGATCTGGATTACGGCACCAGTGAAGTCATTGGGGACCGCAGTTTCGGGCCAGAACCGACCCAGGTGGTCCCGTTGGCGCGTGCCTATCTGTACGGCATGCGGGAAGCCGGCATGCTTGGTACCGGCAAACATTTTCCCGGTCACGGTTTCGTTGCCGCGGATTCGCATACCCATGTTCCGGTCGACGAACGCACGCCGGAGCAGATCGCGCGTTGCCTGTCGGTGTTCCGCGGCCTTGCCGGCGAGCTCGGCGGCATCATGCCGGCGCACGTGATTTACCCGGCGCTGGACCCGTTGCCGGCGGGTTTCTCCCGCTACTGGTTGCAAACCGTGTTGCGAGGTCAGCTGCAATTTCAGGGCTGCATTTTCAGTGATGATCTCGCCATGGCCGGCGCCCATGTGGTCGGCGACTACCACGCTCGCGCACACGCTGCTCTCGACGCCGGCTGCGATATGGTGCTGGTCTGCAATGACCGCAAGGGCGCTATCGAAACGCTGGAAGCGCTGCCGCAAAAAATTGCCCGCGAGCAAAGTGCGCGCATCGCGGCACTGTGTCAGCACGAGCCGGCCCTGCCGCTGCCACAGCTGCAACGCGAGCGGCGCTGGCAGCAGGCGCAGCCGCTACTGGGTTAATGGCACTTCAAGACGGGATGAGTTCAGGAGAGTTTTTGCCCCATGCCTTCGTTCGCCAAAATCTGGAACTGGTTGTTGGAGTTGACCGATGTTGCCGCCTGGATCACCGGAGTGTTGGTGATTCTGGCGATCGCTTCGTTGGTGCACTGGTTCTGGCGTCGTTTGCATAAACGCATTCAGCGCAAACTGCAGCAAACCAACACGGTCTGGGACGATGCGCTGTGGGACGCGTTGTCCAAACCGACTGCGCTGGCCATCTGGTTGGTCAGTTTGATGTTCGCGTTCGAGTACATCTTTACCGAACGCTCCGCCGTCATGTTGAAAGCCGTGGCGACGGCGCGCACGCTCGGCATTGTCGTGCTGATTTGCTGGTTCCTGCTGCGGTTGGTTCGCAGCGTCGAATCGGCGTTGGTCGAAAAGTCCAGGACCAGCACGGAAGAGGGGCGATTGGATGGCACCACCATCGAAGCGATTGGCAAACTGGCGCGCATTTCGGTTTTCATCGTCATGGCGCTGATTGGTTTGCAGTCGATGGGTTTTTCCATCTCCGGTGTCCTGGCGTTCGGTGGCATCGGTGGTCTGGCGGTGTCGTTTGCGGCCAAGGATTTGCTCGCCAACTTTTTTGGCGGTTTGATGCTGTATCTGGACCGTCCCTTTGCCGTCGGTGACAGCATTCGCTCGCCGGATCGGGAACTGGAAGGCACGGTGGAATACATCGGTTGGCGGCAAACGCGCATCCGGACAGAGAGCAAACGGCCGCTTTACATCCCGAATTCGGTGTTTGCCAATATCGCTGTCGAAAATGTGACCCGGATGAGCAATCGTCGCATCCGTGAGGTGATTGGTCTGCGCTATCAGGATGCTGCCCGGTTACCGGATTTGATTGCCGATCTGCGCCGTTACCTTGCCAGTCATCCGGATATCGTTGCCGATCAAAGTCAGGGTGTCTGGTTTCACCGCTTTGGCGAATCGAGTTTGGATTTGCTCGTGGATGCGCATACCCGCCCCATCGAGCTCATTGAGTTTCACCGCATCAAGGAAAATGTGTTGTTCGGTATTCAGCAGATTGTCAGCCAGCATGGTGCCGATTTTGCGTTTCCGAGCCGCACTCTCTATGTTGAATCGGGCAGCACCGGTAACGAACTGGTAACGCGCTGATTTGGCACAACCGGCCCAAGAGGGGTCATCTGGTGGCGATCCCGCCACTATCCGAGGGCCACGCTCGTTGTGAGCGTTGGCAACAATGGCGTGACGAACGCCGCAGGAGGTCTTATCGAGATGAACGAGTACACGATCCACGCCCGTGCGCCGGGCAAGATAGTGATGGTGGGCTTTGGGGCCATTGGCCAAGGAGTTCTGCCGTTGATCTTGCGTCACCTGGACGTCAAACCCAGTGACATCACCATTGTCACCGCCGATGACCGCGGTGTTGATGAAGCGCGGGAGTACGGTATTCGTTTTATCCGCCAAGCCCTGACCCGAGGCAATTACCGGGAAATCCTGACGCCGTTGTTGGCGCCCGGTACCTTCATGGTCAACCTGTCAGTCGATGTGTCGTCGATTGCGTTGGTTGAACTGTGTCAGGAATTTCAGACGCTCTACATCGATACCTGTATCGAGCCGTGGGCCGGTGGTTACACCGATCCGGCATTGAGCTTCTCGGAGCGTTCGAATTACGCCATTCGCGAACACGCGCTGGCGCTGCGCAAGAAATACCCGCAAGGCAGCACCGCCATTTTCGCCAATGGCGCCAATCCGGGCATGGTGTCGCATTTGCTGAAACAAGCGTTGCTGAACCTGCATCGTGACATTTACGGCGATCTCGCGACGCCGTCCAGTCGCGAGGAATGGGCCGCGCTTGCCCGGAAACTCGGCATCAAGATGATTCATGTTGCCGAGCGCGATACCCAGATCACCGACAAACCCAAACAGATGAACGAGTTTGTCAACACCTGGTCCGTCGATGGCTTTGTTGGCGAAGGCTGTCAGCCGGCAGAACTCGGCTGGGGCACGCATGAAAAGCAGTTGCCGGCGGATGGCGCGACCCATGCCTTTGGTTGCGGCGCGGCCATTTACTTGAAGCGCCCGGGCGCGACCGTGCGGGTAAGAACCTGGACGCCAGACTATGGTCCGTTCCATGGCTTCTTGATCACCCACAACGAAGCCATTTCCATCTCGGATTACTTGACGGTGCGTGATGGCGACAAGGTGTTGTACCGGCCGACCTGTCACTATGCCTATCACCCTTGCGACAGTGCGGTGGTATCGCTGCACGAATTCAACGGTCGCAATTTCACCCTGCAGCCGAAACAGCGGGTGCTGCGTGAAGAGATCATCGACGGTATGGATGAGCTGGGTGTGCTGCTTGCCGGCCATGCCAAGGGTGCGTACTGGTATGGCTCACAATTGACAGCGAAAGAGGCGAAAGCGCTGGCGCCCTACAACAGCGCGACCAGTCTGCAAGTGACCAGCGCGGTACTGGCCGGCATGGTCTGGGCCATCGAGAATCCGCGCGCGGGTATTGTCGAGGCGGAAGACATGGATTTTGCCCGCACTCTCGACGTGCAGAAGCCCTATCTTGGCAAGCTGGTCGGAGCCTACACCGACTGGACTCCGCTGCAACAGCGCAACACCTTGTTTGCCGAGTCGATCGACAGCAGTGACCCGTGGCAGTTCAGCAATGTTCTGGTGAATTGAACGATGCTGATGCCGAGCGTGCGAGCATGAAAAAAGCGGCCAAGATGGCCGCTTTTTCTTTTCCCGATTCTCCCGATGCAGCGCGGTCACGATGACGGTGTTGGCGTTGCCGGGGTTACTGGTTGCGTGCTGTCGCTACCGGTCGGCGTTGGCGTTGGTTCGGTTGTCGAATCCGTCGCCGGGTCGGTGGCATTCACCGGCGCCTTGGGTTTGTGCTTCAGCACCGTGTGCACGACGTGATCGTATTCGAAGGTGACGACATATTCCGGGTAATGCCAACGGGTGATCGGCGGCTGGCCGACCGGTCCCTGCACTTGCGCCGGGGCGCCAAACAACTTTTCCACCTCGGCCTTGCTCATGCCCTTGCCCGGACGTGGCAGCTTGCTGTCGCCTTGCTGGCTCAGTGGGATCTGCAACACATCACCAGCGGCAAGCGCGGGTAACGGCAAACTCAGGGCCAAGCACAAGAACGCGAATCGCATGGTCATATGTCCTGTCAGCGTGGGAGGCATCCGGTGGTCAGTGTAGCGACAGCCGCCGCGTCATTTCTGTGAACCGGCACCGCAGACAACGCCGTTGTCGGTGTGACGGTGGTCAGATTTCGGCGCTGGCTTTGGCTTCGCGCCGGCGTGCCGCGTCGAGATGCAGGGTATGGCGGACAATCGCATCGCGATCGCTATCGGTGATCTCGGTGAATTCGCTGCCGATATGGAACTGTCCATCCCGGGCGTCACAGCGCAGCACTTTGGCGCGGCAGCTGACCGCGGTCGCCGTGTGCAGCAGAATGAAATGCAGATCCACCAGGCTGTTGACGCTCAGCGCGGTCGGGTGCAGAAAGCCGAGTCCGCTGCCGCTCAGGATCACGTCATGACGCTGGTAATGGCTGGCGGCCTGCTGCAGCACGTAGAAGCGGGCGGTCAGTTCGATCTTGCGGTTGACGAGCTTCAGGTACTGGCCGATATCGCGCGACTTGTCCTGAATATTGCGCAGCAAGCCGGCGCTGTCACTGTCGATCACCTGCAGTTCGCGCAGCAGTTGGTGGCCGGCAGCGAGCTCAAGCGGCGGACTGACCGGCAAGACCGGCGCCGTTACCGGATCAACGCGCAATGCGATGGTGTCGGTAATGCGGAAATAGTCACGGCGATCCGCCGGCTGTTGGTTGGCGACAGTGGGGTCAGATGCGCTCATTGCAGACTCCCTCGACGGCGGGCGGCGGCTGAGGCCGTCCGAACCGGTTTTCTTGCCTTAGCCTAGCACGAATGGGATGATGCCGGCCTGTTCCGGCGGCCCGTTTGGCTGCCTTTTGCTGGACCTGCCATGTTTCGACCGTTCTCCGTTTTTGTCGGTCTGCGCTATACCCGCGCCAAGCGCCGTAACCATTTCATTTCCTTCATTTCGCTGGTCTCGATTGGTGGCATCGCCTTGGGCGTGACCGTGCTGATTACTGTTCTGTCGGTCATGAACGGTTTTGAGCGCGAATTGCGCACGCGCATCCTTGGCATGGCGCCGCACATCATCATCGCTGATAGCCGTGGTGCGCTGCAGGATTGGCCGGCCATGGCGGAGAAGTTCAAGCAGCATCCGGGGGTTGAGGCGAGTGCGCCTTTTGTCAGCGCCCAGTCCATGTTCCGGTACGCCGGTTACAACCGATTTGGTCTGGTCCAGGGTGTTGACCCGGCGCTGGAGCAAACGGTTTCCATTGTCGGCGAGCACATGGTGTTCGGCTCGCTGGAGGCGCTCAAGCCGGGTGAGTTCGGTATCGTTCTCGGTCAGGTACTTGCCGACAATCTGGCGGTACGCGTTGGCGACAAAGTCAGCGTCATCATTCCGGAAGCGACCACCATCGGCGCCGCCGGTGTGGTGCCACGGCAACGCCGGTTTACCGTGGTCGGCACCTTTGAAGTGCGCGCCGAAATGGATGCCGGAATGGCCTATGTCCACATTGCCGATGCCCAGGCCTTGATGCGCCTCGGTGACGGCGTGCACGGTTTGCGGTTGAAAGTGACGGACGTGTTGCGGGCACCGGTATTGGCGGATCAGCTGCGCATGGAGCTGCCCATCGAGCAGTACACCACCGATTGGACCCGCAGTTACGGACCGCTGTTCCGGGCGGTCAAAATGGAAAAAACCATGATGTTCGTGCTGCTCACGTTCATCATTGCCGTTGCCGCGTTTAACATCATCTCAACCTTGGTCATGGTGGTCACCGACAAACAGAGCGACATTGCCATTCTGCGCACGCTGGGTGCCAGCCCGGGCCACATCATGGCCATTTTCATGGTGCAGGGCTTGGTCAATGGTTTGTTCGGCACCTTGCTTGGTTTGATCGGTGGTATCAGCCTCAGTTTGAATTTACCGGATATCGTTGCCTGGGTTGAAACCCAGTTTGGTATTGCGCTGGTGCCCGGTGACGTCTACTTCGTTGGTTTCCTGCCGAGTCAGCTGGACATGGCCGATGTCGTCAATGTCGGTCTGACGGCGTTTGTGATGTGCCTGGTGTCCACGCTTTATCCCGCCTGGCGTGCGTCGCGGGTGCGGCCGGCCGAGGCCTTGCGTTATGAATAAGACAGTGGCGACTCCGATGAGCGAATGGGTGATCGATGCGCGTGGTCTTGGCAAAACTTTTGCCGAAGGCGCGTTGAAAGTGGATGTGTTGAAAGGCATTGATTTGCAGATTGGCCGGGCTGAGCGGGTGGCGATTGTCGGTGCTTCGGGTTCCGGCAAAAGCACCCTGCTGCACCTGCTCGGTGCGCTCGATGCGCCGAGCACCGGTACCGTGCAGGTGTGCGGCAAAGCCATTCATGAGCTGAGCCCGAAAGCGCAAGGTGACTGGCGCAACCGTAACCTTGGTTTTGTTTACCAGTTTCATCATCTGCTGCCCGAATTCACCGCGCTGGAAAACGTGGCGATGCCGCTGCTCATTCGCGGTGACAACGTCAGCGATGCCCGCGCCCGTGCCGCTCAGGCCATTGCCGATGTCGGTTTGGCGGCCCGGGAAAAGCACAAGCCGGGTGAGCTGTCCGGCGGCGAGCGTCAGCGTATCGCACTGGCGCGCGCGCTGGTGACGGAGCCGCGCTGCGTGTTGGCGGACGAGCCCACTGGCAACCTGGATTCGAAAACCGCTGATGCCGTTTACGATCTGATGCTGGCATTGAACGAAAAGCACGGTACCAGCTTTGTCGTGGTGACCCACGATGCCGCGTTGGCCGCCAGAATGGATCGCACGCTGCGGCTGCGCGATGGCAGCTTGTCGACGCTTCTGTGAGGGGATTTTCGCCAGCGTCGGTATGCCTTGCCGAAATGGGCTGCGCTGAGCGGCTCGTGAATATCCACGGGGTAAGCGCGAGTCGATGCGGTCGTCATGCCGTATCGGAGCGGTATTGGCGGTAATGTCACGCCGGCGATGCCGGGATCGTGATACGTTGAAGGCGATGCAGGGGAAGTAAAACCGCAAATGTCCGGCGACGGCCTGTATTAATTGCCAGTTGGCTGCGCAATCAATACAGTCGGCTGTGCCGCAAATATTGTTCATGAGCCAAGGATAACGGCAACTTCCATGCGCACGGCAGCGCTACTGGTTCTTCTGATCACCGCCGGCTTGTTTCTGCTGCCGGCACCCTTGCCGCCAGCGTTCACCGGACTGGCGGCGCCAGCTGTGCTGTTGCTGTTTCGCCCGCATTGGCCGAGTCGCTGGCTTGGCATCTCGTTGCTGACTCTTGCGCTCAGCACCGCCCATTTCCATTGGCTGTTCAGCTGGCAGTTGCCCGAGTCGGATATTCAACAGGATGTCCGTATCGAAGGGCGTATTGTTTCGTTGCCAGAGGCGGGTGAGCGCAGTTTGCGTTTTCTGTTTGCCGTGGACCGTTATCGCGACGTCGCCGTGCCGCCATGGCAGCCGGCGACACTGCGCCTGTCCTGGTATGAGCCGAATGTTCAACCGCGCGTAGGTGAGCAGTGGCAATTCACGGTGCGGCTGAAACCGCCGCGCGGCAGCGTGAATTTTCAGGGCTTTGATTACGAACGCTGGCTGTTCGCCCAGCATGTGCAAGCGACTGGTTACGTTCGCGAGCAGGACGCACCGCAGCGGCTCGCTGAGGCCGGTGATGCCATGCTGGCGTCGTGGCGTCAGTCCTTGCGTGATCGATTGCTGGCGTTGCCTTTGCAACACGGTGCCGTCATTGCCGGTTTGAGTTTCGGTGCGGATGACGCCATCACGCCGGATGACTGGCGCTTGCTGCGCGATACCGGCACAACCCATCTGGTGGCCATTTCCGGCTTGCACATCACCTTGATTGCGTTGGTAGCAGGCCTGTTTGCCGGCGCGCTGTGGCGCGTGCTACCGCGCTTGCCGCTGTATTGGCCAGCGCCGTTGGTTGGCGTTGTCGTGGGCTTGGCGGCGGCGATTTTGTACAGCGCACTGGCCGGTTTTGCGACGCCGACTTTGCGGGCCGTGTTGATGCTGGCGGTGGTTGCAATCGGCTGGTTATGGCGTCGGCAGTTGCCGGTATCAAACAGCTTGGCCTTGGCGCTGGTGCTGACGCTGTGGCTGGACCCGTGTGCCGTGCTGGAGCCCGGATTCTGGTTGTCATTCGGCGCGGTCGCCTTGTTGTTTTTGCTCGGTGCGGCGCGGCCCGTTGCGCGGCCATGGTGGTGGACGGCAATACGCGTCCAGTTGTTGCTGTCATTGGCATTGTTGCCGATGACGTTGTTGTGGTTTGGTCAGGCATCGCTGGTGGCGCCGCTCGCCAATTTGCTCGCGGTGCCGTGGGTCAGTTTTGTCAGCACCCCGCTGGCGTTGCTCGGTTGCGCCTTGCTGTCGTGGTCGCCAACGACCGCCGAACTGCTGCTGCAACTCTGTGACCGCTCGCTTGAGCTGTTCTTCGTCTGGTTGCGCCAATTGGCCGAGTGGCCGCTGGCCAGCTGGCAACCGGCGCAATTGTCGTGGCCGGCAACGTTGATGCTGATACTGGCGGCGGTTCTGCTGGTCGCACCGTGGACGCCATGGCGCCGGCTGCTGCCGCTGCTGTTGCTGGTACCGGTGCTGGAGTGGACGCTCCCGGCTCGACCGGAGGCGCGGCTGACCTTGCTCGATGTCGGTCAGGGCACGGCGCTGATGCTGGAGGCTGGCGATGCCGTCATGGTCTACGATGTCGGTCCGCGCGGCGAACGCTTCGATGCCGGCGAAATGATCGTGCTGCCGGCGTTGCGCGCGGCCAGTTGGCAGACGCTGGATCTGCTCTGGCTCAGCCATGCCGACAATGACCATGCTGGTGGCGCTCGCGCGCTGCTGGCTGGCTTGCCGGCGCAACGTGTGCTGGCAGGTGAGCCGGTGCCGGAGTTGCCAACGGACGTGCCGGTGACGGCGTGCCAACAGGGTCAGGAAATGTCGGTGGGTGCGGCATCGGTGACGGTGTTGCATCCGGTTGCCGGCGTTTCCGAACGCAAATCGAATGATCGTTCTTGCGTGGTGTTGATTGAACTTGCCGGCCAACGGATTCTGCTCGCCGGCGATATTTCTGCCGAAGTTGAGGCGCGCCTGATGTTGTCTGCGCCAGCGGCACTCAAGACCGACATCCTGCTGGTGCCCCATCACGGCAGCGCCAGCTCATCGTCGCCGGCCTTTGTCGCGGCCGTGGCGCCGCGCTGGGCGCTGGTCAGTGCCGGCTACCGCAATCCGCATCGACACCCGCGGCCGGAGGTCGTCGAGCGCTTTCGTGCTGCCGGCGCCACGATTCTGAACACGGCCGAGCAGGGCGCCGTGACGTTGTCATGGGCGGAGGGCGAGTCGGTGACCGTTGAGCTGGCGCGCCGTCCGGTCAGACTGTGGCGGCGTTCACTGCCTGCACCATGAGCCGGTCGGGCGGCTGCCGGTGGCGTGGTGGTTGTGCTAGAGTGGCGCCGCTTTGTAAGGGCTTGAATCTCAGGGGAAATTCTCGTGTTACAGCTGTTTACTGCCGGCGGTTGGGTGATGTACCCGCTGTTGCTGTTGTCCATCATTGCGGTCGGCATCAGCATTGAGCGATTTTGGGCTCTGCGGACCTCGCGGATTGCCCCGAAGCACTTGGTCGGTCAGGTTTGGACCTGGATCCGCAAAGGCGAGCTGACCCGCGAGCGCCTGAAGGAATTGCGCGCGCACTCGCCGCTCGGGGAATTGCTGGCCGCCGGTTACGCCGTGCACAGCCAAGGCCGTGACGTGGTCAAGCAAAACATCAGTGAGGCCGGTCGCCGCACGGTAATCGAGATGGAGCGGTTCATGAACACGCTCGGCACCATTGCGATGGTGGCGCCGTTGCTGGGTCTGCTCGGCACCGTGCTCGGCATGATCAAAATGTTTTTTGCCGCTAACGCCAGCGGCATGGGCGATCCGAGCCAGCTGGCGGGTGGTATTGCAGAGGCGCTGATCACGACAGCGATGGGGTTGTTTGTCGCCATTCCCACGACGTTCCTGTATCGCTGGTTGCATCGCCGTGTCGATGAGCTGGTCTGTCAGCTGGAAGTGGAAGCGACCAAGATGGTCGAGGCGCTGTTCCCGTCTTCCTTCCCGGACGCACCGGCAACGGACAACAACGGAAAACGCTGATGCTGCTCGAACGCCGTCGTCATGGTCGGGAAGACTTCAACGTCAATCTGACCCCACTCATTGATGTGATCCTGACGCTGATCATCTTTTTCATGGTGTCGACCAAATTCAATCGCGATACCGAAATGAAGATCAATTTGCCGGAGGCCGGTGTCAATCCGCTCGCGGTGACGGCACAAACGGAATCGGTCGAGATCACGGTCGATGCCTCCGGTAATTTCTTCGTCAATGCGCAGCCACTGGTGAACAATCAGTTGGAAACCTTGAAATCGGCGGTCAAGTCCGTATCTCAGGGCAACAACCAACTGCCGATGGTCATTTCGGCGGATGGCAAGGCGCCGTATCAGGCCGTTGCCACCGCGATGGATGCCGCCGGTCAGCTGGGCTTCAGCAAGCTCACCATGGCGGCGCAAGCGCCGACGGAAAACTAATGTCCCCGCAACCGATTACGACGTCTTGGCAGGTGTACAAACGCCTGCTCAAGTACGTTCGGCCCTACCTGTGGATTTTTGCCCTCGGCGTAATCGCCAACACGTTGTTTGCAGCTGTCGACAGCCAACTGATTCGCGCGCTCGAGCCGGTCGTCGACAAGGGCTTTGTCGAGAAAGACCCGACGTTTCTCGCCAAGATGCCGTATTACATCGTTTTCTTTATTTTGCTGAGAACGGTATTCGGTTTTGTGTCCGATTACTGCATGGGTTTGGTAGGGCGAAACGTCATCCAGGATTTGCGGCAGGCCCTGTTCGACAAATACCTGCTGATGCCATCCCGATTCTTTGATGAACGGCAAACCGGGCAACTCATTTCCACCATTACCTACAACACCGATCGGGTTGGCACGGCGGCGACGGAAGCCATCAAGGACGTTGCCCGCGAAGGTGCGACACTCATCTTTCTTATCGGGGTGGTGTTCTACAACAG
This sequence comes from Permianibacter sp., assembly GCA_036275115.1. Lineage (GTDB taxonomy): Bacteria > Pseudomonadota > Gammaproteobacteria > Enterobacterales > Permianibacteraceae > Permianibacter. The sequence continues at coordinate 5,400 of DASUEK010000332.1, read as the reverse complement.
CTGGGAGCTCGGCGCCCTGTTCTTCGTCGGCGGTCCGCTGATCGGTTGGGTGCTGAAAACCGCATCCAAGCGCTTCAAGCGCATTTCGCGCGGGCTGCAGTCCGCGATGGGGGAAGTCACCCAAGTCAGTACGCAGATGGTGCAGGGCATTCGGACGATCAAGACCTTTGGCGGTCAACGTCAGGAAAGTCAGGCGTTCAACCGCGCGTCGGACAGCAATCGTCGCTACTTGCTCAAACTGATCGTGACCAAATCGCTCAGTCAGAACCTCGTTTATCTGATTGCTGGTATCGCGCTGGCGGCAGTGTTCTGGGTGTCGGGCGCCTTGCTGATTTCCGGCAAACTAACCGCCGGGGCGTTTGTGGCTTCAGTTGCCGCCATGCTTGCCATTCAGAAGCCGCTGAAGGTGCTGAGTCAGGTCAATTCGGTGTTGGCGCAGGGCATCACGGCGGCGCAGAGCGTGTTTGAAATGCTGGACTTGCCGAACGAGCAGGACCATGGCACCCGCAAATTGGAGCGCGCGCAAGGTGACCTGCAACTGCGCGATCTGCGCTTTGCCTATCCCGGCAAAACGAATGAGGTGTTGAAAGGCGTTAGCTTCGATGTTCCGGCCGGCAAGACCATCGCGCTGGTTGGTCGCTCCGGCAGCGGCAAATCGACCTTGGCGACCTTGCTGATGCGGTTCTATCAACCGACCAGTGGCGAGATCCGGCTGGACGGTGAGCCGGTCGAATCGTTTCTGCTGTCAGACTATCGCCGGCAATTCGCCTTGGTGTCGCAGCAAGTCACACTGTTCAACGATACGGTTCGCAACAACATTGCCTACGGCGACATGAAAGGCGCCAGCGATGAAGCAATCATTCAGGCTGCGAAACTCGCCAATGCCTGGGATTTCATTGCCGCGATGCCCAATGGGCTGGACACGGTTGTCGGCGACAATGGCGTCAATCTGTCGGGCGGGCAACGACAGCGACTGGCAATCGCCCGCGCGCTGCTCAAAGACGCGCCGGTATTGGTGCTGGATGAAGCCACCTCGGCACTCGACAATGAGTCGGAGCGCTTGATTCAGTACGCGCTGGAAAAGCTGATGCGCAATCGCACGACGATTGTCATTGCCCATCGCTTGTCGACTATCGAGAAAGCCGACGAGATTTTGGTGCTGGATCAGGGCCGAATTATCGAGCAGGGCAGTCACCGTGAATTGATCGCCCGCAACGGTGAGTATGCCAAGTTGCACGCCATGCAATTCCGGGATGGCGAATCGGCATGAAGCTGGTTGAGGCGTGGTACGGCCCGCGTTGGCGGTTGAGTGGGTTGTGGCCGCTGCATCTGCTGATGCGTGTGCTGGTGGCGCTGCGTCGCTGCCTGTATCGCATGCGCTTGTTGCGCAGCGAACATCCGGGTATTCCGGTCATTGTGGTCGGCAACCTTGCGGTAGGTGGCACTGGCAAAACGCCGCTGGTGCACTGGCTGGTCGATACCTTGCGGGCACAGGGTTGGCGACCGGGCATTGTCAGCCGCGGTTACGGTGGCAAGGCGGCGCAGTACCCGTGTGAAGTGCTATCCGACAGTGCCGCTGCCGTGGTGGGGGATGAACCGCTCCTGCTGAAGCAGTTGACGGGCGTGCCGGTGGTGGTGGATCCGCAGCGTGTGCGTGCGGCGCGCTACTTGCGTGATAGCGGCTGCGACATCGTGATCAGTGATGATGGCTTGCAGCATTACGCACTGCGCCGTGACATCGAGATCGTGGTTATCGATGCGGTGCGCCAGCTCGGTAATGGTTGGCTGTTGCCGGCCGGGCCGCTGCGTGAGTTGCCGGCGCGGCTGCGCAGTGTGTCGCTGGTCGTTGGTAACGGCGCCAGTATTCCGGGCTTGGCGCCTCACGAGATGCGCTTGTTGCCGCAGCAATGCCTGCCGGTCGCGGGCCGTGTTGAACCGAAACCCTTGTCCGCATTCACCGGCCAGCGCGTCCACGCGGTTGCCGGTATCGGCAACCCCGGGCGGTTTTTCGCCAGTTTGCGTGCCGCTGGTCTTCGCGTGATCGAACACCCGTTTCCGGATCATCATGCTTATCAAGCGGCGGATCTACCCTGGCAGGACGCTCCGGTGCTGATGACCGAAAAGGACGCGGTCAAATGCGCTGGCTTTGCCGGCCCGCAGCATTGGTTCGTGCGTATCGGCGCGGAACTCGACAACGATTTTTCCCTGCAGCTCGAACGCCACCTGCGTGCGCTGCGTCAAGGAGTCAATCATGGATAAACATTTGCTGGATATCCTGGCCTGCCCCATTTGCAAGGGCAAATTGGAGTATCGCAAGGCCGAGCAGGAATTGCGTTGCAAGTTTGACCGCGTCGCCTTTCCGGTGCGCGACGGCATTCCGGTCATGCTCGAAGACGAAGCACGGCCGCTGCGTCCTGAAGAACTGTAAGCGGAGAGCATTGCCATGTCGTTTGTCGTGATCATCCCGGCACGCTACGCGTCCACTCGCTTGCCAGCGAAACCGCTGGCGGATATCGCGGGCAAGCCGATGATTCAGCATGTCTATGAACGTGCAAGGCAAAGCGCCGCCGCACGGGTCGTGATTGCAACTGACGATCAGCGGATTGCCGATGCCGTCACCGCATTCGGTGCCGAGGTGGTGATGACCGATGTCAATCATGAGTCGGGCAGCGATCGACTGAACGAAGCAGCCAGCCGTTTGCAGCTGGCCGCGGATACCATTGTGGTCAATGTCCAGGGCGATGAGCCGCTGATTCCGCCGGCAATCATCGACCAAGTGGCAGCCAATCTCGCCAGAAATTCTGCCTGCGGCATGGCGACCCTGAGTTGCCCGCTGGATGGTCCGCAGCAACTCTTTGAGCCCAGCGTGGTGAAAGTGGTGGCAGACAAAAATGGCCGCGCGCTCTATTTTTCCCGCGCCAGCATTCCGTTTTCGCGCAAACATTTTCCGGATACGCCGAGCGACCTGACGCCGTGGCAACGCCACATCGGCATCTATGCCTACCGGGTCAGCTTTCTGCAGCAGTTCGTCCGCTGGGCGCCAGCCCCGATTGAACAGTTGGAGTCGTTGGAGCAGCTGCGGGCATTGTGGAACGGCGCCAGTATCCACGTTGAACCCGCGTTGGAAGTGCCGCCGGCTGGCGTCGATACGCCCGATGATTTGGCACGTCTGCGGCGATTGCTGGCGTCCTGATACGAGTCATCCAAGGCGATGGAGAAAGGAGCGGGCATGAGCTCGGAGCGGATTGGCGTGCTGTTTGTTTGTACCGGCAACATTTGCCGGTCGCCGACAGCGCAGGGCGTATTTGAAGCGCTGCTCCGTGAGCACCAGCTGTGGCAACGTTTTCGCGTGGATTCAGCGGGAGTCAGCGGTTCGCACGCCGGTCAGGCGCCGGATCCGCGTACGCAACAGGTGGCCAAGGCACGCGGCATCGATTTGTCAAAGCAGCGCGCGCGCAAAGTCAAAGCCGACGATTTCCAGCAGTTTCAGTATCTGATCGCAATGGATGAAGGCCATTTGCAGGTGCTGCGTCGTCAGCATGCCGAGCTCGAATCGCCGACATCGCGTTTACACTGTTTGCTGGAGTTCGCACCGCAACTGCAATCGCTGGATGTGCCGGATCCGTACTACGGGCCGTTGAATGGTTTCCAGCGCGTGTTCGATATCGTCGATGCCGGTTGCCGAGGCTTGCTGATCCATTTGCGTCAGCAGCACTTGCTATAGAGCACCCATCCGTTTCGGTTCTACCGGAACGCCTGCGCGGCGTAATGCCGCTGCCGGATGTCACGGTAACGGGCGTATTCCTGCTGCCAGCGCGCATCATCCCAGCGCAATTCACGACACAGCTGCTGCTGTCGTTGCTGCAGCAGTGACAGGCCGCCGTCTGCTTCGACAAGGCCGATGCGGGTGCGTCGCAGCAGCAGGTCATCCAGATGCTGCACTGCTTGGGTCAACGCCTGTTGCCAGTGTTGCTCGGTCAGATCGCTGTCGCCCAAAAAGTGCGGGTTGGGTTCGTGGCTTGTGATGCTAGGCACAGGCGTTTGTTGCATGCGCTGTTTGCCAAGTCCGAGTTGACGACAGATCCGGGTAAGCACTTCGTCGGCCATCAGCTGGAAGGTGGTCAGTTTGCCGCCACAAATCCGGACAAAGCCGGCACTTTCTTCGATCAGGTGTTCGCGACTTGCCGCTGAGGGATCGGCATGATGGTCGGCAAAGGTTGGGCGCACGCCAGCGAAGCTGCTGACAATGTCGCTCTCCTTGAGTTCAAGTTCTGGAAACAGGCGGAACAGCGCCGACATCAGATAATCGTATTCGGCGCTACTGATCCGGGGCTCGAGCTCCAGTGGTGCATCATGATCCACATCGGTGGTACCGAACAGGACGGCTCCGGCCCATGGGACTGCGTAAACCGGGCGACCGTCTTGCGGATGCGGGCAACCGATGGCTTCGGCGAGCGGCAGCAAATGCCACGGCAGCACGAGATGGGAACCACGCAGCGGCCGCATCGGTGTTGCGGATTTTCCGGTCGCCAACAAGCGGTCACTCCAGGCGCCGGTGGCATTGACCACAACCCTGGCCCGGACTTCGACGCGTTGATCGCTGAGTTGATCATGCAGCACAGCGCCTCGCACCTGCTGCGCGTTGTCGAGCAACAAGGTTTCGGCCGCGACATAGTTGGCGGCGAGAGCACCGCGCGACATGGCCTGCATCAACACGCGCAAGACCAGCTGGCAATCATCGGTCGCAGCATCCAGATAACTCAACGCACCGTGATGCTGGTCGTTGCGTAGAAACGGGAATTGCTGCAACCAGCTGTCGCGAGCATGGTGGGCACGGCTGCGACGACCGGCCAAGACGTCATACACGGCAAGCCCGGCTTGGATCAATCGCGGTGGCCGGTTGGCGTACGGAAGATAAAATCGGCGCGGGCTGATGGTGTCTGGATACTGCTTTTGCAGCGCATTGCGCGCTTTCAGTGCAGCCGCTGTGAGTCCGATGTGACCTTGCTTTAGATAGCGCAGGCCACCGTGCACCAGTTTTGATGAGCGACTCGAACTGCCCCAGGCAAAATCGCGCTGCTCGACCAGCGCAGCGCGCAGCCCTTGATTCGCCGCGGCTTGCAGCACACCGGCGCCGGTGATGCCGCCACCGATGACCAGCACATCCAGCGGTGTTTGCACGGCGTCAAAAAACTCCGCCCGCCAGTTGCCGCGCCAGGCAGGTGATGAATCAGCGTGCGCGTTGGAGGCATCGCGGTCGGCGCCTGTTTTCATGGGCGGTTTTCCTGCGCCGGTTTTCCGAGCAGGTTGCCGCTGTCGAACAAGCCATGCGGATCGGCGCGGTCGATCACCGCTTGCAGCCAGTCACAACCCGTAGTGCCTTTCTCTTTGCGCAACCAC
>DASUEK010000331.1:0-15991 GCA_036275115.1 Permianibacter sp. | reverse complement strand
CACCGTGACGACCATCAAGCCAAGTACGCCGACGACACCCATCCTGCCCCTGTTGTGCACGCCTTGCTCCTCCCGGCACCCAAACTCGCCGCGACTGTAGCAGAGCGCGCCATCAGTCAACGCGGCAGCAACACCGGCGCGGTCAATTTCAGACATAATCGACGCCATGACCGCCATCGCCCGCGCAATCAAGGCCTGATCTTGCTCGACCGCCATCAGCTCATCCTGGGCTATCGCCGTGCCCGCGAACACAACCCGTCCCGCCTGCAAGCCGGCACGCCACCGGAAGGCCTGCGCCATGCCGCTGTGCTGGTGCCGGTATTGGACCGGCCGGACGGCCTTCGGCTGCTGTTGACCCAGCGTGCCGCCCACCTCAAGCACCACGCCGGCCAGATCAGTTTTCCGGGCGGTCGGGTCGAGGCCAGCGACGCGTCGCCACTCGCCACCGCGCTACGTGAGGCGGAAGAAGAAATCGGCCTGCGGCCGAATCAGGTTGAGGTGCTGGGGCCGCTACCAAGCCACATCACCACGGTCAGCGGTTTCTACATACAACCGTATCTCGGCATCGTGCACCACTACGTTCAGGGCGCGTACGACCAGAACGAAGTGCATTCGGTGTTCGATGTGCCGCTCAACTGGGTGCTCGACCCGAATCACCACACCCCGCACAAGGTCATCTGGCAGGGCCGCGAGCGCGAGTTCTACGAAATCCTGTTCGAGGAACGCCGGATCTGGGGTGCTACCGCCGGCATGATCGTCACCCTCTCCCACCTGCTTGGCCTTACCAGCCAGCCGGCGCCGCAGTGGTAGAATCCGCGCCACTTTGGATCAACCTGGTTTTTCTGCTGAAGCGAGCCGTGCACGGATTGTGTGCGTCTGCAGTGACATCGCGGCTTTCTCACCCTTAACCAAGCCTTCTCCCCGCCAAGAGAGAAGGTTTTTGCCCCCGCTCCCTTGAGGAGAGAAGGCTGGGGTGAGGATGACCTGAAAGCCGGCATAACCAGCAGAAGCGAGTTGGCACCCGCACAGCAAAAAACCACAACGCCTTTACGGAGTCCCGCAGTGGCCATCAGTGTGTTTGACATGTTTTCCATTGGTATCGGTCCGTCCAGCTCGCACACCGTGGGCCCGATGCGCGCCGCCAAGCGTTTTGTCACACGCTTGCAGGAAAACGATCTGCTCGGCAAAACCGTGAAAGTCAAAGCCGAGCTGTACGGTTCGCTCGGCGCCACCGGCAAAGGTCACGGCAGTGACAAAGCCGTGCTGCTGGGGCTCGAAGGCGATCAGCCGGATCTGGTCGATATCGACAGCATCGAATCGCGGCTGGACGCGATGGCGAAGAACAAGAAGCTGAATCTTGCCGGCAACACGTTGCTGGATTTCGACCCGGCAACCGATCTGGTTTTCTACAAGCGGCAAACGCTGCCGGCGCACCCGAATGGCATGAAGTTCTACGCCTACGACGCGGCCGGCAACGAACTGCTGCAGCGCACCTACTATTCGGTCGGCGGTGGCTTTATCGTCAGCGGTGACGTCAACCCGGATGACCCGATTGTCGAAGACAAAACCCCGGTCAAATACCCGTTCAGCAGCGGTGCTGAATTGCTGGCACAGTGCAAGCAGCATGGCATCAGCATCTCTACCCTGATGCTGGAAAACGAGAAAAGCTGGCGCAGCGAACAGGAAATCCGCGATGGCTTGCTGCGCATCTGGCGCACGATGGAAGCCTGCGTCAAACGCGGCTGCGAAAAAGAAGGCATTCTGCCCGGCGGCCTGAAAGTCAAACGCCGGGCACCGGCGATTTTCCGCAAGCTGAAAACCGAGCTCGGCACCACCAATGATCCATTGCATGTGATGGACTGGGTCGATCTGTACGCGCTCGCAGTCAATGAAGAAAATGCCGCCGGCGGTCGCGTGGTGACCGCGCCAACCAATGGTGCCGCCGGCATCATTCCGGCTGTTGCGCACTACTACCGCACCTTCCATCCGAATGCAGACGAAGACGGCATTGTCCGTTACCTGCTCACCGCCGCCGCGATCGGCATCCTGTACAAGATCAACGCGTCAATTTCCGGCGCCGAAGTCGGTTGTCAGGGCGAAGTCGGTGTCGCCTGCTCGATGGCGGCCGGCGCGCTGACCGAGGTGCTCGGCGGCTCGCCCGAGCAGGTGGAAAACGCGGCCGAAATCGGCATGGAACACAATCTCGGCCTGACCTGCGACCCGGTCGGTGGCCTCGTCCAGGTACCCTGCATCGAGCGCAACGCAATGGCCTCGGTCAAGGCCATCAACGCCTCGCGGCTGGCGCTGCGCGGCGATGGCAGCCACAAGGTCTCGCTCGACAAAGTCATCAAGACCATGCGCCAGACCGGTGCCGACATGAACAGCAAGTACAAGGAAACCGCCCGCGGCGGTTTGGCTGTCAACATCATCGAATGCTGATGCCATGGCGGTCCCCGCAAACCGGCGGGGACCGCAGCACCGTCGCGTCAATCCGCCGTCGCACTGGCGGCGGCAAGCACCGCTCCCGACCACTGGCGTTTCTGCCAGAAGCTGCTTGAATTCCTGATATCCGGCCGATTTTCGCAACGCCGGCCGACGCTCGCAAAGCGTACGACCACAGCAGGCGCGCCCGTGACCGGACATGGAGTCCCATGCCGCTTAATGAAGCCCGCTCCTTTCAGCGTCTGCGCACCGCGTTTCACCTCGGCGCGCTGCTGTTCTTCGTTGCCATTGCACTGGCCATGCAATACCTGCTCGGCCGCTACGCCGAGGCCCGGGCGCAAACCTACCTGACGGCGTTTCAAGTCAATGCGGAATTGAAAGCCAAGCAAATGGATCTGCGCTTCCGTTTGCTGGCTGATCATGTGCATCGCCTGCAAATGTTGGCGGAGCAACATTTTCAGGCCAGCGATTTGCCAGCCGGCCCGGATCTGCTGGCGGAATACCGTGACGGCGAACCGATGGGTTATGGCTTGCCGGCACCAGCAAGCAGCGATGCCCGTGGCAACATTTATGCGCATCAGGTGTTGGACACGCCTGCTTTGCGCCGCGAACGCGATGTGGCATGGGCGCTGTTTCTGCCGATGGCAGCACAGCATCGGCTTGACGATGCCTTACGTTGGTCCGGCATTGTCTCGTTTCACAGCGGCAACTGGGCCGCCTATCCCTATCAGAGCGTGCCGGAGTTTTTGCGCGGCGCCAACGAAACCCACATCCGGCACGCGCTCTATGATCAATACGACAGCCCGTATTTCCATGCCTTGCGCCAGGCACTGAACCAGTTCCCGTTGGTGTGGCGGGCGCCATCGCTTGATCAGGCCGGCACGGGTTACATCATTTCCATTTTTGCCCCCGTACTGCACGACGGCCGTTTGCAGGCCTATGTGCTGGCAGATGTGCAGCTCAGTTTCATCGTTGCCTTGCTGCGCAGCGATCTGCCGAGCGGCATGCATGTCCAGATTGTCACCGACAGCGGCGATCTGATCGCCGACAGCGATGGCAGCCAACCGAGCAGCCCGCGCTCGATGGCGTTTTATCCGGCTGCCGCTACGCAAGACGTCGACGCGAAAGCTGAAACGAATTGGCAGACCGACGCCGCCTATTACCAGCTGATCCGTCCGCTGACGACGGTAGCCTGGCAAACCCGTACCCTGATCGACCGCAGCCGGATCAGCGAACTGGTCAACGACGACATCCGGCCACTGCGCGAAGCACAACTCTTTCTGCTCGCCGTGATCGCGCTGGTGTGGTGGTTGCTGTCACGCTACTTTGTCACGCCGGCACTGCAACTGGCCGAGCTTGCCACACTGGAAGACATCGCCCGTGAACCCCGGCTGCCGCGCTTCTGGCAGGCAGCAAAAACCCAGTTGCGCAAACTGATTGTCGATCGCCGTGTTGCCCTGCGCACGCTGGAAAAGGAGCGGGAAAAACTGGAGCAGCAAGTGCGTGATCGCACCCGCGAACTGCAAAACCAGAACACCGAACTGGAAGCGTTCAACTTTGCCGTGTCACACGACTTGCGGGCCCCGCTGCGCGCCGTTGATGGTTTCATCAGCGCGCTCAATGAAGACTACGGCACACAGCTTGATGCCACCGGTCAACGCTTCATTGAGCGGGCCAAGGCCGGTGTCAGCCGCATGGAAGAACTGATCGAAGCCTTGCTGGTGCTGTCGCAGCTGAGTCGCGTTCCCTTGCAACGGGAAACTGTCAACCTGTCCGAACTGGCCGACACCATCATGCAGGAGTTGCGTGCCGCCAACCCGGGTCGGCAATTCACGGTAAGTATTGAGCCACAGATTCGGGTGGAAGCCGATCGGCGATTGCTGCGCGCTGCGCTGGAGAATTTGCTGAGCAATGCAGTCAAGTACACCAGCAAAACCGCGGATGTCCGCATTGACGTTTACAGCGAGACGCTCGGGGATGAGCGTGTCTTTGTCGTGGCCGACAATGGCGCCGGTTTTGATATGCATTACGCCGAGCGGCTGTTCACGCCGTTCCAGCGCATGCACCGGCAGGATGAATTCACCGGCACCGGAGTCGGACTCTCCACCGTGCAGCGGATCATTCACCGCCACGGCGGCCGGATCTGGGCGGAAGCCGCGGTCGGTCAGGGCGCAAAATTCCGTTTCACGCTACCGTGAACGGCGAGCTGGCAAGCTTAACCACGCGCACGTAACGCCGCGTTGACTGCTGCCCGCAAATGCTCGCCTTCCAGTGTGAAACGGGCCAGTACAACGCCCTCTGGCGCCTGCGGCCGGTGATCGGCAAACGGCGTCCAGATCACTTTCGGCACCGGCAACTGTTGCCGCAAGCTTGCGCTCGCGCCTTCTTCGCGCAGCCGCCACGACAGCAACAGATCCGGACGTTGATCGTCGGTCAGCAAACTCTGCGCCTCATCCGGTGCAATCGCCGCCACCGCAATGCCTGCGCTCGCGAGATGGGCCTGCGCAAGTTCAGCCTGCCACGGCAGATCGGTGAGAAACCAGGCGGTGCGCTGCCATGGCGACGACAAATCCGCCATCGGCTCGCTGCTACCGTCACGCATCAATGGCAACAGCACATGCACCGCTGTGCCTTCGCCCAGTTCCGCGACTGTCAGCACCGCACCACCGTGCTGGCGCACCACGCCATCGACCGGCGCCATGCCCAGACCTTTGCGGCCGCGGACAATTTTGCTGCTGTAATACGGATTGAACAGCGGCAACAAATGTTTGCCGTCCAGACCTCGACCACGATCACGAAAGGTCAACACCGCGAAGCGGCCAGGCTGCACCCGCAGGGCCTGCGCTGCCGCTGCACCGAGATGACACTCGTGCAATTCGGCCGCCAACACGCTCGGTTCGCCTTCGCGCAGAAACGCAATCACCATATCGAGCGAGCGGGCCAACCATTCGGCATCGGCTTCAATGGCGCAATCCGCTTCCGGCGCTGCCAAGGGAATGCTGTGCTGCTCCAGTTGTGGCCGCAGCCAAGCGAGCAGCGAAAACGGTTTTCGGATCAGCACGGCGCGACCGGCACTGGCCAGCAGTTCGCGAGTAAATTGCACCGCCTGTTGCCCGGACTCGAGCACAGTCTGCAACTGTCCGTACGCCGGATGGGTCGGCTCGACATCAAGCAATGCCAGTTCGGAGAAGCCCATCATGGCCGACAGGTAGTTGTTGAAACTGTGCACGACATTGCCGAGCAGCTCGGCGTGGGCTGGCGCCGTGGCAGCATGGTGGCTCGGGCCTTCAACGATCAGACTGAGCGCGCAATGATCGGCTTGCGGCGACAGCAAAGCCTCCGCGCGGCGCCACTGCTCTTGCAGCCGCACACGCACCGGCAGATGCAAGCGGGCTTTCAGCCGCACTGCATTGCGCAGCCGCAGCGCATCGACCGGGTGCAACAGCTCGGCAAGGTGTTTCAGCGGGGGAAATTCACTGGCCCAGCGGGTATTGCCCTGACGCAAACTGCCATCGGCATCCAGTAATGCAGTCGCGAACGGAAAAACATCCATGTGTCAGCAGCGGTTCCTGTAGCAAGGTGGTGAGACGATGTAGCGAAACAAGGCAGCGAAACTTTGCGTGACAGACGCCGGATTTGCAACCGGCACGTCCTGCCGTCCGCGATCGATTCAGTGAGTCGGCAGATTCTCACTGTGCACCAGCGCCTGTTGTTCCTCCGATTGGCGCAAGCCAGCTGCCTGCTGCAACAGATCCGGCTTTAACACCGGCGACAGCAGATGGGCAAAGCTATGGAGGAATTTTCGCCAATGCAGATCGCGCCGGTAGCTGAACCAGAATCGGCCTTCCGGCAAGGTGTCGGCGGCGGGGCGCAGACTCAAGTCGCTGTCGGCGATGGAATCAAATGCAATGGCCGGCAACAGGCCAACCCCCCACTCCTGCCGGACATAGGTTTTGATGACGTCCGGATCCGAGCTGACCAGCACCCAGCGCTGGCTGGCCTTGTCGGCCGGCAAGGCCCGGTGCAGCGCGTCTTCGGCCTCTTTGTCCTGAGCGAACACCAGCATCGCTTCGGCGGCGCGGGCGCGATCGGAACGCGACAGCCAGGCGTAACGCCAGCGCACGCACGGCAGGCTGACCAGTGCCGGCGCATGGGTCTGGCGCAGGCCAATGGCGAGATCCACCTCACCGCTTTCCAGCCATTCGGTGAAGTGGCTCTCTTCGCCCTGACGCAGCTGGATTTGCACCTTCGGGTATTCCTTGGCGAATTTCTCCAGCCGGTCGGCCACCAGATACCGGGCCGCCAGCGGGCACAGCCCGAGCCGCAAGGTACCGGCATTGGGCTGGGCGTAGTCGCGAGCGATGTCCTTGATGACCTGGGCATCGCGCAGCATCCGGCCGGCGACATCGAGGATCTGGCGGCCAGCCGGGGTGATATCGATCAGGTGCTTGCCGCTGCGGGTAAAGATCTGGACGCCCAATTCGTCTTCCAACAGGCGAATTTGCTTGGAGACCCCGGGCTGGGAGGTGTACAGGCTTTCGGCCGTCGCCGACACGTTCAGCTCGTGCCGGGCCACTTCATAGATATAGCGGAGCTGTTGCAGCTTCATGCCAAAGACTCCTTGTCGGCTCCTGTTCTTATAAGAGAATAGTCATTGGTGAAAATTTCGCCTATCTGATCGGGCCAATTTCTGACCGATATCCGGCTTGGCCGCCCCGCCCCGACCAACTGCGACTGCTGACAACGCCCTGACCGCCATGCCCCGTATAATGCGCCACCTGCTGACGCCTGCCTCCGCACCAAGGAATCGCCTGTTTTGCTGCCGTTTCTCTCCGCCCTGACCGGCCTCAAGGCCGAACCCGGCCGCCGCACCCTGCTGCCGACCAGCCATGGCGCCGCGCTGCCGCTCAGCCTCGGCACCCTCGCCGACCAACCCGGGCTGCTGGTCGTGGTTACCGCCGACTCGCCGACCGCCAGCCGGCTCGACCGTGAATTGAAGGTGCTGCGACCGGAACTGCCGGTGCTGCATTTCCCGGACTGGGAAACGCTGCCGTTCGACAGCTTTTCACCACATCAGGACATCGTCTCCGAACGGCTGCAAACGCTGGTGCAGCTGCCGCAACAAACGCACGGCATCTTGCTGCTGTCGCTGTCGACGCTGCTGCTGAAAGTGGCGCCGCCGTCATTCGTCAACCTGAACAGCCTGCTGGTGAAAGTCGGCGACCGGATGGATCTGCCGGCGATCCGGCGCAAGCTCGAGCAAAGCGGTTACCGCTGCGTTGCTGAGGTGATGGAGCACGGCGAATTCGCGGTGCGCGGCGCGCTGCTCGATCTCTACCCGATGGGCAGCAAGCGGCCATATCGGCTCGATTTTTTCGACGACGAAATCGAAAGCATCCGCACCTTCGATCCGGAAACCCAAATCTCCGGCGACAAACTCGCCGAGATTCGCCTGCTGCCAGCGCACGAATTTCCGTGGAACGAAGACGGCATCGCCAAATTCCGGCAGGCGTTTCGCGCCCGCTTCGATGCCTCGCTGCATCCGGAGTCAGTCTACGGCCAGGTCAGCAAAGGCTTTTTGCCGAACGGCATCGAATACTACTTGCCGCTGTTTTTTGATCAGCTCGCGACGCTGTTCGATTATTTCCCGGCCGGCACCCGGCTCGTCACCGTCGGCGATCTGAACCAGTCGGCCCAACATTTCTGGAATGAACTCGAAGACCGCTATCAGGAACGCAAAGTCGATCTGCTGCGGCCCTTGGTAACGCCCGCCGAGCTGTACCTGCGTGAAGACGAGCTGTTCGGCGCACTGAAACATTTCGCCCGCTTCACCGATCGCGACAGCGCTGCCTTGCCAGAGCTGCCGGTCAGCAATCCGTTGCCGGATCTGCGACTCGACACCCGCGCCACCGTGCCGCTGCAAAGCCTGCACAGTTTCTCGCTGCTGTTCCCGGGCCGCTTGATCCTGTGTGCCGAATCGGCTGGTCGTCGCGAAGTGCTGCTGCCGCTGCTCAAACAATCGAATCTCGAACCGGTGTTGTGCGACAGCTGGCAGGAAGCACTGGCCTGTACCGATCGCATCGTGCTGACCGTGGCGGCGCTCGAAAGCGGTTTTGTTGCCATCGATCAATCGTTCGCCGTCATCACCGAGCCGGATCTGTTCGGCGCGCAGCTGGTCCAGCAGCGCCGGCGCCGGCGCAAGGTCACCGATCCGGATGCGGTCATCCGCAACCTCGCGGAGCTGCGTATCGGCGACCCGGTCGTGCACATCGATCACGGTGTCGGCCGCTATCAGGGTTTGCAGACACTGAGCGCCGGTGGCGTCGAAGCGGAATACCTGGTTCTGCATTATCAAGGCAACGACAAACTGTATGTGCCGGTGCAATCGCTGCACCTGATTGGCCGCTATCTGGGCGCCGCCGCTGAATCGGCACCGTGGCACAAGCTCGGCTCGGAACAATGGGGCAAAGCCCGCCAGAAAGCCGCCGAGAAAATTCGCGACGTGGCCGCCGAGCTGCTCGATCTGCACGCCAAGCGCGCCGCCAGCAAAGGCGCGCAAGGCAAGCTCGACATGAACGAATACCAGCGCTTCTGCGCCGGTTTTGCCTTTGAAGAAACCCCGGATCAGGAAAGCGCCATCAATGCCGTGCTGGCCGATCTGCAGCGCGGCCGGCCGATGGACCGGTTGGTCTGCGGCGATGTCGGCTTTGGCAAAACCGAAGTGGCGATGCGCGCCGCCTTTGCCGCCGTACAAAGCGGTTGGCAGGTTGCTGTGCTGGTGCCAACCACCCTGCTCGCCCAGCAGCATTACAACAGCTTTTGCGATCGCTTTGCCGACTGGCCGGTCCGCATCGAATTGCTGTCGCGTTTCCGTACCGAGAAAGACACCAAAAAGGCTCTCGATCAATTGGCCGAGGGCAAGGTCGATATCATCGTCGGCACCCACAAACTGTTGCAGCCGGAGATCAAATTCCAGCGGCTGGGCCTCTTGATTGTCGACGAAGAGCACCGCTTCGGCGTACGCCAGAAAGAACAGATCAAGGCGCTGCGCGCCGACGTGCACATGCTGACGCTGACCGCCACGCCGATCCCGCGCACGCTCAACATGGCGCTATCCGGCATCCGCGATCTGAGCCTCATCACCACGCCGCCGGCCAAGCGATTGTCGATCAAGACCTTCGTGCGCGAGAAAACCGACGCGCTGCTGAAAGAAGCCATTCTGCGCGAAACCATGCGCGGCGGTCAGGTCTATTTCCTGCACAACGAAGTCGACAGCATCGAGCAGGCCACCGAGAAACTGCAGGAACTGCTGCCGGATGTGCGCTTTGCCTACGCGCACGGCCAGATGCACGCGCGCGAGCTCGAACGCATCATGCGCGATTTCTACCACCAGCGCTTCCATGTGCTGGTCTGTTCAACCATTGTCGAGACCGGCATTGACGTGCCGAGCGCCAACACCATCATCATTGAGCGCGCCGACAAATTCGGCCTCGCGCAATTGCACCAGCTGCGCGGTCGCGTTGGCCGTTCGCACCATCAGGCCTACGCCTATCTGCTGACGCCGCCACAGAACCTGCTGACTCAGGATGCACAGAAGCGACTGGAAGCGATCGAAACCTTCGACGATCTCGGCGCCGGTTTCCTGCTCGCCTCGCAGGATCTGGAAATCCGCGGTGCCGGCGAAATGCTCGGCGAAGATCAGAGCGGCCAGATCGAAGGCATCGGCCTCAGCCTGTACATGGAACTGCTCGAAGAAGCGGTCAAGGCGCTGAAGGAAGGCAAAGAACCGACGTTGCAGCACGTGTTATCGCAGCGCACCGAGATCGACGCCGGCCTGCCGGCGCTGCTGCCGGACGATTACGTCACCGACATCGGCACACGGCTCAGCCTGTACAAGCGCATTGCCGGTTGTGGCAGCGACAGCGACATCGACGACATGCAGACCGAAATCATCGATCGCTTCGGCGTGCTGCCGGTACAGGGTCAGAATCTGTTTGAACTCACTCGACTAAGGCTGCGCGCCAGTGCGCTCGGCATTCGCCGCATCGATGTCACGGCCGCCGGCGGCCGGGTCGAATTCACCGCCCAGACCACAGTCGATCCGATGCTGCTGATCAAGCTGGTGCAATCGCCATCGCGGCTGTACCGCTTTGATGGCCCGCAGGCGCTGAAGATCAGCAAGCCCTTGGCCGAACCGGCCGATCGGTTGGTGTTCCTGCGCGAACTGCTGAATCTGCTCGCCGGTACGGGTGGCAAGAACTGAAACCCTGTTCAACCGTCCAAGCCGACAACGCTTGTTGCACAGAGGCCGGACGGTGACGTATCAAAATGAAGGATGGCGATTTAGAATCCGCCATCCCGTGAGGAAGACAACAATGAAACTACGGTCGTTATTGGCAGCCCTGTTGACCCTGTCGCTGGCATCGACGGCGCAGGCCGCCGATCGCTGGTATGAAGTGGAAGTGCTGGTGTTCTCGCACCTCAATGCCGATGTCACTGCCGAAAAGTGGCCCGCCAACGACGCGGTCAGCCTCGCGCTGGAAGGCAGCGTACCGGCGCCGAATACCATCACCACCCCGCTCGCCAGCGGCGCACCGAGCGCTCAGGAACTGCTGCGTCTGGCCGCGGTACCGCCGGCGCAATTCAAATTGCAGGACGCCTACAAAACGCTGTCACGCGCGCGCAGTTACCGGCCCTTGCTGCACACCGCCTGGCGGCAACCGATCGGCACCGGCAAAAACCAGTTCAAGGTTCGATTGGCCGGTGGCAAGGACTACGCGAGCCGCTACGGCCTGCATGGCAAACTGCTTTCGGCAGGTGATGAGCCCAGCGAATACGGTCTGTGGGAAGTGGACGGCTACGTGCAGCTGACCGCTACCCGTTTCCTGCACGCCGAAACCGAGCTGGTGTTCCGCCGGCCAACCGTTTCTGCCGCCAGCAGCAGTACCGATGTCAGCAGCAACAGCAATTTGAGCTGGCAAACCGGTGAAGCTGCCGTGGTGGACGAAGACTGGCTGCAGTTCTTCAAACTCCAGCAAGGCCGCCGCGTCAAAGCCAACGAGCTGCACTATTTCGATCACCCGATGTTCGGGCTGCTGATCGTGCTGCGGCCGCTCGAACCGGAACGCGGCTAAGCCGCAGTAACGGCGAATTGAACAACTTCTGAATGTTGGGTAAGTGACGGGTGCCTGAAGGATGTTTGCACTGTTGAATGCCGAAAAAGCCGAACGGGTTGTAGTGCCGCTGGCGGCCATTTGTCAGGCCTCCAAACTGGTCAACGAGGTCGCGCATTCTGGCAAGCTCGATTACGAGCAACTCGATCCGCTGCTGGAAAGCGTACTGATGCTGAACGCACCCGATGTCGACAGCATCTATGGCGGTGTCCAGCGGCTTCGCCCCGGTCTGCTGACCTTGTGTGATCAGCTGAACCTGCAAACCGCGAAACGCGATTTGCAGATTGGCCGTTACGTCGCGAATCTGGTGCAGCTCGAACGCTTCCTCGATCGCAACCCGGCCATGCAGGAAACCATGGCGGTGCGGCTGCAACAAGCCAGCCGCTTGCGCACCCATCAGCCGGAAGATGACGATGCGCTGCTGGTCTCGCTGGCGGGCATCTACTCCGACACCATCTCGACGCTGCCGCAGCGCATTCAGGTGACCGGCGAAGCCCGCCACCTGCAGGCACGCGACAATCAGTTCCGTATTCGCGCCTTGCTGTTGTGTGGCCTGCGCAGCGCCGTGCTGTGGCGTCAGCTTGGTGGCCGGCGCCGGCATTTCATGCTGTCTCGGCGCACCATGTTCGACGCCGCCAAACGGCTGTTGCGCAAACTCGACGGCCAGATCTGAGCTAGCCAGCACCAAGCCCAACACCAGCCAATCCTGTCCGGTGATCGGAATCGGGCGCATGTGCGCCCCGGGTTCACACCGCGCATCCGCTCGGCACTGTTGTATCCGTGACGTGAGTGCCAGCAACATTTTTCAAGCACATCAAAACCGATGTCGCCGTGCTGACGTCTGATGTCCGGAATCCACACTGGAGCCGTACTCATGCTGTCCAAGCCCTCCCGCATCCTGTCCTTCGCCCTGTTAGCAGCGGCCAGCGGCCACGTCGCTGCCGCCAGTTATGACGGCCAGACCAACCAGTACAAGCTGACCATCAGCGACGACGCCAAAACCGCCGCCGTTGAAGCAAACCTGTGGCTCACCGGTGACTACCTGTCGATGTTCTCGGTGCAAGGCTTGCCCAACCTGAAAAACGGTCAGGCCGACCTGATCGAGAATCTGCAGGTGGTCGACGCCAAGGGCAAAAAGCTGAAGTACAAAAACGAAGGCATGGGCGAATGGAAAACGGATGGCGATCAGCGTGTCAGCATCAGCTATCAGGTCAAGCTGCAGCACGACAACTATCAATGGCCAGCCGGCATTGAAGAAGTGGTCTACCACACCGACGAAGGCCTGATGGCGACCGGCTACAGCCTGCTGCTCGCCTCCGGCGAAAAAATGGAAGGCCCGATCGAAATCGAAGTGAAACTGCCAGCCGGCTGGCAGGCGCACACCCCGTGGCAACGCATTGGCGACAGCAATCGTTTCGCGGTCGAGACCCGGCGCGAACTGCTGAACAACGCCTTGTTCTTTGGCACCGCCGCCGCAGAAACCATGCAGGCCGGCGGCATCGATTTGACCCTGGTGCTCGGCAAACGCTTTGTCAGCGCCAAGACACTGTTCACCGAATTGCTCAGCAAACAATTGCATAGCTACCAGCAATTGTTCGGTGCTGACCCGCAATCGAAACGCTACCTCGTGATCGTCAATGAAGGCCTGGATGACGGTGGTGCGTTTTCAAACAGCTTCAGCCAACTGATCGGCGAAGACGCCACCGCTGCCAACCGGGTGATCTGGGGCTATATCATGGCGCACGAACTGCTGCATTTCTGGAACGGCTTGTCGATGGTGCCGGTCGATAGCCGCGAAGAGTGGCTGAAAGAAGGCTTCACCGACTACCTGACCACCATGACCATGGCCCGTAACGGCATCGACAGTCAGGATCAACTGTTCCGCCGGCTGGAAAACATCCCGCGCCGTTACCTGATCGCCCGCTATTTGCAATCACCGGACATGACCGTGCGCGGCGCCGGCGAAGAAAAGCAGCGCCACCGTCAGATGGTCTACGGCGGCGGCGCCATCACCGCGCTGGCGCTCGATATCGAACTGCGCAAAGCCAGCAACGACAAAGTCACACTGGAAACGCTGATGCGCTCACTGTTCAGCGAATTCCATAAACCAAGCCAGCCGTATCAACTGGACGATGTCATCCGGCACAGCAAGCAACTGACCGGCAAAGACCTGACCGCGTTTTTCGCCTCAGCCGTCGAGAGCAAGACCATGTTTGACGTCAAGCCGTACTACGCCGAGTTTGGCTTGGATTTTGACAACTTCTACTTTGATGAGGTTTATGTTCGCCATGAAGCAACGGCAACTGCCGAGCAAAAAGCGCGGTTTCACAAAGACTTTACACCGAGATAATTGCCAGCTCGGCTTCAGCCATGTCGAATAAGGTGAGCTCCATCTTCTGAAACCGCCAGCCTCGAACATCTGTTGCCCCGGCGAAAGCCGGGGCCCATTCTTTCTTATAGGGCAATGATTGGAACACTAAAGCAACCAACTCAATCGCCGTTACTATTCTACGTCCCGAAATTTATTGATAAACACCAAAATCAGAGAAGTTTTCTTTAATGAATTCAAAAAACAATTGTTCTTGCTGCAACATGCGCAATTGCCCAGACACCTGTAGCGGAGGCTCATGTCGACCAAATAGGTCAATTATTCGAACCTGAACTGATCGCTCCATCTGCATTAGCTGGCTCATGAAAAATCTGGGACACGTTAAGAACGTATAATCGATTAACCGAGAAAGCTTCGCGGTGACTTCTTCGGAATACAATCGCGAGGAAAGATTAAATAATTCGAGCTGCTGTTCTGGAGTGAGGCAATCGCCAACTTCAACCGGCGCAAGCTTTTCAAGCTGACGAATGATTTGGCTGTCATCCTCAGCATTCATAGCTAAAGATACTGATGATAGCAGGCACAAAAGTAATTGAGGACGGTGCCGCATAGTAACGCCTTAAAATCGAGTCTACTTTTTCGGCTGGGGAATAAACGGATTGTTGCCATCCACTGACAGCATATTCTCGACCACCGCCGCGTTGTAGAACACTTCCAGCTTCTGGATGCGGTCTCCGGCCACCTTGGCCCAGATGGCGACGCGGACATCGCCAATCGGTTCGAAATAGGTTTTGTAATCGAGCAGCACACAGACTTCATCGCCTTCGGTGACAACGCGGCGGGTGTCGATGGCTTTCTGGATCGGGCCCATGCCGAACAGAAAGGTCAGCATTTCGTCGGCGCTGGTGAAATGCATGTTCGGGCCAAAATACTCAAAGCCCTGGTCGGCCAGATAGCTGCGGGCCACCGGAAAGTTCAACGCTTCGAGTGCGTCGATATAAGCCAGAACCAGTTCGCGTGGAGTCATGAGCGTCTCGGTCTCTCGTTATGTTGTTCTTATGGGTATTCGGATTTCGTGGGAGCGGCTTCAGCCGCGATTTCATTGAAGAAACCAATCGCGGCTGAAGCCGCTCCCACGATAAATCGGTGTTACGCATCGTTTTTTGTAGGAGCGACCTTGGTCGCGATTCTTGCCCAACAAAGCGGCCAGAAAGAATCGCGACCAAGGTCGCCCCTACCGTAAAACCTTCTGCATCCTGCGGCCGCGGGAACCGTGGCCTCAGAATGCGTGCGGCCGTTTATGGGGGACCATAAACGGCCGGTTACTTACTATCCGTCATTCCCGCGTAGGCGGGAATCCAGCGTCTTAAGTCACTGGGTCCCCGCCTACGCGGGGACGACGAACTGCTTACGCCGCGATCATGTTCCGCAGCACGTACTGCAGGATACCGCCGTTCTTGTAGTACTCGACTTCGTTGGCGGTGTCGATGCGGCAGAGCGCGTCGATGGTCAGCTTGCTGCCGTCCTTGCGGGTGATTTCCACCTTCAGGGTTTGGCGCGGCTTGATGCCGGCTTCCAGGCCCAGCACGTTGACGGTCTCGTCACCTTTCAGGCCCAGGCTGGCAATGCTGTCGTTGCCCTGGAACTGCAGCGGCAACACGCCCATGCCGACCAGGTTCGAGCGGTGAATACGCTCGAAGCTTTCCGCGACCACGGCTTTGACGCCGAGCAGCTTGGTGCCTTTGGCGGCCCAGTCACGCGACGAACCAGTGCCGTATTCCTTGCCGGCGAAGATCACCAGCGGCGTACCGCTGTTGATGTACTTCATCGCGGCGTCGTAAATCGACACTTTTTCGCCGGTCGGTTGGTAAATGGTGTTGCCACCTTCTTCACCGCCCAGCATCAGGTTCTTGATGCGGATGTTGGCAAACGTGCCGCGCATCATGATCTCGTGGTTACCGCGACGGGCACCGTACGAGTTGAAGTCGGCTTTCTCGACGCCGAGCGACTGCAGGTATTTGCCTGCCGGCGCGCTGGCCTTGATGTC
>DASUEK010000330.1:0-9296 GCA_036275115.1 Permianibacter sp. | reverse complement strand
AACAAACCGCCGAGCGCGAGCATGGATACCGCCATCATCACCGCGCCGAGAATCAGCAGCGGCTTGCGGCCCCAGCGGTCGACGGTGAACATGGCGACCAGTGTGAACACCGCGTTGGCGCTACCGACGATCAGGGTTTGCAGCAAGGCACTGTCGGTTGACGCGCCCATGTTCTGGAACATCTGCGGTGCGTAATACAGCACCGCGTTGATGCCGACCGTTTGCTGGAAAATCGACAACAGCAAGCCGACCACAATCACCAGTCCACCGAAGGCGAACAGGCGGTCACTGCTGACCTGCAGGCTGCCCTTGATTTCGGTCAGCACGGTTTGCGCTTCGGTTTCGCTGGTTAGCCGTTGCAGCACGGCCTTGGCTTCAGCCTCGCGCTGCTTCATCACCAGCCAGCGCGGGCTTTCCGGCACGAAGAACAAGAGCACAAAGAACGCGGCGGCCGGAATCGCTTCCGAGGCCAGCATCCAGCGCCAGCCGGTGCTGTGCAGCCAATCCTGATCGCCCTGACCGGCAATGCTCCAGTTGACGAAGTAAACCAATACGATGCCGCCGACAATCGCCAGCTGTTGATACGTGACCATGCGGCCGCGTTCGGCCGGTGGCGAAATTTCGGCGATATACAACGGCGACAGCATTGACGACAGGCCAATGCCGATGCCACCGAGAATGCGATAGAACATGAACGGCCACAACGCGTCGGCGCCCATCTCGCCAATCGGTGCAAAGCCGATTTCCGGCCACGCGGAGCCGATGGCGCTGACCAGGAACAGCAAGGCCGCCAGCTGCATGCCAGCGCGGCGGCCAAAGCGATCGCCAATCTTGCCGGCCAGCAGGCCGCCGATGACGCAGCCCCACAGCGCACTTGCCACCGCGAAACCGGACAGACTCAGGGCTGCGGTTTCATCGAGATTGCGCGGGTGGATGAAATTGACATCGATGGCGCTGATGGCGCCGGAAATGACGGCGGTGTCATAGCCAAACAGCAGACCGCCCAAGGTGGCGATCAGGGTCAGGCTCATCAGCAATGCCTTGTTGTGGTTGGCCATACAGGTCTCCGTGTTGGCACTTTGGTTGGCACACGTCTGCGTAGCGCTGACATCGGCTGCCGCAAACCGGATCGCAGCTTACCCGGCTGTGCGCGGCGGCGCCGGCGCAGCATACGTATTCATGACCAGAATGGTGCAGGCCTCGTCGGCGGCCGGGTTAGCTTCACGCCAAGTCAACGCAGTGACAATGCGGTGCAGCGAGTGAACGGCGTGCAGGCAGCAACGATCAAACAGAATCGCACCGGGCAGGCGGGCACGGCGCCGACGCCGTGGGCCGGTGTGCCGGTGCGCGCACACCGCCTACCGTGTCGGCGCGCGCTGTACTCACGGCCGGGCCATCCATGGTTGTACCGCTCATGGTTGAACATAGACCAGCGCAGTGCGCGCGGGCACGGTCAGTTCGCCGGTTGCGGCGACGAAACGCGAAGCGGTTTTCGGCCGCTGGTCAGCGGCACCGTCCGCCAGATGTACTGGATGCAATTGCCAGTTCTGGCCTTGTTCGCTCGGCAAGCGCAACGTGTGTTCGCGGGTATCGACATTGATGGCATAAAGTACGGCGCGAAAATTGGCACCCGGATAAGCGGGGCCGTTCTGGTTACTGCCGGTCAGTTTGCCGACAATGACGGTGCCAATCTGGTTGCGGCCGGTGTTGAGAAATTGCAACCGCTGCTGGATGTCGGCGGCGCTACGCAAACGGAACAGCGTGCTGCTGGCGCGAATGCGCAGCAGATCGCGGAAGGCATCGCGGGTCCAGCTGATCTCGCGCGGTCGCGGCTTGAGGTGGCTGTCAGCCAGCAGCGTTTGCTGCCATGGCCAGCTTGCGCCATTGTCGCGTTCCGGTGGCAGTCCGGTGCCGAAGGCATTGTCCTGATAACTCCAGTCGAGTTTGTTGAACCAGTCGCCAGAGTCAAAGCTGTTCCGGTCCAGCGATTTGCTGCGCAGCAGATCCTGACCGGCGTGAAAGTAGGCGATACCCTGACTGAACGCGACGGTGGCGGCGGCGAGAATTTGCACGCGCGCGCGATCGTCCGGCGTGGTGTCCGGTGGCAGCTTGAGCACATTGGCATCGAACAGCGTCTGGTTGTCGTGGTTCTCGACGTAGTTGACGACTTCGCCCGGTTCGCTGACATAACCGGCCGGTTGGCCGGCGTAGTCGATGGCGGCGAGCGTGCGCTGGCTGTCGTCCGCCGTTTGCAGCCGATAGTCGCGCAGCGAGCCGGCCAAACCGACCCGCACCCAGTCCGCTGCAGTCAGCAGATCGCGTTGGCTGTGCTTGCCGATCGCATGTGGATTGGGCGCGTAGAAAAGCCCGTTGACGTAGCCCTGATTAACGAGCTGGGCAACGCCATTGTCACCGGCACTGCCACCGCGTACCGCATCGCGAGCGCGATCACTGAACGTGCCGATGCCACTGCCATTGAGCGACAGCTGCGACGCCTGAACAAAGCGGGCGCCATTCGCCACTTCGCCGAAATTCCAGCCTTCACCGATCAAGGGAATGTGCCGCCCGGTCGCGGCATTGACCGCTGTCTGCAGGCGTTCCATGGCGGCGCGCGGCTGGTGTCCCATCAGATCAAACCGGAACGAATCAATCCGGTAATCGCGCGCCCAGATCACCGCCGAATCGATCATCAGTTTGGCCATCATCCGGTGTTCGGTCGCGGTGTTGGCGCAGCAGGTCGAGGTTTCGACCTCGCCTTGCCGATTCAGCCGGTGGTAATAACCCGGCACGATTCGATCCAGCACCGAGGTCGGCGCTTGACCGGCCGCATGGGTGTGGTTGTAGACCACGTCCATGCCGACGCGCAGCCCGGTTTTGTGCAGTGCCATCACCATGTGTCGCAGTTCGCGCACGCGGGTCGCCCCATTCTTGCTGTCGGTCGCGTAGCTGCCTTCCGGCGTGTTGAAATGAAACGGGTCATAGCCCCAGTTGTAGCAGTCACGGCCTTGCAGCTGAGAGATTGCTGCTTGCTGGCTCGGACTGTTGGCGGCAGCGGTTGGAATGCTGGGCGTCAGACAGCGCGCTTCCGGCACGGTAGCGAAATCGAAAATGGGCAGCAGATGGATGTCGGTCATGCCGGCCTGCTGCAAAGCCTGCAGATGCTGCATGCCGAACGAACGTGGCTCGGTAAAGGCCAGATACTTGCCACGATAGGCGGGGGTGACGCGGCTGTCGTGCAGCGAAAAATCGCGCACGTGCAATTCGTAGATCATCAGATCGGTGGCGTGCTGCGGCGCGCTCGGACGTGGCGCACTGTCCCAGCCGGCCGGCTTCATGGTCGGACTGTCCAGATCGGCGATGTAGCTGCGTACCGAATCAGTGCTGAGGCTCAGCGAGTAAGGGTCGGTGACCCGGTTGCGGACAAGGCCAGCCGCCGGCACGACCACATCCACCAGATAGTTGTAATAGCGGCCACTCAAGTCGCCGCTGCGTTGCAGCTGCCAGATGCCGGTGCGGCTGTCCAGTTGCAAGGGCAAGACGGCGTCGGCCTGATTGTCGGCGTTGTGATAGAGGCACAGCGCCACCTGTTGCGCGGTCGGCGCCCACAGCGCGAACTGTGTCTGCTGGCGCGATGGTTGCGCGCCCAGTGTTGCCAATTCGGCGCTGGCAAATTCCTCGTCGAGCCAGCCCGCGAGCTGAAGCGATGCACTCGCCAGTACGCGACCGCTGCTGTCGTGCCGGGCGAGCAGCAGCTGGCTTTGCAGCAATTGCAGGCGCCGGTCACGGTCAACACCGACCAGCTGGAACAGTTTGCCTGTCGCCTGCGTTTGCAACAAATGCGGAAATCGGGCTTTCAGTGCTGCCGATACCGGTTGCTGATACGGCAGCAGCGATACGCGGTCATCAAATCCACGCAGACGTTGTTTGTCATCAATCTGCAAGCTGCTGTCGCGACTGGCGTAAAGCTGCAAGGTCTCGCCGTTACCGTCCGACCAGTAAATCAGTTCGCTGTTCAGTGCAATCGCCGTCATGGCTGGCGCTGGCGTCGGTGTTGGCGCCAGGATTTGTTGCGGTCGATCGCAATCAGACAGTCGCGGCGCCGGCAGCTCGGCATGGGCAGTGCTGGCGAGCAGTATCGACAGCGTGATGAGAGTGAATCGTTCCAGCAATGCAGGTTTCATCGGAATGGGTGGTATCGAAAAAAGGCGGGCGGCCATGGCAATGCACCTTAACCAAATTTGGCCGACTCGGGTAGCGGCTGGCTGGCGCGGCTGTCATGGTCTGAGCGGGCCTTGCCGTAGCGTGCTCCTGATCGTATGCGCAAGCCTGACGATGCCTGCCGCGACAATGGCAAACGCCGATACGCCGGCGTCGGCGGCTTGTGACGCGCCGTCTGTGCTGTTTGAGCGTATGGCATTGCCGGTGGCAGGCGATGAGCATGTGCAGTTTGTTGCCACCGACAATGTCGCTGGTTTTTACGAGAATTTCAGTCACAGCTATGGTCATGGCAATGGTTACAGCCATCGACAGCACCGTGTGCTGCGGGACTATGCCGTGTTTCGCGACGGGCAGTTGGCGGATCGGCGGGCGCCGACTGCGAGCGAACTGATCCTGCCGTACGGCCATCGCAGCAGTGGCAACGGCCTGCAACAAACACTGCTGCTGCACAGTGGCCATTCGGCACTGTCGATTCGGGTGCAAACGGCGTCTGCGGCACGGCTTGCGATTGCGCCGCTGTTGCCGACGACGGTGACCCTGAGTCGGCACGAAGCAGCGGATGCGGTATTGCTGGCGTATCCGGGTGGTGCGATTGCCCTCGGCGCCGATCTGCCGTTTGAGCTGGAGCAAGAAGGCAAAGCCGTGACGCAGGCGAACGCGCTGCTGCTCGGTGCGGATAGCGCGAATGGTGTGAATGCTGAAGCGGCGGATGCGCGCGCCTGGCTGCTTCGCACCCGTTCGCCAGCGCGTCAGTTCACGGTGCATCTGGCGGTGTCGGACCATGCCGAGGCGGCGCTGGCACAGGTCAAGGCATTGCAAGTGGAAAATAGTTGGCTGGCGACCGAGCAGCGGCTTTGTCAGCGCTTGCAGACCGCGACGCTGGTGACCCCGGATGCCGATTTCAACCGGGCGCTGCTCTGGGCCACGCACAGCGCGCAATCGTTTGTGGTGGAGGAATTCGGTACTGGCATCTGGGCTGGCTTGCCGTGGTTTCGTGACAACTGGGGCCGCGATACGTTCATCGCGTTGCCCGGCACGTTGTTGGTGACCGGTCAGTTTGCGACAGCTGAGGCGGTGCTCAATAACTTCGCCCGCTGGCAGAAGCGCGGCGCGCTAACGGATCCGGAATATGGCCGCATTCCGAATCGGGTCGCGGCCGGTGACAGCATCATCTACAACACCGTTGACGGCACGCCGTGGCTGATTCGCGAAGGGCTGGAATACCTGCGCTATCGCGGCGACGACGGTTACAGCCAGTCGCTGCTTGCGCTGATACGCGACTATGTCCGCGGCGTCGAGCAACACTGGCAGGACCGCGACGGTCTGCTGACCCACGATGATGCCGATACCTGGATGGATGCGCGCATCGCCAATCGCGAAGCATGGTCACCGCGTGGCAATCGCGCGGTCGAAGTGCAGGCGCTGTGGTTCACGGCCCTGGATGCCGCCGCCACCCTCGCGCAGCGTGCCGGCAAAGACGATGAAGCCCGGCATTACCGGCAACAGGCACTGCGCGTGCAACTCGCCGTACTGAAACAATTCTGGGACGGCGAGCGAATGGCGGACCGCCTGCAGGCCAATGGCGAACCGGATTTCACCCTGCGGCCGAACGCGTTGATGCTGGTGTCGATTCCGTTCACAACGCTGGTGCCGGATGCCGTGCAGGCAAAACTGACTCGCAACGCCGTGAAGGGATTGTTGCTGCCGTACGGAATTGCATCGCTCGATCCCGCGCATCGCAACTTTCACCCGAGGCACGAGAATCCGGATTTTCATCACAAGGATGCGGCCTATCACAACGGGACGATTTGGGGCTGGAATGCCGGCTTCACCATCACCGCGCTGAACCGGTTTGGCCAGCAGGAACTGGCATGGAAGCTGAGTCGCCAGCTGGCGCAGCAGATCCTGTTTCATGGCACACGCGGCAGCATGAGCGAGCTGGTCGATGCTTTGCCCGATGATCGCGGACAGATCAAACCGTCGGGCACTTATGCGCAGGCCTGGAGTGTCGCCGAATTTGTCCGCAATGCCTATCAGGACTATCTCGGTTTTCGGCCGAACTTGCTGAACAACGAGCTGCAGTTTGTGCCGGCGTTGCCGCAGGCGTGGTCATCGGTATCGGCGCGGCTGCCGTTTGGCCGCGGTGAATCACTGGACCTTGCCATCAGTCAACAGGGCGGTGTCAGCACTTGGTCATTTACCCCAGCCCTCTCGGCAATCAATGCGGCAGCAGGCAATGCGGGCGAGACAAACACGGATCCAGTACGCACGGTCATTATGGACTTGCTGGATCACGAAGGTAGCCGGCAACGGCTCCGGTTTTCGCTCGGCAAAACACCGCAGCAGCTGCGCTGGAATGGGCGGCAGGCCATGCTCTATAAAAACGCGCTCAACGGCAAACCCAGCGAGGGCAAACCGCTCGCGACCGAGCGGGTGATGGCGAGTCAACAATCGTTGCTGACCGGTCTCGGCTTTTTGCAGCTGCCACCGTACCGGTCTGTGGATTACTCGGTGTTGCGCGCCAAGGATGTGTTGCAGCAACGCATTCTGAACCCCGGTGAACGGGCACAACCGGCCCAGCCGGTGAAGGAGAAGCAGCCATGACACGGTTGAAGTGGGCAATGAGGGCCGAAGTGCTCGACGCAACGACAGATCGCGGCCGCTTGCTGCGCATGATGTGGCGTAGTGATGAGCCGGGCGTTTTGCAACGCTGGCGTTTGGGCCTGCGTTTTTCCGTGCGGCAGGTGATAGTTTCGCTAATGCTCGCGATAAGTTCTGCCGGTAATGCCAACAGTCAGGCAGTCGGTTGGCAGACGTTCGGGCAAACACGCGACCAAGCCGTGGCAATCGACCCCATCCCGAATGGGCTGCTGGTGCGAGACGGTCAGCGTGTCGTGACGGTAACTGCGATCAGCGCCGACATCATTCGCGTCCGGTACATGCCACGAGGAGAACGCGAGCCGGACCGTTCGTTTGCGGTGATCAAACGGCAAGCGGATTCGGTTGCGGTCCGCTTGGTCGAGCAGGCCGATTACCGTGAGCTGCAGACCGAGGCCTTGCGTGTGCGGGTGCAGCTGGCGCCATTCCGGCTGGAGTTCTTTGACCTCGATGGTCGCTCTTTGGATCAGGATGATGCCGTGCGCGGCACGGCGCAGGCCGGTGATGCCGTGCGGGTCTGGAAGCGCCTGCGCGACGACGAGCAGGTGTATGGCTTCGGTGAGAAAACCGGCCGGTTGAACAAGCGTGGCTGGGCGCTCGGTGGCTATCACACCGTGATGTGGAACAGCGACACCTTTGCCTACGATTCGTCGACCGATCCGCTTTATGTCTCGGTACCGTTTTATCTGGTGCTGCGTGCCGGTCGCGCACACGGCATTTTTCTCGACAACAGTTTCCGTTCAAGTTTTGATGTCGGGCGTGACAGCCGCAACCTGCTGTCATTTGGCGCCGACGGCGGTGAGCTCGACTATTACTTCATCAACGGCCCGCAGCCGAAAGACGTGGTCAGCCGCTACACGGACCTGACCGGCCGGATGCCGTTGCCGCCGCGCTGGTCGCTCGGCTTTCACCAGTCGCGCTGGAGTTATTTTCCGGAAGCTCGGTTGCGCCTGCTGGCGCAAACCTTCCGCAGCAAGCAGATCCCGGCTGATACCTTGTGGCTGGATATCGATTACCTGAAAGGCTTCACGCCGTTCGTCTGGAACGCGCAGTACTTCCCGCAACCGAAGCAAATGATCGACGATCTGCGCGCGCAGGGTTTTCGCGTGGTCACCATTGTTGATCCGCATCCGAAGAAGCAGCCCGGCTACCACGTTTATGATCAGGGCATCGCCGGTGATCATTTCGTCAAATACCCGGATGGGCGTATTTTTGAAGGGCCGGTGTGGCCGAGCAATGACAAGCAGCACCCGGCCAACAGCGTGTTTCCGGATTTCACCCGGGCCGTGACGCGCGAATGGTGGGGCGGTCTGCACCGCGAATTGGTTGAGCAGGGCGTCGCTGGCATCTGGAATGACATGAACGAGCCGGCGGTGTGGATTCCGCCCGCGAACACCATGCCGCTTGATGTTCAACATGCCAACGACGGCGCGCCGACTGATCAGCGCGAGATCCACAATGTCTATGGACTGTTGCACACGCAAGCGACGTTCGAAGGCTTGCAGCGCTTGCGACCGGACGCACGACCGTTTGTGCTGACGCGCGCAACCTTTGCCGGTGGCCAGCGTTATGCCGCAGTCTGGCCGGGCGACAATACCGCCGACTGGGCGTCACTGCGGCAATCGCTGCCGACGCTGATGGGGCTCGGCTTGTCCGGCTTTGCCTTTGTTGGTGCCGATATCGGCGGCTTTGCCGGTTATCCGTCCGGCGAGTTGTTTACTCGTTGGTTGCAAGCCGCGGTGTTCTCACCGTTCATGCGGGCCCATACCGAACAGGCGACGCCGGATCAGGAACCGTGGTCGTTCGGTGCCGCGTTCGAAGCGATCAACAAGCGGACGATCGAACTGCGTTATCAACTGCTGCCCCAGATCTACAACGAGATGGAGGCGGCCAGCCGCACCGGTGTGCCGGCGCTGCGACCGTTGATGCTGGAATACCCGGCTGATGGCAACGCCAATGCACGCGACGATCAGTATCTGTTTGGTCGCGATTTGCTGGTGGCGCCGGTATTGGTGGAAGCGGCGCAGCAGCGCGAGGTCTACCTGCCGGCCGGGCGCTGGTTCGATTACTGGACCGGCGCGGCCCATGACGGTGGCCAGACGATCAAGCTGCCGGTCACCTTGGCATCGTTGCCGATTTTTGTCCGCGCCGGTGCGTTTGTGTTTCACCAGCCTGTCGTGCAGCACACCGGTGAGATGGCGGGGCAACCGCTGCAGATCCACGTCTACCCGGCGGCTGCCGGGGAAGCTTCTTACTACGAAGATGACGGCGAAAGTCTGGGCTATCAGCGCGGGGCATTTGCGCGTTGGCGGTTTCGCCAGGTCCGTGATGCCGATCGCACGCGCTTGAGTCGCGAGCCGCAGCAGGGTGGCTACGTGCCGTCACCTCGGCCGCTGCAATGGCTGCTGATCGGTGAACCG
>DASUEK010000329.1:0-3575 GCA_036275115.1 Permianibacter sp. | reverse complement strand
CGGTCGGCGCAGCGCGGTCGCCCAGCGTGCCGGACTGTTGCAGCAGTTTGTCGACCAAAGTGGTTTTGCCATGATCGACGTGGGCGATGATGGCGATATTGCGAAGCTTCTCAAGCACGGTAAGGACTCAAAACAGGGCTGACCCGGGTGGCGGGATTGCCATCCAGGCACTGGACCGGAAAAAAAGGGGCTGTATTCTAGCGTGCCCGGCCGCTGGTCACTATCTGTTCAAGAAAAGAAAAACCGCTCCATGGACTTCCTTTCCGCCCTTTTCAGTGCCTTTGCCCTGGTTTTCGTTGCCGAACTGGGTGACAAGACCCAGATCGCCTGTATGACCCTGGCCACCCGCTACCCGGCCCGCAAGGTCCTGCTCGGCGTCTCGCTGGCCTTTGCGGTCCTGAGCGTGCTGGCGGTGACGGTCGGCAAGTTGCTGACCCAGCTGGTGCCGTCGTACCTGCTCTCGGCCATCGTCGCCGCGCTGTTTTTCTGGTTTGCCTGGCAGTCCTTGCAGGCCGAGGCAGAGGACGAGGAAGCCGCCGGAACTGGCCAGAAGAGCGCTGTGATGGCGGCGTTCAGCATGATTTTCTTCGCCGAACTCGGCGACAAGACCCAGCTGGCAACCGCCGGCCTCGCCACCGAACTTGCCGCCGTCGCGGTGGCGGTCGGTGCCTGTGCTGCGCTCATCACCAGCGCCGCGCTCGCCATTTGGCTCGGCAAGAACATGCGCGATCGGTTGTCGCCGCGGCTCATCAGTCGCGGGGCGGCAGCGCTGTTTGCGCTGTTTGGCTTGTTTGCGCTGTGGCGCGCGGCGCAGGCCTGGTTGCAGATCTGAGTCGGCGGGAGCCTGACTCCCTTCCTCAGTGGTAATGCGCCTCGACCGGACCGCGAAACACCCGGTAACTCCAGTAGGTGTAACCGAGGATCATCGGCAGCAGCAGCAACACGCCAATCAGCATGAACCGCAAGGAGCCGGGCGCTGCTGCGGCCTGCCACAAATCGAGTTTGCCCGGCACCAGCCACGGAAACAGCGACACCACGAGCCCGACAAACCCGCACAGGAAGACGCCCACGGTGGCAGCAAAGGCATGCCAGTGTGGTGGGCGTTGCAGCGCGCGAAAAATCGTCAACAGCAAATAGGCCGTGGCGAGCGGAATCGGCAGCAGCACAAACAGCAACGGCGCACTGAACCAGCGCACGGCGATTTCCGGGTGCAGCAGCGGCGTCCACAGGCTGATCAGCGCGAGAAACAGCGCCACACCGTTCACTGCTCGCCGGCCGACTTTGCCGGCCCACCGTTGCAACGGGTTGTTGCCGCGCCAGTAGAGCCAGCTGGCGCCGAGCAAGCTGTACCCGGCCATCAACCCGAACGCGCAGAACAAACTGAAAATCGACAGTCGCACGCTGCCATCACTCGGCAAATTGCCGTCGATGACCGTTGCCAGCATCAGGCCTTGGGCAAACGCGGCGAGCGCCGAACCGCTGGCAAACGCAATGTCCCACGCCGGCCGGCCGCGTCGGGTCTTGAACCGGAACTCGAACGCGACGCCGCGGAAAATCAACCCGAGCAACATCAGCATCACCGGCACATAAAGCGCCGGCAATAGCGTCGCGAATGCAAGCGGAAACGCAGCCAGTAACAACACACCGCCGAGCACCAGCCAGGTTTCGTTGCCATCCCAGACTGGCGCGATCGATTGCACCATCTGGTCACGCAAGCCGGCGTCGCGTTGCCACGGCAGCAGAATGCCGATGCCGAGATCAAAACCGTCCATTACGGTGTACATCAGCACCGCAAAACCGAGCAGCAAATAGGCGAGCAAGGGCCAATCCATGATTCACTCCTTCTGCCCGGTTGGTTCATCAAGGCTGACTGCGGTGGAGCGCGGCAACAGCGGTGTCAACGGTTGTGCGGCCACTGCCGCCAGGCCGTTTTGCACCACGCGCTTCAGGTAAAACAGATAGAGCGCAAACAGCAGCGAATACACCACGACAAACAGCAGCAGCGATTCGGCAATGCGCTCGGCCGGCAACGGACTGGCGCCATCGGCAGTGCGCAGCAAACCGTACACAAGCCACGGTTGCCGACCGACTTCGGCGACCCACCAACCGGCCAGCGTTGCGACAAATCCGGTCGGGATCAGCCACGGCAGACTGCGCAGCCAGATACTGTCGTGAACCAGCCGGCGCCGCCACCAACGCCACGCGCCCCAGCCGGCAAACAACAACATCAACAGACCACAGCCGACCATGACCCGGAACGACCAGAACACCAGCGGTACGTTGGGTCGATCCGATGCGGGTACGGTTTTCAGGCCGATGATTTCACCGTCCGGATCGTGGGTGAGAATCCAGCTGGCGAGTTTCGGAATGCCGATCTCGTAATGATTGCGCTCAGCGTGCATGTCCGGCAGCGCAAACAACAGCAGCGGCGCGCCGCGCTCGGTCTCCCAGACACCTTCCATCGCGGCAACCTTGATCGGCTGATCGCGTTTGACCTGCAGCCCGTGCAGATCGCCGAGCAGGATTTGCAGCGGCGCCATCACCAGCGCCATCGCGAGCGCCATTTTGATCGCGCTGCCAGCGCCGTGTTCGCGATCCGGTAGATTGCGCCGCCACTGCCAGGCGGAGACTCCGAGCACGACAAACGCTGTGGTCAGGAAGCTGGCGACCAGCATGTGGCTGAAGCGATACGGAAAACTCGGATTGAAAATCACTGCCCACCAGTCGCTGACCACAAAGCGGCCGTCGATGAGTTCGGTGCCGGCCGGGGTCTGCATCCAGCTGTTCGCGGCGAGAATCCAGAACGCCGACATCAAGGTGCCGACCGCGACCATCAAGGTGGCAAAAAAATGCAGCCACGGCGGCACCCGGTTCTGACCGAACAGCATCACGCCGAGAAAGCCGGCTTCGAGAAAAAAGGCCGACAGCACTTCGTAACTCATCAGCGGCCCGATGACGTTGCCGGTGATCGCCGAGAATGGCGCGAAGTTGGTGCCAAACTCGTAACTCAGCACCACGCCGCTGACCACGCCCATGCCAAAACTGAGCGCGAACACCTTGCTCCAGAACCGGTACAGCGTCAGGAATTCCGCTCGCCGGCTGCGCAGCCAGCGCGCCTCCAGCCAGACCAGAAACCAGGCAAGGCCTATCGTCAGGGTGG
This sequence comes from Permianibacter sp., assembly GCA_036275115.1. GTDB lineage: Bacteria > Pseudomonadota > Gammaproteobacteria > Enterobacterales > Permianibacteraceae > Permianibacter. Next base: position 415 of record DASUEK010000329.1, on the reverse strand, counting down.
GAAACAGGATGTGATACGACAGCGTAAACGCCATCTGCAAGCGGGATAGCAGGACTGCGTCCATGAGTGTGGACTCCGCGTCAGGGGGCGGCGAAGCCTTTTGCTTCGCTGCCGGTTGTCCGGCACGTTTTGCGCCGGATCAACGCGGACACCGATTTTACGCCGCCTGCCGTTGCGGATCGTCAAAAGCGGCTGCGGCAAATTGTCGCAGCGCGTGCCTCCCGCTAATCAGGCATAAGTACCAGATCATTGCGCCCGGCTGGCCGCCCCCACGCTTTTTCCCTACAATGCCCGCCCATTTTTTGACCAGTGATCCAGCAATGACGGTGCAACGTAAGGCGGTCGCCCTGATTTCCGGCGGGCTCGACTCCATGCTCGCGGCCAAGACCATCATGGCCCAGGGCATCCACGTTGA
>DASUEK010000328.1:0-5586 GCA_036275115.1 Permianibacter sp. | reverse complement strand
GCCATCGACGCGACATCCAGCCCCGCTTCGCGGATCGATACCGCCACATACTTGGCCACCGAACCAAAGCCCGGGCAGTTGTCGGTGATCGGCAGATCATTGTCGACCGTTTTCGGAATACCGATGCAGGTCAGCGGATAGCCGTGGGAAGCGGCAAACTGGGCAATCTTGTTGGCGGTGTCCATCGAATCGTTACCGCCGTTGTAGAAGAAATAGCGAATGTCATGCGCGCTGAAGACCTCCAGCAAGCGCTCGTATTCGGCCCGGTTCTGCTCGATCGATTTCAGCTTGTAACGGCAGGAGCCAAATGCACCACCCGGGGTGTGCTTGAGCGCGGCAATGGCGTCGCGGCTTTCGAGACTGGTGTCGATAAGGTTCTCGTACAGCGCGCCAATAATGCCGTCACGGCCGGCAAACACCTTGCCGATTTTCTTCGGGTATTTGCGCGCGGTTTCCAGCACACCAGCCGCCGAGGCATTGATCACCGCAGTGACCCCGCCCGACTGGGCGTAAAACGCGTTGTAGACCTTGCCCGCTTTGGCTTTTGTCTGCGCCGTCTTTGCCATCATTACCGCTCCTGTCCGTGCTGCCTTGTCGCTGTTGTCTGTTTCTGCAGTCTGTTTCTGCTGCCGGGCTCTGCAGCCCGGTGCCGGCATCCGCGTGGACGCTGCACACCCGCCCCCGGCATAATAGCCAATGCCTCGCCGGAGTGATTGCATGTTGTCCTTGTTGCGGCTGTATTGGCCACTCTGTCAGTTGCAGCGTGGCCCGCAGGATTTGCCGGCCGACCCTGCCCTGCTGCTGCGCAATATCCTGCTGTGCCTGCTGCTCGGCGTGCTGTCGTTCAGCGTCAACCAAAGTGCCGCGGACGCGGTGCTGCGCACCCTGGTATCGCTCGGCCTCAGTCTCGCTTGCTGGACTCTGTTGCTACGGTTCTTGGCAAAACCGGGCCGGCAGCTGCAAACCCTGACCGCCATCTACGGCTGTGCGGTCATCATCAACGTGTTGCTGCTACCGGTCGGCTGGCTGCTCGATGCCGCCGGTGATCACCCGGGCTTTCTGCCGTGGCTGCTGCTCGGCATGATGGTCTGGAGTCAGGTCATCAACGGCCATATCCTGCGCCACGCCCTCGACTGGCCGCTGTGGGGCGGCGTCGCGCTGGCGCTCGCTGTGTTCTTGCTGCGCTTGCAACTGTTTGCGCTGATTTTCCGCTAACCGGACCCTTTCGATCTCATTATGCATATTCATATCCTCGGCATTTGCGGCACCTTCATGGGCGGACTCGCGTTGCTCGCACGCGAACTCGGCCACAGCGTCAGCGGCTCGGACGAAAACGTCTACCCGCCGATGAGCACCCAGCTCGAACAGGCCGGCATTGCGCTGCAAAGCGGCTTCGCGCCCGACGGCATTCCGGCCCATACCGATTTGGTATTGATCGGCAACGCGCTGTCACGCGGCAATCCGGCGGTCGAATACGTATTGAACCGCGGCCTTCGCTACCAGAGCGGTGCGCAATGGCTGGCCGAAGCGGTGTTGCACCAGCGCTGGGTGGTTGCCGTTGCCGGTACTCATGGCAAAACCACCACCACCAGTCTGGTGAGCTGGATTCTCGAGTACGCTGGCTTGCAGCCCGGCTTTCTCATCGGCGGTGTCGCCAGCAATTTCGGCGTCTCGGCGCGGCTCGGCACGGCGCCATTTTTTGTCGTCGAGGCCGACGAATATGACACCGCCTTCTTCGACAAACGCTCCAAGTTCGTGCACTACCATCCGCGCACCGTGATTCTGAACAATCTGGAATTTGATCACGCCGACATCTACCCGGATCTGGCCGCCATCGAAACCCAGTTCCATCATCTGCTGCGCACCGTGCCCGGCGAAGGCAACGTGATTTACCCGAGTCACGACGAGGCGCTGCAACGCGTCATCAAACGCGGCTGCTGGACGCCCACCGAAACGCTGGCCAGCGATGGCTGGCACGCCGACAACATTCGTCCAACCGACAACAGTTTCGATGTGTATTGGCAGAACCAAAAGCAGGGCCGGGTTGAGTGGTCGCTGCTCGGCCGCCACAACCGCGACAACGCGTTGGCAGCGCTCGCGGCGGCGCGTCACTGCGGCGTGCCGGTCGCACAAGGTATCGAAGCCCTGCGCCAATTCAAGGGCATCAAGCGCCGGCTGGAACTGCGCGGCGAGGTAAACGGCATTCGCGTCTATGATGACTTTGCCCACCACCCGACCGCGATCGCGACCACGCTGGCCGGTTTGCGCGCGCAAGTCGGCGCGGCCCGCATTCTGGCCGTGGTCGACCCGCGTTCGGCCACGATGAAAATGGGCGTGCACAAGGACACGCTGGCGCCGTCACTGGCCGGCGCCGATGCGGTGTTTTTGCACAAACCGGATCACCTGAAATGGGACGCCAGCGTGCCGGCCGATTTCGGCAAGCCATGGCAGACCTACAATGAGGTGGGCGCGATTGTCGCGGCCGCGAAAGCCTGGTGTCGCCCGGGCGATCACGTGCTGGTGATGAGCAACGGCGGCTTCGGCGGCATTCACGAACAATTGCTGCAGGCGTTTGCCAGCCGCTGATCGACGTACCGGCGCCGGCACGTATCAGGCGCAGCACCGAACATGACAGCGTGACACGGCAGCATGGCATGGCGACAAACGATTGGAGACAGCGAGCATGACCGAACGCACCATTACGCTCGCGCTGACCGGCGCCTCCGGCGCGCCGTACGCGCTGCGCTTGCTGCAGTGTCTGGCCAGCCATTACGACAAGATTTATGTCCTGCTGTCACCACCGGCACGCGTGGTATTGGCCACCGAAGTCGATCTGAAACTGCCGGAAGCCAGCCGCGAATGCCAAAAGAAATTGCAGCAACAGCTGCAGTTACCCGACGGCAAAATCGAAGTCGTTGCTCGCGACAACTGGTTCAGTCCGGTCGCCAGCGGCTCCAGCGCGCCGAAGCAAATGGTGGTCTGTCCGTGCAGCACCGGCACGCTGTCGGCGATTGCAGTCGGCGCCTCGGACAATCTGATCGAACGTGCCGCCGATGTGGTGATCAAGGAAAAAGGCCAGCTGATTCTGGTGCCACGGGAAACGCCGTTCTCGGCGATCCATCTGGAAAACATGCTGAAGCTTGCCCAGCTCGGTGTGACGATCATGCCGGCCGCGCCTGGCTTTTATCACAATCCGAAATCGGTCGATGACCTGGTCGATTTTGTCGTCGCCCGCATACTCGATCACCTCGGCGTACCGCAGGCCTTGGCACCGCGCTGGGGTTATGGCGGCGAGTGAATACGCTGGTGAATGAGCGACGGGCTCAGCCGATGATTTCCGGCAAATCCCGCCGCAATTCCGAGGCGGGGACCGGCACGCCAACGAAATAGCCCTGCACTTCTTCACAGCCCAGCTGGCGCAGTCGCTCGCGCTGCACGCTGTTCTCGACGCCTTCGGCCACCACGGTCATGCCGAGTTTGTGGCCGAGTTCGATCAAGGTCGCGGCGATAGCCACCGCGCTGGCATCGCGATCCATGTCGGTGACGAAATCGCGGGCGATTTTCAGGGTGTCGAAGCCGTAGCGGCGCAAATAGGCGAATGCCGAATAGCCGGTGCCGAAATCATCGAGCGCCAGCCGCACGCCGAGCGCTCGCAGCGCCTGCAGCGGCAGGTGATGCAGCGGTGCTGACAACAGCAGGGTTTCGGTCAGTTCGAGTTCGAGGGTCTGTGGTTTCAGGCCGAATTCGCGCAGCATGGCGCTGACCCGTTCCGGCAAATCGGTACGCTGCAATTGCCGCGCACTCAGGTTGACCGAGACCCGCCACGGCTTGCCTTGTTGCTGCCAGCTGGCGGCTTCACGGCAGGCTTCGCGCAGCACCCAGTCACCGATCGCTTCGATGAGGCCACTGTCTTCGGCGATGGCGATGAATTCATCGGGCGGAATCGCACCGAGCGTGCTCGACTGCCAACGCACCAGCGCTTCAAAGCCGGTGACCTTGTTTTCGGCGAGATCCCAGCGCGGCTGGAACCAGAGCTCGAGCTCATCACGCTCCAGTGCCCGGCGCAATGCCGATTCCAATTGCAGGCGCCGCGCGGCCGGCTCGTCCATGTCTTGTTCATAGACCTGCCAGGTGCCACGGCCGCGATGCTTGGCGCGGTACATGGCAATATCGGCAAATTTCAGCAACGTGCTGGCATCGAGACCATGCTGCGGATACAGGCTGATGCCGATGCTCGGCGATACCCCGATCTCCTGATTGGCGATCTGGAACGGGTCCTTGAACACGTCGATGATGCGCGCCGCCAGATTCTCGGCCTGATTGATATCACCCGGCAGCAGCACAATGAATTCGTCACCGCCGAGTCGCGCCACCAGCGTGTCATCGGCGACGCTCTGGCGCAGCCGGGTTGCCACCTGTTGCAGCAGACTGTCACCGTGGGTGTGGCCCAGCGTGTCGTTGATGTGCTTGAAATGATCGACATCAAGGAACAACAGCGCGAACGCTGGCGTGTTCGGTTGCTGGATTGCCTGATGCAAGCGTTCCTGGAACTGGTTGCGGTTTGGCAGGCCGGTCAGGAAATCGTAATTGGCGAGATAACGCAGCTCGTTCTCGGCGCGGCGGCGCTCGGTAACATCGGCCAGCACGCCGACGTAGCAACGGGTACCGGTGAGCTGATCGGTCACCGATTGCAGATCCAGCGACATCAGCCGTTCGCTGCCGTCCTTCAAACGCTGCCACAGCTCGCCGAGCCAGCGACCTTCGATCGCCAGCTGTTCGCGAACATGCTGATAAAAACCGCCTTCATGCTGACTGGAGTTGAACAGTGAGGTTTCCGCGCCGATGACTTCAATGGCTTCATAGCCAAACTGGCGGGTAAACGCCTGATTGACCCGCAGAATGCGAAACGCGGTATCGGTGATCACCACGCATTCGGCCATGTTGTCGAGCACGGTGGCCGACAACTGCAATTCCTGTTCGATGCGTTTGTGCGTCGTGATGTTGCGGGTGGTGCCGGCGAAACGGGCTGGAGCGCCGTTTTCATCGCGCGCCAGCAACCGGCCGCGATCAAGCACCCAACACCAGTCGCCCTGTTTGGTGCGCACGCGGTACTCGAGTTCGAAATTGTCGCGCCGACCGGCGAGGTGGCCGCCAATGCTGCGCAGCACGCGCTCACGATCATCAGGGTGTATGAGGTTGAACATGGCGCTGCTGGTTGGCGCCAGCTCGTGAGCGGCGTAACCCAGCATCTCGGCCACACCCATGCGGGTGATGACAGCTGATTTGAGATCCCAATCCCAGACGCCGTCGCCGGAACCCCAGAGCGCGGATTGCAAATGTTCGCGGGTCGTTTGCAGTTGTTGCCACTCACGCTCGCGCTGTTGCCGGTTGCGCCGTTCCCAGAACAGCACACCGGTCAAAATGCCGGCGACCAGCAGCATGCCGGAGGCCGAAAACGTCAGCACCGCATCGGCTGCATGGCCAACAGACGGCAACAGTGCGGCCGTAACGCCGGCAACAACAGGCGAAAGGCGCCCAGCAAAAGAAGAAACGAACACCGCATTGGCCATTTATCAGAAACAGGTT
>DASUEK010000327.1:0-3622 GCA_036275115.1 Permianibacter sp. | reverse complement strand
AACATCGACCCGCACCATCATCGAACTGCGGCCGACGTGCACGACTTTTGCCGAGGTTTTCAGCCGGTCGCCAACCACAACGGGATGGACAAATTCCACCGCTTCGACGGCCGCGGTGGACACCGTGCGGCCGGCGTAACGTATCGCGGCTATGGCGGCGGTGGTGTCCATGATGGCGAGCAACTTGCCACCGAACATCGAGCCGTAGGGATTGGCATCGTTCGGGAAAACAAAATCCCAGGAATCAATGGTTTCAGCCACTTTGGGGTAGAACACCGGTTCAGCCATGACACACCTTGCATCGTTGCAGGAAAGCACAGCGTGAAGGGTAGCAAATTCAGTTGTTGCTGCCTTGTCCACTTTACAGCGAGACGATGAGGGGTATGCTCGACCGAGGTAATCTCAGGGCTCCTGCGCATGCAGCGACGATTATGGCTGGCACTTGTCACCGGACTTTGGCTGGCGCCAACGCTGGCGGCGGCACCGGCTGTATCCGAGGTGCCCTTACTGGTATTGCACAGCAGCAAGCACAGTGAAACCAACGGTGTCACCCGCACCACCCCGGCGATCGAGCAGCTGGTTGAACAGCTCGGACTGGCAGCGAATATCCGCTTCCGGCTGTTGCCAACACCATGGAATCGCGCGGTGACCATGGCGCTCGCCGGTGAAGCCGGCATCTACGGCATCTCGAAAACCGACGAGCGAGTCGGACGTTTGCGCTATTCGGAACGGGTCTGGCGCGAGGAGGTATTGCTGGTGACCCGGCGGGATCGCCAGTTCGATTTTCGCAGCATTGAAGATTTGCGCGGCAAGCGCGTCAGTGTACCGCTCGGTACCAGCTACGATGATGCCTTCGAGCGCGCCAAACACACAGTATTCACGGTTGAAGAAAACCCAGGTGGCGTACAGGCGCGGTTGAAGCAATTGCTCGCCGGCCGCACCGATGTTGCGGTGTACGGCAATGGCCGCAGCAAACTCGCTGCCCAACTGGCCAAAATTCGTGGTGGTGAGCAATTGATGGCGCTGCCAACGCCGCTCACCTTCAACGACCGCTATTTCGCCTTTCCGCCGGCTGTGCTTGACGATGCCGGCCTCGCTCGGTTGAACCGGGCCATTCGCGACGCCAACGCGCGCGGCGATATTGCCCGCTGGCTGGCGACGGCTGATTCGCAAAACGCATCGGCGACTCCAGCCGGCGAGTGATCAGCCTTCAATTGCCAGCAGCTGCAACAGCTGTTGTTGCGCGCGGTGCGGCTTCTTCTTGCGCGGCTGGGTTTTGCGATAACTGCCATCGGCCTGCAGCAACCAGGCCTGACGGTTGTCCTGCAGGTTGTTGACCAGAGTTTCGTGTTTGAGCCGGCGCAACAGTTTGCGCTCAATGACCGGAAAGCAGACTTCGACACGATGATGCAGGTTGCGGTCCATCCAGTCGGCGCTTGACGCGTAGATTTCTTCCTCACCGCCGTTGCGGAACCAATACACCCGCGAGTGCTCCAGAAAGCGGCCGATGATCGAACGGACCCGGATATTGTCGCTGATGCCGGCAACACCCGGCCGCAGGCAGCAGATGCCACGGACAATCAGTTCAATTTTGACGCCTGCCTGCGACGCAACGTACAGCGCGCGGATCATCGTGCTTTCAGTCAGCGAGTTCATCTTGGCGATGATTTTCGCTGGTTTGCCGCCACGGGCATGAGCCGCCTCGCGGTCGATCAGTTTCAGCAAACCACTCTGCAAGGTAAACGGCGCCTGCAGGATGCGTTTCATCTCCAGCGTCTTGCCCATGCCGGTCAATTGCTGGAATACCTTGTGCACGTCTTCACACAGATCCGGGTCGGCCGTCAGCAGCGAAATATCGGTATAAAGCTTGGCATTGGCGCTGTGGTAATTGCCGGTGCCGAGGTGAACGTAGCGGCGCAGCTTGCGTTTTTCGCGGCGCACCACCAACGTCATCTTGGCGTGGGTCTTATGGCCGACCACGCCATACACCACCAGCGCACCGGCCTCCTGCAAGCGTGACGCCAGATCGATGTTGTCTTGCTCGTCAAAACGTGCGCGTAGCTCAACAACGGCCGTCACCTCTTTGCCATTGCGCGCGGCTTCAATCAAGGCGCGCACCATGTCGGAGTTTTTACCGGTGCGATACAGCGTTTGCTTGATCGCCAGCACATCCGGGTCGACCGCCGCCTGACGCACGAATTCAACCACCGAATCGAAGCTCTCGAACGGGTGATGCAACAACACATCGTGTTCGGCAATTGCTTCAAACAGATGGTTGTGATGCTGCAACACCTGCGGCGCAATGCGCGGCACCAACGGCCGGAAACAGAGATCGGGTCGCTCGACCAGATTGGTGATGGTGATCAAGCGGTTCAGGTTGACCGGGCCATTGACCCGGTACAACTCGCGCTCGGTCAGGTTGCATTTCTGCAACAGGAACTTGACGATGCGGTCCGGGCATTTGTCGCTCACTTCCAGCCGCACCGCGGTACCGAAATGGCGTGACAACAGCTCGTTTTTCAGCGCATTGGCGAGGTCCTCGACGCCTTCTTCATCCACATCGAGATCGGAGTCGCGGGTCAGCCGGAACTGGTAAACGCCCTTGATGGTCATGCCCGGGAACAGTTCGGCAGCGTGGGCATGAATCACCGATGACAGGAACACGAAGCTGTCACCACCCGGCGCCAGTTCATTCGGCAACCGGATCAAACGCGGCAGCGAGCGCGGCATGTGAATGACGGCATAACTCGACTCGCGGCCAAACGCATCCTTGCCTTCGAGCGAGATAATGAAGTGCAGCGATTTGTTGACGAGGCGCGGGAACGGGTGAGCCGGGTCCAAACCGATCGGCGAAATCACCGGCACCACTTCATGATGGAAGTAGCGCTTGATCCACGCCGCCTGCGGCTCGGTCCATTGTTTACGCCGCAGAAAGTGAATGTTCTGTTCGGCCAGCGCCGGCAGCAACACGTCGTTGAAAATTCGGTACTGCTCTTCGACCAGCCTGTGGGTGAACTCGGCGACTCGGTCGAGAATTTCCAGCGGTGCCATGCCGTCAGCGCCGCGATGCGAACCGGGCAGAGTGCGGCGGCGAACAATTTCCGACACCCGCACTTCAAAAAATTCGTCGAGGTTGCTGGAGCAGATGAAGATGAACTTCAGCCGCTCCAGCAGCGGCAGCGACTCATCGAGCGCCTGTTGCAGTACCCGCCAGTTGAATTGCAGAAACGACAGCTCCCGGTTGATGTACAAACCGGGATCGCCCAGATCGGTGTACTGCACGGTGGCGGCATTCTCAGCCACCACCGTTTCCACGGCCGCAGCCAGCGCTGCTTTGTTGTCGTTCGGTGCGCGATCCGCGTGTGTGGCCACGCTCACATCAGAGGCCATGACTGCTCCTGTTTGCGCGTGGCCGAGCTCGCTACCGGTGTCCGGTGCCGCTTACTCGTGCAGCCAGCGCGCGATATCTTTGGCGAAGTAAGTCAGAATCGCATCGGCGCCAGCGCGACGCGCCGACAGCATCGACTCCAACACGATCGCTTTTTCGTTGATCCAACCCTTTTCTGCCGCTGCCTTTACCATCGCATACTCGCCGCTGACATGGTAAAGGAAGGTTGGCATA
>DASUEK010000326.1:0-3074 GCA_036275115.1 Permianibacter sp. | reverse complement strand
TGGCCCAGATGGGCGCGGGCGCGGGCGACAACGGCGAGCGGCAAACCAGCCAGTTGTGCGACATGAATGCCGTAACTGCGGTTGGCCGGGCCTTCCTCGATGGCGTGCAAGAATACCACCGAATCGCCGTGCTCGGTCGCGCTGACGTGCAGGTTGACCATGCCCGGCTGCTGCTCCGGCAAGCGGGTCAGCTCGAAGTAATGGGTCGCGAACAGTGTCAAGGCCCCGATGTTTACGTGGATATGTTCGAGGCAGGCCCAGGCCAGCGCGAGGCCGTCGTAGGTGCTGGTGCCGCGACCAATCTCGTCGAGCAGTACGAGGCTGCGGGCGCTGGCATGGTGCAGGATATTGGCGGTTTCGTTCATCTCGACCATGAAGGTCGAAGCGCCGCCGGCGACATCATCGCTGGCGCCGATGCGGGTGAAGATGCGATCGACCAGACCGATCTCGGCGCTGTCGGCCGGCACGAAACTGCCGACGTGGGCGAGCAGGGTGATGAGCGCGGTCTGGCGCATGTAGGTCGATTTGCCGCCCATGTTCGGGCCGGTGATGATCTGGCTGCGCCGCTCGCTGTTCAGCACCGTGTCGTTGGCCACAAACGGTTCGTTGATGAACTGCTCCACAACTGGGTGGCGGCCGCCGCGGATCACGATGCCTGGCTCGTCGCGCAGCAGCGGCCGGCGGTAATTGAGCGTGCCGGCGCGATCGGCCAGCGACTGCAGCACGTCGAGCGTGGCGAGCGCATCGCTGCAGGCTTGCAGTGCCGGCAGATCCGTGCGCAGCGTCGCCAGCAGGTTTTCGTACAGTTCTTTTTCGCGCTGCAGGGCGCGCTCGCTGCCGCGCAGCACGCGCTCTTCCTGTGCTGACAAAGAGTCGGTGATGAAGCGCTCGGCGTTTTTCAGCGTTTGCCGACGGCGGTAATGTGCCGGCGCCAGATGGGCCTGACCGCGCGAGATTTCCAGATAGAAACCGTGCACGCGATTGAAACCGGCTTTGAGTGTTCCAATGCCGGTGGCGGCGCGTTCTTCGGCTTCGATGCGTTCGAGGAAACCGTCGACACCTTCGGACAGTTCGCGCAGTTCGTCGAGCTCGTGATCATAACCAGCGGCGATGACGCCGCCATCGCGCACGAGGCCGGACGGTTGCTCGGCAATGGCGCGGGTCAGCAGTGCCTCGACATCGGGGAACGCGCGCAGGCCGCTGGTCAGTTGCCGCAGACTGTTGTTAGGCGTTGTGCTCGGGATGGCGTGCAAGACCGCGAGCAATTCCGGCAGCGCCCGAGTGGCTTCGCGCACCCGGACCAGATCACGCGGGCGTGCCGAGCCGAGCGCGATACGCGCCAGCACACGTTCCAGATCGCCGACCGATTTCAGCGCGGTGCGAACCTCGGCAAGCTGCGAAGAATGAAGTAGCGCCTCGACGGCATCCAGCCGCTGCTCGATGGCGGCGCGTTGTGACAGCGGCCGGTGCAGCCAGCGCCGCAGCAGTCGCGTGCCCATCGCGGTGACGGTGCGGTCGAGCACTTGCAGCAAGGTGTGGCTGTCGTCACCGCGGATGGTTTCGGACAGTTCCAGGTTGCGGCGGGTGGCCGGGTCGAGCTGCAGGGCATCGTCGCCGTGCTCGAAGGTCGGCGGTCGCAGGTGCGGCAGCGCGGTTTTCTGGGTTTCCTTGGCGTATTGCAGCAGCGCGCCGGCAGCGCCGAGCGCAGCTTCGACTGTGCCGGATTCGGCGGCGAGGCCAAAGCCGTCGAGGTTGCGGACGTGGTAATGGCGCTGCAGTGCATCGCGCGCCGAGACCGGGTCGAACTGCCAGGCCGGGCAGAGCCGGCGGGCGCCAAGCGGTGGCAGCGGCAGTTCGTACAGGGTTTCATCCAGCAGCAGTTCGGCCGGTTGCAGCCGGTGCAGCTCGGCGCAAAGCTCGGGCAGCGAGCGCGGCTGGCTTAATGCGAAACGGCCACTTGCCAATTCGAGCGTGGCAACGCCAAAGTGCGTACCGCTGCTGCGGTGGTCAGACCTTTGCGTGATCGCTAGAATCAGGTTGTCGCGGCGCTCGTCGAGCAGCTCCTCGTCGGACAGCGTGCCGGGGGTGACAATGCGGACCACGCCGCGCTCGACCGGTCCCTTGCTCAGCGCCGGATCGCCGAGCTGCTCGCAGATGGCAACCGTGAAACCTTGTTTCACCAGCCGGGCGAGGTAGGGCTCCATGGCATGCCAGGGCACGCCGGCCATCGGGATCGGGTCGCCATTGGAGGCACCGCGCTTGGTCAGTGTGATGTCCAGCGCCTGTGCGGCAGTGGCGGCGTCGTCGTAAAACAGCTCGTAGAAATCGCCCATCCGGTAAAACAGCAAATGCTGCGGATGAGCCGCCTTGATGCGCAGATACTGCTGCATCATGGGCGTGTGGCCGGACAGATCCGGCATCGGGGGGAGTGTGGTCGTCGTCATCGTCGGCATTCTACTGGCAGCGCCGGCCCAACCCAATACGAATCACCGTAGTCGCCCACCGTTCGGGCGACGCAAGGACATGCACTGTGCAAACGCCTGATGTGCACCCGGCGCTAACCCGGGATACCGACCACGACATTGCTCAACAAGTGGCCAGTCTGGCCCGGTTGTTGACGGCCAATGGCATGTGGCTGGCGACTGCTGAATCCTGCACCGGCGGCCTTATCGCGGCGGCCTGCACCGCATTGCCGGGCAGCTCGCGCTGGTTTGATCGCGGCTTTGTTACGTACAGCAATGACGCCAAGCAACAACTGCTCGGCGTGCCGGCCGATACGCTCAACACCTTCGGCGCGGTCAGCAGTGAAACCGTGATGGCAATGGCGTTTGGCGCGCTGGCGCGCAGCAAGGCCGATATCGCGATCAGCGTCAGCGGCATTGCCGGACCGGATGGCGGCAGTGATGCCAAGCCGGTCGGCACGGTCTGGTTTGGTCTGGCGCGCAAAGGCGTGGCGGTGGAAGCACGCGTGCAGCAGTTCAGTGGTGAGCGGGCGGCGGTGCGCGAGCAGGCGCTGGAGTACGCACTGCAATGGTTGCTCGACAGTCTGCACTGATTGGCCAAGACACTTTTTT